>CAZGRL010000132.1:0-9829 GCA_964528155.1 uncultured Anaerolineaceae bacterium
CCCGTCGGCGTGGGCGTGTCCGTTGGCAGCGGAGTGTCCGTCACGGTCGGCGTATCGGTCGGAGTCGGGCTCGGACCCGCCGTGTCGGTGGCCGTCGGCGTCGGCGTGTCGGTAGGCACCGGTGTATCCGTCGCCGTTCTCGTCGGGGTGGGCGTGTCCGTCGGGACTGGTGTCTCCGAGGCCGTCGGCGTGTCACTCGGCGTCGGGCTCGGACCCGGCGTCTGCGTATCCGTCGGCGTCGGGGTGTCGCTCGGAATTGGCGTATCCGTCGCCGTGCCCGTCGGCGTGGGCGTGTCCGTTGGCAGCGGAGTGTCCGTCACGGTCGGCGTATCGGTCGGAGTCGGGCTCGGCCCCGGTGTGTCCGTGGCCGTCGGCGTCGGCGTGTCGCTCGGAACCAGTGTGTCCGTCGCCGTCTCGGTCGGCGTGGGTGTGTCTGTCGGCACCGGCGTGTCCGACGCGGTCGGCGTGTCGCTCGGCGTCGGGCTCGGACCGGACGTATCGGTGGCCGTCGGCGTGGGCGTGTCGGTCGGGAGCGGTGTGTCCGTCGCCGTACCCGTCGGTGTGGGCGTATCCGTCGGCAGCGGCGTGTCGGTCGCCGTCGGTGTGTCCGTCGGTGTCGGGCTGGGCCCCGCCGTCGCCGTGTCCGTGGGCGTTGGACTGGGACCAGGGGTATCCGTTGCCGTCGGCGTCGGTGTGTCCGACGGAAGCGGTGTCTCCGTCGCCGTTTCGGTCGCGGTCGGCGTGTCCGTCGGCGTCGGACTCGGCCCCAGTGTGTCGGTGGCGGTCGGTGTCGGCGTATCCGTCGGCACCGGCGTGTCCGACGCGGTCGGCGTATCACTCGGCGTGGGCGTGTCCGTCGGCAGCGGCGTGTCGGTCGCCGTCGGTGTGTCCGTCGGTGTCGGGCTGGGCCCCGCCGTCGCCGTGTCCGTGGGCGTTGGACTGGGACCAGGGGTATCCGTTGCCGTCGGCAATGGCGTGTCCGTCACCGTGCCGGTCGGCGTGGGTGTATCCGTCGGCAGCGGCGTCTCGGTGGCCGTCGGCGTGTCGGTCGGGGTCGGGCTCGGACCGGGTGTCTCGGTGTCCGTGGGCGTCGGACTCGGGCCAGGGGTATCCGTCGCCGTCGGAAGTGGTGTGTCCGTCGCCGTGCCGGTCGCGGTGGGCGTATCCGTCGGCAGCGGCGTCTCGGTGGCCGTCGCCGTGTCGGTGGGTGTCGGGCTGGGCCCCGGAGTCGCGGTGTCCGTAGGCGTTGGACTCGGACCAGGGGTGTCCGTTGCCGTCGGCAATGGCGTATCCGTCGCCGTCTCCGTCGGCGTGGGCGTGTCCGTCGGCAGCGGCGTCTCGGTGGCCGTCGGCGTGTCGGTCGGGGTCGGGCTCGGACCGGGTGTCTCGGTGTCCGTGGGCGTTGGACTCGGACCAGGGGTGTCCGTCGCCGTCGGAAGTGGTGTGTCCGTCGCCGTGCCGGTCGCGGTGGGTGTATCCGTCGGCAGCGGCGTGTCGGTCGCCGTCGGTGTGTCCGTCGGCACCGGCGTATCCGTCGCCGTAGCGGTGTCCGTCGGGATTGCGGTATCCGTCGCTGTCGAGGTGCTCGTCTCCGTCGACGTCGGGCTGGGGGTATCGGTTGGAATCGGCGTATCGCTCGGGGTCGGTGTGGCGCTGGGCGGAGACGTATCGGTTGGTGTCGGCGTGTCGCTTGGCGTAGGAGTGCTCGTCGGCGTCGATGTCGGCGTCGGTGTGTCGCTCGGTGTGGGTGTGTCGCTTGGTGTCGGCGTATCGCTCGGGGTCGGTGTGATCGTCGGGGTGCGTGAGGCCGTTGGCGTGTTGGATGGCGTGACGGGTGTGTTGGTCGGAGACGGCCCACTCGTCGATGTTCGCGTCCGGGTGGGAGTCCGCGTAGGTGTGCGCGTGATCGTCGGGGTCAGTGTCCTCGTCCGCGTCCGCGTCGCCGTGCCCACCGCAAGTCCGGAGAGCGTCCGGGTCAGAGTTGGGGTGGGCGTTGCAGTTGGAGTACGGGTCACCGTAGCGGGAACGGTGATCGTAGGTGTCAGGCTGGGCCGCTCGGTGGGCAGGCGGATCCCCCTCGGGGTTGGCGTGTCCGTGATGGATGATGTCGAAGAGGTCAGTGAGGTCGTCAGTCGAAACACCTGCCATGAGGCCAGACTGCACCCAACAAGGAGAATCAGCAGCAGCAAAGATAAACCGAGCCAGCGGGCCCACTTTTTGAGGCTGACCCGCTCGCTCTTTGCTTCGTTTTCATCGGTTGGCGAGAAGAAATCGTCCAAAGTGCTCGTCTTCCTGCCACTCTCGGTCATCGGCCCGGGCTTGATCGGCGGTCCAGGCCGGTGCTACCGGATTAGGCCGCAGCCCCCGGGGGGGCGTGGGCCACACGCCGCCTGAAGGACCCCTCCGCCCGGGGATCAGGCAAGCGTGTTCGTCGGATAGGCCCACCGGAGGCGACGCCTCGTCGGGTTAGGCCGGCCTCGCGTCGGGGCGACATAGTTCGAAGGAAGCCGGCCGGATGTATCACGGCCAGGCTGGGCAGCGCAGGCAAGGAAATGCTCGCGGCGTGACCGTGTATCCACAGCAGCATGGCAATCATCCTGTCGATATGGCTCACGGTTTGATCGACACCCCCCCGACGGCCCAATGCTCGTAAGTTGGATCCGCGATCGTCCACGACGTCGTGACTGTAGGACCCGCGCCCGCCTCGGTGCTTCCAGCTCCGCTCACCTCACCTGTAGTGGCCGTATTGGTTCTGTTCCAGAGTTGTGCCTGGCCTGGGCCAGTGATGACAGGTTCGTACTCTATGCACACGACGCCGAACACGAGCTCGCCCGCCGCCGAGGGAATGTCCACCGTCGCTGGACTGGAGTTGTTTCCTACGGCAGAAGCGAAGGTTCCAAGCGGTGTGCTTTGATTCACCCCGGCAAAGGTCGTGACACCTGCCACAGCTCCTTGCTCGAGAGAAGCGCTGAAATTGATGACGACATCGCCCGTGCCTGTGGAGGGACCCACCAACTGCCAGATCTCGACCCGAGCATCGTCGCCGTTGGCCACGGTATCAACCAGGCTGAGATTCTCTGTGCCCTTCCACGTGACGGAAGTAACGGTCTCCGAGCCGTCATTGTTGATCGAAATCCCAACCAGCATTAAGCGATTCGTGCCTGACGTGGTGTGGGAGATCGTCATGCTTGAGCCGCCTGTCGTCTGGCCGCTGGTGGTTGTGTCCACACTGACAACCCCTGACGAGGTCGCCGTGGCGGTGGGCGTAGCCGTCGGCGTGGGTGTGCTTGTCGGCGCGCAGGACACTGTGGCCGGTCTCAGTGCAAACTGATGGGCGGCCCAATCGTCTGAGGGACTCAACGTAGCGCTTGTTGTACCGGTAGAGCCCGCCGTGGCCCAGGTGCGAATGGCGCTCGCTACCGACCGTCCCCCGCCTTGTTGAATCAGCGTGCCGTAGCCGTTGGTCGGCCCACTATAGGTCGTTCCATTGCCATCCGTGAAGAACGCCGCGATTCCCACGGCTCCGGCCGTGCCCGTGGTCATCGAAGGCGCTGTGGCTGTCGTCCCATTACTGGAACTCCCGGTCCGCGTGCTGACAGACGGTGCCACATCCCAAACCGAAGTGGTATCGACGCCGGAGAACACCCGAATGACGATCGTCCATGACTGAGAGCTGCCCAATGTCCAGGCGTAGCTCAAGGGCTCGGACGCTCCGGCGACGCGGTAATAGATGGCATAGCGCATGGTCCCACCAGATGCAGGAGTGTTCTCCTGTATCGCCTGGGTGAAAGCATTGGCGCCGTTGTTGTCCATGATAGTGGTCCCGGTGGCATTCGCCGCAATCAGTGCCACCACCACGTCACCGCTGTTGATCGTGAGCCCGTGCGTGATCGAGGCCGCGGTCCCGGAGCTACCGTAGTTCGTGGCATTCCCCGTGTTAACGATGGTCGCCAGGCAAGTTGACGGGGTCGCTGTCGGGGTGGGCGTCGATGTCGCCGTCGGAGTCGGGCTCGGCGTAGGTGTTGCTCCTGAGAAATATTCATCCGCGCCGATGTCCCAGCCGGATCCTTGCGGGCGGCTGTCGCTGTCGATGTCGTCGCTGAAGGACCCGGCCAGACTGGTTCCCGCATCAATGGCGTCCGCCCCAGCCTTGAGATGCAAATCCTCCGATCCCGAGGTGACAGAGACGAACTGATCCGAGGCGAGCTTGTTGGTCAGTGATCCGGTGCCGGAGGCTGTACCATCCTCTGAAAGGTTGTAGGACTGCGTCATGCCGGCGACGTCATCGACGAAGTCCGTGTCCGTTCCGCCGTTGTTCATGGAGATCGTGTTGGTGACCGTCATTGTGCCGTTGGCCAAGTAAACGCCGCGCACGGCCATACCGTAGATCGTCACGTTCTCCGCCGTTACGTCGTCCGGCGCATCGTCCACGTAGATTCCGGCGGCGTCACCGTCGTAAATGATGCTATTGCGTATGGTGAAGTTGTCGGTCGTCCCCGAAGTCACCGACGTACGCACGCCGTTGGCTGACTGCGCCGGCTCGTTGAAGTCGTGGATCAAGAGGTCTTCGAGCAAGACGTTGGTCGCGTCGCGGACGAAGACCGATGCCGCACCGCCGTTCGAGGGGTCATGGAAGCGCTTGAGTTCGAGCCCATCGACCCGGGTGTAGTCGTCGCGGATATCGATGCCAAACAGGGTGGAGGCCAGGCCATCTATGACCACACCGGTCCCTGCGGTTCCATCATGCCCCTGGCCGGGAGCAATGGTGAGGCGAAGATAGTGGGTGGAGTCCGTAATCGAGCCGTTGATCGTCAGTACAGGGTCCGTGGCGGCACTGAAGGTGCCGTCCTTGTAGGCGACGCCGACCTCGATCCGGTCGTCGGATACCAGATCGCCCTGACGATCGTCTTCCCAGGACTGGAGCGTGTTGTAGGCGCGGGTGATGGTGTACGCCTGATTGGTGTGGGTCGATGTCGCCGCAGACTGCACCGTGACTTGCGTTGCCGAGTCACGCGAGAGAATGTAGAAGGTTTCGGATCCGATGACCAGTTGATCCCCGACTCCAACGGCTCCGACGGCGCTAGCCGCCGGCAGGCTTGCCCCGCCTCCGAAGGTGACGACCGTCTCACCGCTGTTGATGGATGCGTTTCCCGTCGAATACAGCGTCCCGGAGTCCGTTCCGATGGAACGGTAGTTCGTGCCCGCTGCAGCTGCACAGAAACTGGCGTTGGCTTCGGCGCTGCTGACGCTATAGAAGTTGGAGGGATCGTACTGGTTGTTGTATTCGGTGGCGATCCAGTCATCCGACCGCCCAACCGTGGAGATGCGAACTTCATCAATGATCCCAGGGAAATAGTAGCCTGGATTACCATTGCCGTGCCTTCCGATTTCTACGGTTGTTCCCAAGCTGTAGTCAATTACACCTGTATCGGTTTGTTGCTGTAGATTGACCCCGTCGATGGAATAGAACGATCCAGTTGCATTTACGCCACAGGCTATGTAGTGAAAGCTGTTGAAATCGGTGATTTCTGCGCCTGATGGATTCTTGTTATCCCAACTGCCACTTCGATAGATGCTACATTGAATTTCGCCTCCTGCGTACAATCTAATGTTATAAGTATCGCCCCTACTTACGATTTCCCCGTGATCGCTCGAACCCACTTTAATCCAGGCGGAAGCCGTATAATAGACCGGTGGGCTGACATTTGTTGGACTTGGAACCGTAACGTAATCGTCATCGCCAGCGAATCTGTCCGCTCCGTCGACTATCCCAGTCTCGTTTGTCGAACCTCCTCCACCATCCGCGAAATTCTGCGGCGTCCCATGATTGTTGTTCGCAGTGGAATCTTCATGACCTCCCACGGTCCCGTCGCTTGGCGTCTCATCCAAGTGCCACACGGCACCATAGTCGGAATCCCAGACACCTTCGACATCCTGCTCGCTGGAGGTGTCAGAGTTACCGTAGTACATGTATATGTCTGTGTCTTGGCTGCTTGACAGATTCAGAATACGAACCCACGCCACCAAGTCCCCGTTGGTTCCATCAAAGGACTCGATCTCGTGGCTCAGTTGAGTGGTCCCGTCGGAAGAGGTGAAGACGATGTCGTCGCCGTCGTCTTGAGCATATGCGGCCAGGTCTGCATCCGAAGACAGACTGATCAACACCGGGAAGTCGGTGAGATTGGCCGCAACCTGCGAGGCGTTGATGGTGATCAGTTTGCGATAGGACCAGTCGCAAGGCGAGAAAGGATCGGGCGCAGGTGTGCAGAACGCCGAATTCGGCTCCTCGGCCCCGACGCCAGAGAAACTGGACGGATCGCTCTCGTTGTTGAACTCGGTCGTCACCCAGGCCGAAGAGCGGGCGACATCCGAGATGCGGATCTCATCGAGCTGACCCTCCCATTCTGCACTCCATACCTGGTCCTGCGGCTGATCGCCGTGGCCCAGCCAGACGGCTTTGGAGGTCGTCGAAGGCGTGATGTTGTCGGACTTGGGCAGGGTGTTGCCGTCCTGGACGCCATCGACGAAGACCCTCATCGTCGAGCCGTCATAGGTCGCCACGATGTGATGCCAGGATCCGGCCGAGATCACGGTGTCTGTCCTCAGCGAATAGGCCGACCCCGGAAGGTTGAACGTGACACACAATGGATTGCTGATCGGACACTGATATTCATCGTCATACATCCACAGGCTGTAGCCGTCGTCCCATCCCTTGTGGTTGAGGATGCCGTAAATGCGTTCGCCCTGTAGAGTGACATTGTGCTGAACCCAGGCTTCGAGTGTGATCTGGTTGCCGGTGATGTCCAGCACCGGGTCGCTGCCGACATCCACGAAGTCATACTTCCCGTCAAGATTGTTGAAGTCCTGGCCGTAGCCGATCGAGCCGGCGACCTGAGTAGGCACGTAAAGTGGATCGCCTTGCCCTCCCCGGCCGTCATTACCGTACTGCGAGCTGTCCTCGTACTCTCCTGCCGTACCATTGCCGTTCTCCGACAAGTGCCAGACACCCAGGTAGTCGCTGTCCCACACCGCCGACGGATTCTCGGTGGCGACGCTGAGGCCTGGATAGCCGTAGTACATGTAGATCACGGTATCGATCGAGGAGGAAAGGTTGGGGATCTTAACCCACGCCACAAGGTCCCCGGTCGATCCGTCGAACGACTCGATTTCGTGCGCCAACTGAGTTGACCCATCCGAGGCAGCAAAGAGGATGTCGTTGCCGTCGTTCCGGGCGTCGTCGCGCAGATCCGTGTCGGTCAGGCTGATGAGAACCGGATAGTCGGTCAGGTTACCGGTAACCTTGGTGTGGTCAATCGTGATCGGCTTGCGGTAGGCGAAATCGCACAGGTCAAAGACGTAAGGCGTGGCCGTCGGCGTCGGGGTCGGCGTCGGAGTGGAGGTGGTGAAGACACCCGCACTCAACGCAAAAGGCTCGATGTTGTGGCTCGCGTCCCGCTCGAGATCCGAGGAGATGGCCGTCCCCGAGGTTTTGTAAGTCCAACTCGAACCGTTCCAGGTCCACGCTTGCAGTTCATCGGCGCTGTCCTGGTAGGCGAGCAGGACATCGTTGGTGTCCGGGTCACTTTCCAGTTGGACCCAGTACGCCTGGTGGGCCGTGCTGATCGTCTGTTCACCCCCCCAGTTGGCCCCGCCGTCGCTGGACGTCCGGTACCTGATACCTCCTGTGTCGGAGTAGACGAGCATGAGATCGCCCGACCCGCTCGCCAGATCCCAAATGACATCAAACGGTCGATTGTTGTCGAAGTTCCCATAAGCCGTTGTCGGGTTGGCCGAAAACGGCGTCCCGAACGACTGAGAGTCACCGTCATAGCGAACCGTGTAGATGTCCTCGTTGACGTCTCCGATGACCAGGATCAGGTCGTCGCTATTCGGGTCGGCTTCCTGGCGCACCCATCTCACATCATTGCCCGACCCGAGGTCTGCGGCCGTCGTACCTGAGCCCCAACCGCCCGACGGATCCCAGATGTTGGCGATGACGTACTGGTCTTTGCCCCAAACAGCTACCGCCTGTCCGGCATTGGCGCCGCTCGAGACGAAGTCGATGTCGGCTGCGTCGGTGAGATGGATGTTTTGCCCGTCCGTGACGGGGTAGCTGAGGATGATGTTCGATCCCCAGGTGTTCGAATCCCCGTTCCAGATCATGGCCTGGATGGCCGAGGTGTCATCCCTGGTCTGCGTACCTTGCTGGATCTCGTTGTAGATACCGATGAAAGCGATCCGATTCGAACCAGGAGCAGATGCAAGCCTTATCCAGTCGAACAAGTGGAAATTGGGGCTGGTCTGGCTCGTATCGCCGACGGACTGCATTGCCCCGGTCCAGCTCGACCCGTCGTAGACGTAGTAGTAGACATTCCCAATCGTGCTGATCGCCTTGACCACCACCAGGTCACCGCTGAGTTGTTCGTAGGCGGCATCGAACTGACGGTAGTCACTCCCCTGGGACTCGATGATGTTGCCGAAGTCCCTGGCCGAGCCGGGCGCGCCTCCGACGCCATCAGTCCAGTTCGTCCCATCCCAGATCGAGGCGTACAACTGGTCGCTGCCGCCCAGGTAGTCCTCCTGGAACACGACCACTTGCTGATTGCGATCCGGTTTGGTGTAAGCCACCTTCCAGTGGAGCGCCCATCCGGATGGCGTGAAGCCACTCGACACGGCGTCCGACCCGGGCGTGTCCCAGACCCCACCGGAGTACAGGCTGTACTTGAGCGGTCTGTATCCGGAGGCGGCGTAGTCACTGTAGCCGATCAAGGGAGTCAGGGTTCCCGGTGTCGCGGTTGCCGTCGGGGTGGCTGTTGCGGTTGGCGTCGGCGTTGCGGTCGGGGCGCATGACCCTGAGTTGTCCTCTTCACCAGCCAAAGCCGTGCTCAAGTCTGCGTTGGCAGCCTCACGACCATACACGTTGTAGGCATAGATGGAACCGGCGACATCGTCTGTAGCCCAGTTCCCGTCGACGTCGATCTCCCAGGCAGTACCACCCGTCGTATCGAAGTCCCAGCGCAGATAGCAGGTGGACGGTGCTCTTTGCGCCGGGTTGGACGGGAGCACCCCAAAATACCAGGTCCCAGCGTTGATCCGCGGCCGGCTCCCACTGCTCCAGGTGAAGTCGTTCCAGTTCGCGACGAATGTGTCGCCGTCCTTCAAGCTGCTCTTGCCGTTGGCGACCTCATCGCTCTCCTTGCTGTCCGTGGCGCTAAAGACGAAGGCCGCCAGGTCGTTGGGGCTGCCGCATGGAGGCGTGAAGCCGATAGCGTCGACAAAGATCTGGAAGCGAGTGATCTCCCAGTAGCGCGACGTCCCTGCCGGGATCGATACAGTTTGCGCCGCGCCGTACTCGACGTAGTTCTCGAAGTCGATAGCGGCGGCCGTCTGGCCCGTCCTGGCCGTGTTTAGATCCAGCGACTGTTCCGAGGTGGTGAATGTCGTCGGCGTGGTGCCCTCAGCAGCATTGCCGTAATAGACATAGTAGCTGCCGTCGTCGGCGCCACTGTCGATGGATGCCTGCAAGCGGAACCACGTTTCCGTAGAGGTTGAGTCCCATCCGCTCTCGACCGATTGGGCAATCTCGCTCCAGGTCGCACCATCCCAGTAGACCACCCGCCAGTCATTTCCGTCCGACCGGAGTTTGCCCGTGTTGATCAGATCCTGGGTATCGCGGGTGAAGGAAGCGATCGTGTTCGCGCCAAGCTGGATCGTGTCATTGTTGGTGACCGTGATCTGCTGCCGATAGAGATAGTCGCAGTCCCACCAGCCGATGGGTGACCCGGTCGCCGTTGCAGTTGCGGTTGGCGTGGGAGTCGGCGTCGGGGTG
>CAZGRL010000133.1:0-1460 GCA_964528155.1 uncultured Anaerolineaceae bacterium
GAGGATCCTGGTCGACAAGGCGGCATACCTGGTACCGCGGAAGGTGGGGGCTCTCGACCTCTTTTCGAAAGTCCCGCCCAGCCTTCAGATTGAGCCGACGAACTACTGCAATGTGAACTGCACTTGTTGCCCCACCTCGAGAAGCGCCAGGCGGAAGGGGTACATGGACTTTGACCTGTTCCGCCAGATTATCGATGACGCGTCGCAGATTGGGGTGAAACGCATCCGCTTGTTCTTGCACGGTGAGCCCATGCTCCACCCGCGAGCGGTCGAGATGATGAGCTACATCAAGTCAAGAGGCCTTGCGTTTCACCTGACCACCAACGGCATGGCATTTGAGAAGGACAGCATCGAAGCCATCCTTCGCTCAGGCGTTACTTGCGGAGACCACATTACGTTCTCGATTCTTGGACACTCGAGAGAAGTCTATGAGAGCATCATGCGAGGTGCGAGGCTTGATAGGGTTTCGGAGAACGTCCTTGCCTTCGTGGAGATGCGGAAAAGACTCAAGGTGAATGGGCCGGTGATTGAGACGATCTTCTACACGATGGCGGAGAATGAGCACGAGGAAGCCCAGCATGTGAAGTACTGGCGTGGCAGAGTCGACCATGCGAGGCTTGGTGGGAGAATATCCACGTCCTTCGCCGAGTACAAGAAAAGCGGGCACGTGGCGGCCCTGCGAAGCCAGACTTGTTCGAATCTATGGGAAAGGATGACGGTCTTCTGGAACGGTGATGTGACCTTGTGTTGCCAGGATGTTGATGGAGATTGGGTCTTGGGCAACTTGGGGCAACATTCGATAGAGCGAATCTGGAACGGTGAGCAGCTGCGATCCATCAGGAGTTACCACAAGGAAAAGCAGTTTGGGCGGGTTCCTATTTGCGCGGAATGTGACATGTGAGCCGGGCGAAGAAACTTCTTCCGGCGATATCCATGTCGGGAGCCAGTTGCTCAGGCTTTCCAGTTTAGGGATTACACGCAACTGACGCGCACCCTTCATTCGAGGAAAGGTTATCGTGCTGGCGGACTTGACGGTGCGGCCGGCCGTGGCCGACCTCCTGAGCTCGGTTCTTAGTGGTGCCCTGTTTGCCAGTTTCGGCGGCGACGAGAGAGGTGTGTGAGGCGTGCGGCGGGCTTTCAGCCGGCCGCGAGAGGAGAAGTATAGTGGAGAGGAGCCCGGAGTTGCGCATTGGCGGTGAGAGACTTGTGGGATCGGTCAGGTGTCAAATTCATGGTTGGCCACGAATGTCGGAGGGGAACGAGGAGGCTGGTCCTTGTCCTCTGCGGAAACGTGTGAAGATGGTTCTGAAGCGGCGCCTGAGCCACAGGCTGAAGCGATCCCTCAAGGGGTTCTCCGTTTCTCTCGTGAATCGGCTTTCTCCTTCTGTTCCAAGGGAAGAGGATTCACCCGCATGGGCGACAGGTGCAGCAGGCCCCGGACTGCAAGCGGGGGACAGGGT
>CAZGRL010000133.1:1560-9646 GCA_964528155.1 uncultured Anaerolineaceae bacterium
TGCTTCTTCTTCTGGAGGGAGGAATGGTTGGAGCGGATCGAGTAGATGAGTGGTGGTCTCTCCCTTCCCTCAGCGGGATGCAGGATGGGTGAAGGCGAGAAAGCTCTTCTATTGGATCCGTCGGATGAGGCTTGGGCAGGATTTGCAGCCTCGAATACCCAGGCCAATATCTTCCATCACCCTGCCTGGACCGGCGTGCTGGCTGAGTGTTACGGGTATCGCCCTTTTGTATTTGCTGTGTGCGACTCCTCAGGCATGGTTCAGGCCGGTATTCCCATGATGGAAGTAAACAGCCGATTGACGGGGAGGCGATGGGTTTCGCTCCCGTTCTCTGACCACTGTGCTCCCCTTTTTGGGGATGTCCGTGCGCTTGAGCGCCTCGTTGAGCAATTGGTGCGCCTCTCACAAGAAAGAGAAGCGCCGAGAATCGAACTGCGTTGGAGTTTGCCCGGGCACGCGGCCCTACATCCGCAGTCTCACCATGTGCTGCACACACTGGAGCTCGACGCGGATCCCGAGATATTGCCCCAGCGCTTTCATCGGTCGCAGTGGCAGAACGTGAGAAACGCGGAGAAAAAGGGGGTGCACATTGAGTGGGGGGGACAACTGGACCAGCTTCGGACGTTCTATCACCTCCAGTGTCTCACGCGGCGTAGACATGGGCTCCCCGTTCAGCCCTGGAAGTTCTTCGAATTGCTCTGGTGGACTCTCATCAGGCAAGAGCGTGGCTTTCTCTTGCTCGCGCATGCAGGGAATCGATGTCTGGCTGGAGGCATTTTCCTGCATTGGCAGCAGACGCTGACGTACAAGTATGCGGCCTCTACCGAGGAAAGGCGAGAGTTTCGACCCAATCACCTGCTCACCTGGACTGCCATGCGTTGGGGTTGTGAGAATGGCCTTAGCAAGTTCGACTTTGGAAGGTCCCGCGTTGAGGATGTAGGCCTCCGGGCCTTCAAACACAGATGGGGGGCCGA
The DNA here is from genome assembly GCA_964528155.1 of uncultured Anaerolineaceae bacterium. Classification (GTDB taxonomy): domain Bacteria; phylum Chloroflexota; class Anaerolineae; order Anaerolineales; family E44-bin32. The sequence goes on from CAZGRL010000133.1 coordinate 2,535, forward strand.
GGAGACGCCACTGGCGTATTCCGCCTTGCCGGCTGTGCCCGACGGACCGATGGCGGGCAAGCTGATGGGTGTCATGCGGGCCGTGATCCGGGCTTCCCCGGTGTTGGTCTGTAGAGCAGCCGGCGAACTGCTATATCGCCATTTTGGCTGAAGGGGAGCCAGCGCCGGGCTCCGCCTGGTCTGAGCGAGCGCCTCACCGACTCGCGGCCCATTCTCGATAGGGTTGTTTGGTGATCCTCGCGCTTCACGGAACTTGTCACATGGCAAGGGCGATGCGAGGCAAGGAAGGAGGAACATGAGGCTGAGGGAATGGTTCGTGGCGCGAGGACCGAAGTTTGTCTATTGTCGAGCAGCCAAGCTGCTGGGAAGGTATGGCGTGGCCTCTTCTGCCGCGGCGAGAAGAATCGACTCTTGCATGGCCACTCTGGATAGCTTGGACTGCCCTGTTACGTTTGCTGTACCCGCAGTCATCCTGGAACGATATCCGCGTTTCATTCGTCATCTTCAGGACGCCGGGGTAGAAATCGCCGTGCATGGCTACCAGCACATTAATCTCAATGCCCTGCCCACAGTCGAGGCCAGGAATCAACTTGTGAAAGCGGCCGAAACCTTCAGGCGCACCGGGATTGAAGTGAGAGGCTTCCGCTGCCCCTATATAGGTTGCAGGGACGAACTGCTCGACACACTCCCCAGCGGGTTGTTCGATTACAGCAGCAACAGGGCAATCTGCTATGACGAGATGCTGGACCTCAACGGCTCCAAAAGGAGCGTGGAATTCGACGTGCTGGACAGATTCTACGATGCGAAGGCAGGATCAACTACAGTGTCCATGCCTTGGATGCGGTCCGGAATGCTGGAAATACCGATTTGTGTCCCGGACGACATCCAACTGCATGATGGCCTGCATCTCGGCGTCGAAGGCGTTACACAGGTATGGCGGCAGATCCTTCACCTGACTCACCGACGGGGCGAGCTGTTCACACTTATCTTCCATCTTGAGCTGGCCTCCCTGTGTGAGGAATCCCTTGGGGGGCTCTTGGAGGAGGCGAGGCGGTTGCGACCTCCGATATGGATTGTCCGACTGAGGGAGATCTGCGATTGGTGGAAAGAGAAGGCGAACTTCGGAGTACATGTGTCGGAGACCTTGGAGGGCCTGCGTCTTGACTTCGATTGCTCACCCCGCGCAACCGTTCTCGCCCGCGGGCTTCACGCCGGGACTGAAGAGCAGATTTGGGACAACGGATACCAGAGGGTGACTGCGAAATCACTCAACTTGCCGGCGGACCCTCGTCCCTTTGTCGGTCTGGCCGAGAGTGTGCCTGGATCTGTTGCCACGTTCCTGCGAGAACAGGGCTACATCCTGGATGCGGGCGAAACAGCCGCGCGGTGTACGACGTACCTTGATGCCAATGTCCTGTCCAACCTGGCCGGCGAAGTGGCGCTCATCAACTACATTGAGGATTCGCCCATGCCGCTCGTCCGATACTGGCCTTGGCCGGATGGGGCGAGGAGCGCCATGTGCGTGACCGGCGACCTGGATGCGCTTTCGCTGGTGGACTACGCTTCCAGGCTGTTTGTGTGTTAGACACACAGGTCCTGAGGGCTTCCCTTCCTTTCGATAGCCTGCGGCAGAGGCAGTCATCGCCTCGCCCACAGCAGTGCCCCGCACGTTGTACCTAAGAAGGCCAGTCATCTTCCTTAACGGAACTGAAGCAGAGGGCTTTCAGGGGATCAGCTCCTTCCGCGTAACCCAGGTCATCCGTCAGTCTCGACCCGCCCGACAAGAGCGCTGCTTTGTCGATCCTGAGGCAGCCTCTCGGCAGGTCCACCCACATGCCGGAGGCGAACGCCGGGGCGACCAGGATAGGATCGAAGGCGAAGAAGGCGCCCAGGACCCACTTGAGCAGGGTTTCAAAGGTGCTGGGTGGCCTGCGTCCAGGCTGCACTGGTCGTGGCCTCGGCCGGTCCACAGAACAAAAACGCCTCTCGAATCCTTCGCTCGAGGGGCTCCGCGGCGATCACCCCTCATTTCCATGTATAATCCCTCCTCGCGCCGGCCCTGGCCCGGCGCTCAGCCAGGTCGGTCGGACGGGACAAACCTCGCAGCAACTCCCTGCTCGTTTTTCCCCCTCACCTCGCTGGATATCCTGATCTCGCGGAGCCTTCCATTGAAAGAAGCTGTCTCGATCAAACTCATCTCCCCCTGCGGCGGAAAGCTGGTCGACCTCTTCGTCCCCGCCGACGAGTTGGATGAAGTCACCGCCTACGCCAACACCCTGCCGTCCGTGCAACTCAGCGCACGCTCGCTGTGCGACCTCGAAATGCTGGCCGTCGGTGCGTTCTCACCGCTCGATCGTTTCATGGGTGCCGATGATCACCAGCGCGTGCTCGACGAGTTGCGCCTTAAGGACGGCTCGATCTTCCCTATCCCGGTGGCGCTTCCGGTCGAGCCGGGGCCAGATATCCAGCTCGATCGCGACATCGCCCTGCGCAGCCCCAAGAACGAATTGCTGGCGGTGATGTCGATCCGCGAGATCTACCCGTGGGATCGGGACGAGGTGGCAGAGAAGGTCTTCCGGACGCAGGACCTGCGCCATCCTCTGGTCAGCGAGATGCACAAGTGGGGCGAGCTCAACATCTCCGGCGAGCTGCGCGTGCTGGACCTGCCCCGCCACTACGATTTCAAGGAGCTGCGCCTCACGCCGGAGGAAACGCGGACAAGACTCGAAGGCATGGGACACGCCAACGTCGTCGCCTTCCAGACGCGCAACCCGCTCCACCGCGTCCACGAAGAGCTCACCAAACGCGCCATGGCCGAGCTCGACGGCGTGCTGCTGCTCCACCCGGCCGTGGGACTGACCAAACCCGGCGATGTCGACCACTACACCCGCGTGCGTACCTACAAGACCCTCGCCTCGCGTTACTACGAGCCGAATCGGGTGCTGCTGTCGCTGCTGCCGCTGGCGATGCGGCTGGCCGGGCCGCGCGAGGCGCTGTGGCACGCGCTCATCCGGCGCAACTACGGCGCCAACCACTTGATCGTCGGGCGCGACCACGCCAGCCCGGGGGTGGACTCGAAAGGCAAGCCTTTCTACGGCCCGTACGACGCGCAAGAGTTGGTTCAGAAGTACTCAGAGGAGCTCGGCGTCGGCATGGTCCCCTTCCGCGAGCTGGTCTACCTCCCCGACGAAGGGCGCTACGAAGAGATCTCGCATGTCCCGCAGCAAGCGGCGACGGCCTCCATCTCTGGGACCCAGGTGCGCGAGGAGTACCTCAACAACGGCCGCAGACTCCCGGCCTGGTTCACGCGGCCGGAAGTCGCCGAAATCCTGGCTGAGACCAACCCTCCGCGCCATAAGCAGGGCATATGCGTCTGGTTCACCGGACTGAGCGGCGCCGGGAAATCGACGACGGCCGAGGTTCTGACTGTCTTGCTGCTCGAGTTTGGCCGTCAGGTGACGCTCCTCGACGGCGACGTCGTGCGAACGCACCTGTCGAAGGGTCTCGGCTTCAGCCAGGAGGATCGCGACACGAACATCCGGCGCATCGGCTTTGTGGCCTCCGAAATTGTGCGTCACGGAGGCGTGGCGATCTGCGCCGCCGTCAGCCCGTATCGCGCAACCCGCAACGAAGTTCGGAGCATGGTCGGCGGCGATCAATACGTGGAGGTCTTCGTCGATACGCCGATCGAAGTGTGCGAATCGCGCGATACAAAGGGAATGTACGCACGCGCGCGCAGAGGCGAGATCAAGGGCTTCACCGGGATCGACGATCCCTACGAGCCGCCGGAGAACCCCGAAGTGACGCTTGATACGGTCGCGCAGACACCGGAAGACAACGCGCGGAAGATAGTCGACGTGCTGTTGGAGCGGGGATTCATTCGGAAGGAAGCTGCAATAGAAGAGGCGGGCTAAGCGGAGAGACCGAAGACGGAAGATGGGGGACGGGAAACAAGATACAAGACACAGGACACAGGACGCAAGACGCAGGACACAAGACGCAAGACGCAGGACACAAGACGCAAGAACCAAGACCGAAGACCGAAAAGACCGAGGCTCCCGGAGCGTTAGACGCTCCGGGAGCCTTCATGTTCCTGTGGCCGTAGGCCTTAGCCTGCGTTTACCTGTAATACTTTCCACTCCCGGCGCCGGGCCGCGCTGCCTAACTGCCAGCATTTGCCGCGCGCGGGCGAGGGGGAAAGCAGCGGCGTAGCCGCTGAGCACAGGCAGAGCCTGTGCACTCCATATGCTCTATCGCAGCGGAGGGTTTTGGAGTCCTTGGCGCAGGCGACGCCTGCGGCAATAGGGGCGTTTGTCGGCGATGCGTTGCAGATGACCAGGCTACTCGGCTCTCGGTCGCGCTGGACCGCAGCGGCTTCGCCGCTGAGCACAGGCAGAGCCTGTGCAATCCAGAATGGCCTCGAGCTGCGAAGTCCCGCGTCTTCTGTGGGGCAGCGAGTGGTTAGCGAGCCCTCTGGTTTCAGGTGGCAGATTCCATTTGTCGAGTTGGTTATGCTCGCTTTATGAGATCATCGTACTCGTCATGCGATCCGATCCAGAACCATATCATGAGATCCCCCTCACGCACTCCCAGAGCACGATAAGTACGACTGATCCGGACCGAGTAGATTAGCCGAGTTGCGTGGACTTGCTTGAAGCGGAGGCCAGGATGACTAGAGTCTTGAAGGAAGAGCTGGTAAGCTTCCCTCGCTTGTTGCTGAACATACGGAGGGAGTCTCTCGAAGGCCTTCCGAAATCGTCGGGTGGTTCGCGATTTCATAGCCCTGAAGGATCAAGATTCTCCGCCCGGCCTCGTTCGTTCTCCCTGAGGGCTTCGTCCGCCAGCGCTGATAGCTGATCCTGGGAATCTGAAAACGCTCGACCCCATCGGTTGTCGGCCTCAAGCTCGGCCAGAATCCATGTAGCCAGCTCTTGCTGTTCTTCCTCGGAGAGCTTGGCCGCCTCATCGAACGCCTTCTCCAGCAATTCTGTTACCATCTTGCGTCACCCTCCGAATGAGATTCTACATCAAATCCGAGAGATATCGGCCGATCGAAGTAAGGTGACAAAGCAAACGCACCGGCTCGCTAACGTCGCATCGGTGCATTCTGGAGTCCAGAAGCTCTGCTTCTGGCGCACGTCGGAGACCTGCGCTCATTGCGCGGCCATGAAGCGTGCGGCTAGAGAGGCTGTTCAATTGGGACCTTCGCTTGGCCCGGGCTAGATCGCAGCGGCTGCGCCGCTGTGCATAGGCAGAGCCTATGCAATCCAGAATGGCCTCGAGCTGGCCAGGTCCGCTCTCGAAGATCCCGCGTTCTCTGCGGGGCAGACAGTGGTCAGGCATCCGCCATCGTGACTACTCTTGGCGGAGTTCTTCTTCAATCCTCTCGGCGACGTACATCTTGAGCAGCGACTGATAGGGTACATCTCGCTTATTCGCCAATACCTTCAACCTCTCAATCATGGTCTCCGGGAGCCGAATAGAGATCGTGCGCGTGGTTGGGCGCAGATTAGCAAGCCTGACACGCTCTGCCTTTTTCCAATCCAGATACTCCGACGAGTCGTGGTTGCCCCAGAACTCTTGTTCTTCTTCCTCTGAATCAAACGCTGGGATCTTCTTCACTTTGGGCACGACCATACTCCTTCCGTTCTCGGCGACTCATGTCCCGCGCCGAGATCACCCTCACTAACTGGCGGCGGATTGTGAATGCTAGGAACAGCCGTCGCCCTGCGTCCGTTTGGCCGAGGGCATAGAACCTCGGCTCTGGCTTGGAGTGGCCTACATCCGGCAAGACCAAGAGCGGGTCGTTGAAGAAGGCCTCCTCACACTCGCCGGGGCTCACCTGGTGCTGGATCCAGTTCTTGTCTGCGTTGCCCTCGTCCCACTCAAACCCGATACAGGCCGCGAGCATCTCCATGGGGGTTGCCATGACTCATGTATACTTCTGATATATACACTTGTCAATAGGATCAGGGACGGAGGAAGGAGAATGCGCGACTACCGCATCGCCGGCTTTGGCCCTGTGTACCCCTGCGTTCGCGCCCAGGTATCAATCGCCCGTGCCCACTCGGCGATGGGCACCTCGGGCGGACCGGGCGGAGGCTCCGGCGCTCCTGATTCCCAATCGTAGCCGCCGATCGCCTCCAGGAACGCCGGCCGCGGTTGGTGGTCGACGCTCCCGGCCTTCCCCAGCATGAAGTTCCACGACCACCACCACTCGCCGGCGCAGCCCAGGGCATGGGCCTTGGAGTCGGCGGCGTCCATCTGGGTCAGAGAGGTCTCCCAATACGTCGTCCGGCCGGCGATGTTGGTGTTCTGACCGAAGGCGGCCAGGATCGGGACGCTCTTCTCCGCCGGCCAGCCATACAGGCGCGAATATTCGTCCATGCTCTCCTCGAGCAAGTCCGCCCCACTGCTGTCATTCGTCCGGCCAATCCAATACGCCTGCTGCATATTCAAGTCACAGTAACCCGATTGAAGGAAGACCTCGAAGGGCACGTTGTGGTAGCTCGGCTTCCACCATGAGGCGATCCCGATCGGCGTCGACGGTAACTTCTGGCGCAACTGCGTGATCAACCGCTCGGCTTTGGCTCGCCGAGCGGCGTCGTTGGATGAACTCTCTTCCCACGGCGCCTCGATGTCCAGGATCAGACCATCGAGGCCGAGCGCCACGGCGTGATCACCACTGATCGTTCCCTCGTTGCTGGCGCTGCCGTAGTAGTACCACCAGCCCCAAACCTGCATCCCCGCGGCGTGCGCCCCGTTGATCAGTCCCTCCAGGCCTGTCCATGGCGTCGTGCCGTTCCCGAACTTCGGACAGATCTTGCTCAGGCCAAGCCGCCGGGCCTCGCCGACGAGGGCATCCACGTCCCCGTCATACAACTCGGCGGCGTACCAGATGGCGATACTCTTGCCCCACGACGTGCCCGCACGCGCTTCGGCCATGGAATCCTCCGAACCAGGCTGGAATAAAGGGTACCGCATGTGGCCGCCAGCGATCAATGGGATTGGGCAGTCGAGGCTAGCGGGTGCCTGACGGAAATGGGCAAGTGGCAATAAGCAATAAGCGATAAGCAATAAGCAATAAGCAATACGCAATAAGCTCTTGGCTT
>CAZGRL010000134.1:0-9439 GCA_964528155.1 uncultured Anaerolineaceae bacterium
CCCCCGGCGGGACTCGAACCCACAACCTACTGATTCGAAGTCAGGCGCTCTATCCATTGAGCTACGGGGGCATGTGTAGCTGATTATACCGGGGGAATCACGCCTCTGCGAGCGAAGACGACCTCAATCTCATGTCCCCCGTCTTCGGTCTCCCGTCGTCTGTCGTCCGCCGTCCGCCCGTCAGGCCTCGTCGACCTCGCCATGCTTGCGCATACACTCGACCAGAGCGTTCAACGCCTGGTCGAGCTGGCTCTGCAGGTCGGAGAGCCCGGCCCTGGCCTGGCTCAGACGTCTGAGATCGCCTTCCGTCAGCGGCTTGGGGATCCCCCTGGGATCGAGCGGTTTTGTCACAGCGAAGTTGCGCAGGATCGAGGCGGCTGATTCGATCTCGCGCCCGAGACGCCACACTTCTCTCCGCTGCCTGCGGCATGGATCGTCACTCATGGGAAACCCCGTTGCATCCACTGCGCGCGGGGCGCAGCGGACGCTCATCCTAGCATGAAGGCCCCGTCTGGGCAATCGGGCATGAACTCCTCTCTGCGCCCGTCACTCCCCAGCGCGGCCCGCAAGGCTTTCTTGTCGACCACCGCCTGCATGTTGACGAGCACGACGGCTGTCCCAAGGAGATTAGGGTCGGATGCCCCTACCGCCGGGATCGCCGGGGGATTACATTTGCGACGTAAAAAGTCCAAATACACGTGGCGGTATTCTTCCGTCAGGAGGCACACATGGCGCGGGAGGCATTACGAAATGGCAGGCGGATCGAAGATCCACCTCTGGCACGCAGACTTCTGGGAGATTCGCGGGCAGGTTGGCTATGGCTCATCCCCCGTGTCTGGCTTGGGTACATGTGGCTGGAAGCCGGGATCGGTAAGCTGAGCAATCCGGGATGGACGGTTACAGGAGAGGCCCTTAAGGGATTTTGGACGAATGCCGTGGCCATCCCCGAGACTGGGCGGCCGGCGATCGCCTACGGCTGGTACCGAGCATTCATCCAGTTCCTGCTCGATAACGGGGCGTACACATGGTTCGCCAAACTGATCGTTGCTGGTGAGCTCCTGATCGGTGTGGCGCTTGTTCTGGGTGCGTTTACCGGGATTGTGGCCTTCCTTGGCGGATTCCTGAACTGGAACTACATGATGGCCGGGTCGGCCAGCGTCAACCCGGTTTATTTCGTCATCGCCGTCGCCCTGATCCTGGCCTGGAAGGTGGCGGGCGCCATCGGCCTCGATCATTTCCTTCTGCCGCTGCTCGGGACGCCGTGGAGCAGCGCGGCCGAAGAAAAGACGCAGCCTGAGCGGGGCAGGCGCCTTGGCTCGGAGCGTCAGCCGTCGCACGCCGGCGACTGAGCGATATTGCATCGACTGAAAACGCGTTGACGGGCCGCATGGTCTTCCGCGGCCCGGCAACTGCATTCAGGGTTCGTCTGACCCGCGGGCCATCCGACTTGCATCGGCCAAATGATGTTCGACTGCGTAGGTGGCCAGCTCGATCCGGTTCGAAAGTCCGAGCTTCTCCAGCATGCGGCTGACGTAGTTGCGAACGGTCTTCTCTCTCAAATTGAGGCTCTGGCCGATCTCGGCGTTCGTCATCCCACGCGCGACTTCACCCAGGACGTCCAGTTCTCTTGGTGACAACTCGCGGAAAGCATCTCGGTCCTCTCTCTCCCCAATCTCGCGCACTCGTGCGAAAAGTCGGCTTGTTGTCGCGGGATCGACCACAGCTTCACCTTGCGCCGCAGCCCGGACCGCCCGGAGGAGTTCGTCGGTGCCCACCTGCTTGAGGACATATCCGGCCGCCCCGGCGCGGATGGACCGGACGAGCAGGTCCTCGTCGATGTAGGATGTCAGCATGACAACGTGCGTCTCGGGGTAGCGTTGACTGAGCAGGCGTGTGACCTCAATGCCGCCTTCGCCGGGAAGCCGGATATCCATCAAGACGACGTCCGGGCGAAGTCGCTCTGCAGCGCTGAGTGCTTCCGCGGCAGATCCGGCCTCCCCGACAACTACCATGTCGTCTTGCTCGTTGATCAGGGTCATCAATCCCAGCCTGACGACTTCGTGATCATCCACCAGCAGAACACGAGCTCGTGTCATCGATCGTCCTCGTACGGGAATGTCAGTCGAACGACCGTACCTTTGAGCGAGCTCCGGCCAACCTCCAGCCGTCCGCCCAGTAGCCTGGCCCGGTCGCGCATGTTGCGCAGCCCAAAGCCATGATGCGCATGCTCCGGGAAACCGACTCCGTCATCGCTTACGAGCAACTCCAGTTGGTCGCCATGGCGGTGCATGCTGACGGTCGCATGCTTGGCGTCCGCGTGGCGTGCGATGTTTGACAGGGCCTCATTCGCGATCGCAAGCAGATGGGTCGTTCGCTCAGGCGAAAGCCCGTCTTCCACCCCGGGTCCGATATCGAGACTCACCTTCACGAAGGATCCATAACGCGGGTCGGACGCCAGCCTGGACAACGCATCGGCCAGCGGCTCGGGTGCCGACGCTGCCTGAAGATCGCCCAGACTTCGTCGAAGGTCCTGGATTGCCTCATGAAGCAAGCCGAGTGCCCGACGCAGGCGCTGACGCCGCTGTTCGTCCTCCTGATGGGTGCGCCCGACCGCGCTCTGCAAGATGAGGCCGGCCGTGTACACCTTCTGGATCGAGCCGTCGTGAAGATCGCGAGCGATCCGGGCGCGTTCGGCCAACAGGATCTGTTCTTGCTCCATAGTCTCAAGTCTTCTCACCGTCTCGACCTCGAACACTTCTAACCCGAGGATGATGGCGATGGTGAGCGCGAGGCCGATCAAGCCTCGGAACACTGGAGCGGGGGCGATGAACAACGCTTCGAAGGTCGTGGTGTTGACGATCGAGCCGGGGAAGAACGGCACCGGTGGCCCGATCAAGCCCGCGGCGACGGCGTACAAGGCCAACATGATTCCCGCCACCCGCAATGTGCTGACGATCCGCGGCACGTTCAATGGAGCGATTTGGTCGAGCGCATGACGGCGCAGCGCGTATGCCGCGAACATTGCGCCGGGGAATCCGATGATATAGCGTGCCAGACCTTCGCCGGCAGCGCGCCATGTAGTGAAGTCCGGGTAGATCCTGCTGAACAACAAATACTCGATTGCGAACCACGCGATCAGGGGTAGGGCGGCAAGACCTATCGTCCACAGGCGGAGGTCCCGAGGCCTGAGCAGCGCGACTCCGAACAGAATGAGGAATTCGAACGAAACAGCAAGCGAGATCAAGTGGATGTGCTGGAGAAGGCGGACCGTCGAGTCATTCAGGTAGCCGGCCTGGATGGGGATGAACAAATCCCCCCATTCGTGGAAGCCGTGAGTGAAACCGAACGCGGCCAGCCACGCCAGGCTACGAGATAGATTCAGGTGGGATGCCTGCCGTGTCTGGAGTGCAACCGCCAGGCCGAGGACGAAGAACACCAGTCCATAGCAGAAGTACACAAGGACGGTGTTGACTTCGAAGAAGGATCGAAGCAAACTCACTGCGCTGTGCATTCTATCACCGGCTGGAGGGGGCGTCGGCCTTGCTGTGCCCTCGATTGCTTGCTGAGAGCGCCGACCTGATGGCAGCGCGCTGGCACAAAACGTGCACCTTCAACAGTCGGGAATGAGGCTGGGAACTGAAGACGCTAGCCGGGCGTCTTCCTACGGGGGCGGTCGGGAGGTAGGCCCATAGCCGGAGGGCTGACTGGAACTACAGACCTCGACCGACCGCCCAAGCTTCGAAGACAGAGGATTGCATCATGAAACGCTTGCGAATGGCCCCGATGGGGATACTGGTGTCTTTGAGTCTTGTGCTGGCGGGCTGCACGCTGCCGGCTCCTCCCGGAGGCGGAGGATCGACGACGGTTGCCGATAACACGCTGGCGTCCCTGTCCGGGCGCGTGTGGGATGACGTCTGTCCACGCCCGGCGGCCGGCGAGTCGCTGACGGTCGCTCCCGAGGGGTGTTTGCCCGACGGGAGCGGCGGCTTCCGCTCGAACGGGACGATTGATTCTGGCGAGGTCGGCCTGAGCGGAGTGAGCGTCAACCTCGGATCCGGTCCGTGTCCGTCCACGCTCATCTCAAGCATTGATGCCAACGCCGATGGCATGTACGCGTTTGGTGACCTCACACCCGGCACATACTGTGTGAGCATCGATTCAACCGCCAACACGGGCGTATTGGGCGCCGGTGGCTGGAGCTCTCCGGCCGTCTCTCCGGGTGGTCTCATCGGGGCCACCGTCGATGTCCAGGCCGGTCAGGTCATCAGCAGCGTGAATTTCGGGTGGGACCGCGGTGCGGGCGCACCGTCCGGTGAGCAGGCCAGCCCAACGCCGGAGCCGACTCAGGAATCGGAGGCGACATCTACTCCCGAAGCCACGGAGACACCGGAAGAGTCACTGACCCCGAGCGTAACGCCGACAGCGCAAGCCTCGGCGAGCGTCACGGTCAGTCCCACGTCTACCCTCGCTTCGGGCGATCCGAAGGCAGGGCTGGGGACGCCCACCTTCCATGACACTTTCCAGAGCGTGGGCAATTGGCAGGTCTTCGAAGACGATCACGTGAAATTTGAGATCGCCGACGGCAAGCTCACGATGACGGCCTTCAACGCCGATCATTGGAATGGATGGATGATGGTCGGCCAGGCAACGAACGGCTACATCGAGTTCGTGGCCGAGACCGGCACGTGCAGCGGACTCGATCAGTATGGCATTGCCGCCCGAATGGTCGGGTCGGATAAGGGCTATACCGGCTACCTGTTTGGGATCACTTGCGACGGCAGGTACTCGCTGAGGGCGTGGGATGGCGAGGTCATGACGCGGCTTGCGGATTGGACTCCCAGCAGCGAGATCGTGACTGGCTCGAACAAGGTCAACCGCATTGGCATCAAACTCGACGGCACGAAGATCAGCTTGTACGCCAACGGGAAGCTGTTGAAGGAGATCACATCGGACGCGTATGATCACGGATTGTACGGAGTGTTCATCGGCGCGGCGAGCACAGCGGACTTCACTGTTACAGGCTCGGAGTTCTCGGTGTGGGAGTTGCCGTAGGGACGCTTTTGGGAGTGACTTCCGCTCAGCCGGCGCCGTCCTCGGCGCCGAGAGCGGAAGAGCTGAGCGCCTGGGCCGCCGGGGACGGCGGCCCAGCCTTTTTCTTGCACCGCCTGGAACGGCGCGTACAGTTGTTCCACACGACACCCGAGCCGGGGGAGGGGGAGAAGAGCGTTTTCAAGGGATTGGCGGGGGCTCCGCCCCCGCCAATCCCTTGAAAACGCTGAGCCTTTAATCCAGCGTCGAGGACGGCGCCGGAAGCAGAGGACATACCTTGCCTGTCTAGCGCACTCCGGGGAGCTTCTTCGTCGCCCAGCGACCGTCACCGAGTCCGATCGCTCGGCCTTCATGCTCGAGTGATTCAAGTGCGGCAAAGACGTCGTCCTTTTTCCATTGGAAGAGCTTCACGAGCTGTCTGGGTTCGGCGGCGCCGACCGAGTCGAGGTAGCGGCCGGCGAGGTGCGCAGCAGCCTGACCGCGGTCGATCGATATGGCCACTTCGACCGTCTTGGGGAACCAACGGTCGAACAATTCATAGATGAACGCGTAGTGCCACGATCCGGCGTCGGCAACACCGATCGGTAGGATCCACAGTCCGCGTTGGAGCTCAGTCAAAGCGCGTTCGAAGCGGGACTTGGACGACTCGCCTTCCAGGTGGGCTAGCTGGCGCAGTCGAATCGTGTGTTGCGCGCCGTGCTGCAGCAGGGCCTCGCCAACGGCCTTGGCCTCCCAGGAGAGCCGACCCTCGTCGTAGGCCAGGAGAAAGTCATCCAGCTCGTCCACGCGCTCGGATAACGCATACAGGTAGGGCAGGTCACTCAGCCCGACCATGGTCGCCTTCCCCCGTAGAAGTTTGGCGTAGTACCACCGGCGCTCGCCCAGGAGCGCGTCCTTCCAGCGCCATGTGACATGTCCCGGGTCGTCGTGGGCGCTGGCCACGGGCCGGCTCCCGGCGACGGCAGCCCACAAGCTCGGCAAGTCGATGCCCTGGATCGGCCAGAAGAAGACAAACCCGCGCCGGTTCACAAAGCTCACGGCATCGCGAGAGTTGCGAAGAGGCGGGTTGGGTGGCAGTCGGAATGTCTTACGGCGGTAGGCGTCAAGCGCCGCCTTCTTCAATCGGGCCACCGCTTCTTCTCGATTCCATCAGGCCCATCCCTCCCGGGCAAACCTCGCCTCTGCGCCTTCACCAGGCGTAGGAAGTCCAGCCCGACACCTGTGGATGAAGCGCACTGGTGAGGATCGTTCGGGAGTCTATAATTAGACCGTTCCATCCTCCACCTATGGTCCGCCCTTGGTCCCGCCCTGGCTTGTCGGGGTGGGGGGCTGCGGGAGCGCTGAATGAGTATAAGCCAGCTGGCGCGGTCGATCCCCGACTCGTCGACCTTGCGCCTCAACGAAGAAGCCCGACTCCTGCGCGAGCGCGGAGAGCCGGTGATCCACCTCGGGATCGGCGAGCCCAAGAACAAAACGCCGATCGGCGCCGTCCTGAGTTCTGCCGCCATGCTGAACCTGGGCGACATCAAGTACACACCGACGGACGGGATACCTTCCTTGAAGAAGGCAATCATCCGTTATACCGAAGAGAACTACGACCGCCTGGTCGGGCCTGAGAATGTGATCGTCTCCGTCGGCGCCAAGCAATCGCTATTCAATACCCTCTTCACATTGATCAACCCTCAAGACGAGGTGATCATTCTGTCGCCGTACTGGGTGAGTTATCCGCAGATGGTCCGCATGGTCAATGGTGTGCCGGTGATCGTCACGCCCGAAGACGGCACCTTTCAGCCTCGCATGCAGGATATCGAGCGTGCTGTCACCAGCTACACGAAAGCGATCATTCTCAACAGTCCCAACAATCCATCCGGGCTTGTCTACGGTGAGTCTTTCATTGCCGATATCGTCGAATTCTGCGAGAAGCGCGACATCTATCTCGTGATGGACGACATCTATCACAAGCTCGTGTTCGACGACCTGACCGTACCGGTGGCGTACAACTACACCAAACAGGACATCGAGAACACCAGGATCATCGTGGTCAACGGGGTCTCAAAACTATATGGGATGACGGGATTCAGAATAGGGTGGGCGATTGCAGGGCGCCGGCTTGTGGAAGTCATGACCAATGTCCAGTCTCAGACCACTTCCGGGCCGTCGGTCGTGACGCAGGCGGCCGCTGAGGGCGCACTCCTGGGCATCCAGAGCGTGGTTGAGGGACTTCGCCTGACGATCCAGAACAACCGGGACGTGATCATGCAGGAATTGGCGGGCTTCAACGGCGTGCACGTCCGCCGACCTCAGGCCACGTTCTATGCGATGGTGGACTTCCGCGCCTACACCGCCAGTTCCGTCGAACTGTCCGACTTCTTGCTCAAGAAGGCCATGGTCGTGACGGTCCCTGGCGTGGAGTTCGGTGCGGAAGGCTACTTGAGGTTGAGTTTCGCCGGTTCGATCAAAGACATCACCGAAGGTGTGGCCCGAATGAAGTGGGCGGTGGACCCGGCATCCCCAAATGAGATCTACATCGGCGATCGGCGGATGGTCAGGGATTGGCTATGATCAACATTCTCGACATCCACACCCCGGCCGAAGGCCAGGCACAGGCGTACAAGAGTGATTTCGGGCTGAAGAGCCTCGGGCTGACCAATCTGCGGAAGGTGTACTGGAACCTCCCGACCGAGGCTCTGTACGAAGAGGCTGTCTTCCGTAGGGAGGGGAGGATCACCCGCAGCGGGCCGCTGGCCGTCGACACGGGTTTGCACACGGCTCGGGCGGCGTCGGACAAGTTCATCGTCCGGGAAGGCGTCACTGCGGACCACGTGTGGTGGGGCGAGTACAATCGGCCTTTCAGCCCGGAACGATTCGGCGAGCTCTTCGCACGGGTTCAAGCATTTCTGCAAGGCCGAGACCTGTTCGTTCAAGATTGTTTCGTCGGAGCTGATCCAGAATTCAAAATGCCGGTGCGGATCGTTACTGAACATGCTTGGCACAGCATTTTCGCCCGCAACATGTTTTTGTTGCCGGAATCGCTGGAGGCCTATCGACGCCATGTGCCAGACTTCACCGTCCTGTGTATCCCGTCGTTCAAGGGCATGCCGCAGATTGACAGCACGGCTTCGAGCACGTTCATCGTTCTCAATTTCGATCAACGACTGTGCATCATCGGAGACACTGCGTACGCCGGTGAGATCAAGAAGTCCGTCTTCACAATCATGAACGACTTGTTGCCATTGCGGGGCGCCATGCCGATGCACTGTTCAGCGAATGTCGGTGACGCCGGGGACGTGGCGATCTTCTTCGGGCTCTCGGGGACGGGCAAGACGACGCTCTCTGCCGATCCGACTCGTCGCCTGATCGGGGATGACGAGCACGGCTGGAGCGACGACGGCGTGTTCAATTTCGAAGCCGGTTGCTATGCCAAGGTGATCCAGTTGTCGGCGATGGCTGAGCCACAGATCTACGCCTGCACCCGACGCTTCGGGACCGTGCTCGAGAATGTCATCTTCGATACGGCCACACGTCAAATCGACCTGGACGATGACACAATCACGGAGAACACACGCGCTTCCTACCCGCTAGAGTTCATTGACAACAACCTACCGGAGAAGCGGGCAGGACATCCTAAGAACATCATCCTGCTCACCTGCGATGCTTCGGGCGTGATGCCGCCAATCGCCCGGTTGACGCCGGATCAGGCGCTCTACCTGTTCATTTCCGGCTACACAGCCAAGGTCGGCGGGACCGAAATCGGCCTGCGTGAGGAGCCTGAGATTACATTCAGCGCTTGTTTCGGAGCCCCGTTCATGGTCCATCATCCGAACACATACGCAGAGCTCCTCAAGGCGAAGATGCTGCGCTACGCTGCCAATGCCTGGCTCGTCAACACAGGCTGGATCGGCGGACCTTACGGGGTCGGCAAGCGGATCAGCATCTCACACACGAGGGCCTTGCTGAACGCGGCGCTCTCTGGCGCACTTGAAGATGTGAAGACGACGGTCGATCCGGTGTTTGGCTTCGCCGTGCCCGTGACATGCCAGGGTGTGCCGGCCGACGTGCTCAACCCATCCTCGGCCTGGCCGGATCGTCACGCGTACATGGACAAGTACCGGCAATTGGCCGCGCGCTTCGTCGATAACTTCAAGAAATTCGAGGCTGGCGTGGCACCAGAGATCGCGAGGGCAGGCCCGAAGCTCGAAGAGACCTACGTCTGAGCCGTCTCAAGCCGGTCGGGTGCCGCCCGGACGGATATGTGCGGCGCCCGTTCCCATCGTAGTTCGTTATTCAGCAACATGTAGTTGGGATCTCGAAGATATCGGGAGTGCACATGATTATTGGTTGTTCGCCTGTCCCCTGCAAACCTGACATATCAAGAATGGTCCATCATTCC
>CAZGRL010000135.1:0-9137 GCA_964528155.1 uncultured Anaerolineaceae bacterium
GGGCGCTGGCGACCACGGTCGGCAGCATGAAGTAGAAACCCAGGTTGAACACGGCCAGAAACGCCGCTCCCAGGAGCAGTGCCACCAGGAGCATGCGCCGGCGGGAGACTTCGAGGAGCGTCAGCCTGGTCAGGATGGCGACAGCCCTCACACTTCACCTTCCGTTCCCACGATCTGGATGAAGAGTTCCTCCAGGGTAGGCTGATGGGGCGTCAATTCGTACACGTCGGCACCCCGCGCCACCAGGAAGCGCGTCATCTCGGGCAGCGATTTCTGCGAACCGATTCTGAGCGAAACCAGATCACCGTCACGGCGCGTCACTTCGCCGAAGGCCTCCAGGCCGGTGATGACCTCGGGCGTGAGATTACCGGCCCGCAGCGTGACGCTCGTTGCTTCCAGGTCCAGGTCCCGGACGGGACCCGAGTGAATCACCTCACCGCGTTTGAGGAAGGCCACCCGATCGCAGGTGACCTCCACTTCGCTCAAGAAGTGGGAGTTGATGAAGACGGTCGTCCCGCGGGCCCGCAGCTCGCGAATGACGTCGCGCACGAGCAACCGGCCCACAGGATCCAAACCCGAAGTAGGTTCATCGAGAACCACCAGGTCCGGGTTGTTGATCATGGCCTGCGCCAGACCGATTCGTTGGAGCATGCCTTTGGAGTATGCCTTGAGCGACTTCATGCCGTGTTCGGCCAGACCGACGCGCTCGAGCAGGGCTCCGACCTGGCGTCGAAGTGTGACGCCATCGAGCCCATGCAGCCTGCCATGCAACGTCAAGAATTCCTCACCGCTGAGCCAGTCGTGGAAGCGGAAGTGCTCCGGCAAGAAGCCGATCCTGTGTCGAACCTCTCGGTCGCCGAGAGGCGCGCCCAGCACACGGGCTGATCCATCCGTTGGCTCGACCAGGGAGAGCAGCATCTTGATCGATGTCGTCTTCCCGGCACCGTTGGGTCCCAGGAATCCGAAGGCCTCTCCCCGTGAAACCTGCAGGGAGAGGCTGTGGACGGCGATGGACTCGCCGTAGACTTTTCGCAACCGCTCGGTGTCGATTACCAATTCAGCCGACAATCCTCAACCTCTCGCGAAATCCATCGTACTACGTGTCAGGTGATCAAAGGGCCACACGTGTCAGGCGCAATCGCGGCCCGACACATGTGACCCTGTTGTTCGGATCCGATGCGAGGCTAGGGCATCGCGTCGGCCATGTCCAGCGCCTCTTGGGCATTGTTGCCGAGGCCACCGATGGCATAGATGATCCCATCCTTGACCCAGACCAATGCGAACTGCGGTGCATCATCGGTTGGACGTTGGATCAGGTAGCCGGTTGCACCGTCGACGGCGACTTTCTGATAGGAGGCGCCGTTGCGCGGGATGGGGATCACCAACGTCGACGTCCAGTCGACCGTCTGGCTGTATTGATGCGCCTGCTCGGCGGTCATCCCGGTGAACTGCAGCCCAAGCTCGGCAAGCTGCTGCACATCCATGTCGGGTGGTGTCGAGACGGTCGGACTTGGCATCTCAGCCAACATGATGCAGTTGATGTACTGGCGGCCGGGCGAGCCGGTGGCGTCGGATCCCTCGGATAGGGCTTCCTGCAGAGCAGGGCAATCCCCATAGCCGGCTGTCACGCCCGTCGGGATGTCGATCGAAACCGTCGCCCCATCAATGGAAGGCGGCAACTCCAGGCCGGCGAAACCGGCAGCTTCGATCAGACTCTGGGCGCGTGCCCGGTCGATGTGAATATCGAAGGCCTCACCGGACTGGACGACCAGAACCGGTGTGTCTTCACGATTGGTCGGCAGCCTGACCTCAAAACCGGCCATTTGACCGGCCTGGGCGGCGTCCTGTGCTGCCTGGGGCTCCCCCGCCTCTCTCGTCATGGTGACCGAAGATGAAAGGAGCTGGCTGAGCCGGGACGTGAGCGGCTGGTCTTCGGACAGCGCGCTCAGGCGCGTGATGTCGACCGGTAAGACGGTGACGTGCTGGACGCGGAACAATCCCAGGAACTCACCCGCCCAGACTCGTACAGAAGGCACGGTCAGCGCGGCGGCCAGCGCGAGGACAAGCGCCGCCGGGGCCCAGGCCATCCGCGCCCGTCGCCTCCACGACAGCGTGCGCTTTGGGGAGGCCTCCACCAGGCGCGGGCGCAGTCGGTCGAAAGCGGCCTTGGGTGAGCCCGAGGTCGAGTCGTCGGCGGCGCTCAAGGTCGCCGCCACGCGCATTGAGCGGGCCCGGATCTCGCCGAGCCTCTTCGCGCAGTCCTCGCAGCCGCTGAGGTGCGCTTCGACCTCGGCCGCTCGTTTCGGCTCGAGTTCATCATCCAGAAACGCGCGCAATGTGTCATCGTTCAAGTGCATCGTACCACCTCCTTGGCCTTCATCTCGGCCGTCAGGCCTGTCCCTCGCCAGGAAACAGGGTCTCAAACTCGGTCTCAGCTCGCGCCAGCAACGTACCGATCGATCCCGGCGACAGGCCGAGAACCTCCGCCAGTTCCTTGTAGGAGAGACCGGTGTGGCGCAGGGCGAGCAGTTGAGCCTGGCGAGGCGTCATCCGCCCCAAGGTCTGGCGCACCTTGTCGATCCGCTCTGAGCGCTCGTAGGCTGCCGGCGGATCCTCGTCCTCACTCTGCTCCAGCGTCTGCATGCCCGCCCGGATCTCATAGTTCTCCCGTCGCCGGCTGGCTCGGATGGCGTTGTACCCGAGGTTGGCAGCCACCCGGTAGAGCCAGGCTTCTGCCCTGCCCTGGAGGTGGTCCTGCTCGCGCCACAGACGGTAGAACGCCTCCAGAGCCAGATCTTCAGCCTCATCCGGCCGACCGACCAACCGGCGCAGCACACCGCAGACGCGTGGGTAGTGTCGGACGAACAGGTCTTCGAAGGACTCCAGGCTCGGGCTCTCGGGCATGACCAATCGGTTCGCGGAGTTCCCCGCGCTCCGGTCTCACATTATAGACACCGGCCGGGCGTTTCTTGTGACACGGAAAGGGGTTGAGGCTCCCGGAGCCTTGACTTGGCCGATCACGGCAGAATGCTCGCGGCATGTGCGAGAATAGAGGTGCTGCGCCTGGGGGTATAGGTCGGCGGCTGAGTTCGACCTCTCGGCGGTCGGATGTACTCAACGGGTCACAGGGTGCGAAGCGCCTGCGCTTCACCGCCCTGAGTGGCTACTGCTCGCTCAAGGAGAAAGCATGCGTCTGGAGTGTGATGCGATCCTGTTCGACCTCGACGGGGTCCTGGCCGACTCGACCATCTGTGTCGAACGCCACTGGCGCCAGTGGGCGGACGAACACGGGCTGGGCCCGGAAGCGATCATGCGTGTGGCGCATGGCAAGAAGACGGTCGACATCATGCGTCAATTCGCCCCTGACATCGACGTTGACGAGCAGGCGCGGCAGTTCGCCGAAAGCGAGGCCACCGACCTGGATGGCATCTTCCCGGTGCCCGGTGCCTCGGCCCTCGTGGAGGGCCTCCCCGACGGAACGTGGGCGATCGTCACTTCCGGGAGCACGACCCTGGCACTCGCCAGGCTTCGCCACGTCGGGATACCCATCCCGGCGGCTCTCGTGACTGCGGATGACGTCAAATGGGGGAAGCCCGCGCCTGATCCGTACTTGTTGGCCGCAGCTCGGATCGGTATCGACCCGGGCGCATGCATCGTCATCGAGGACTCCCCGCCGGGGATTGAGTCGGCCTTAGCTTCAGGGATGCGCGTCATCGGCCTCACCACAACCCACGTGCAGGATGACCTCGACGGGTGTGACGCGATCGTTGGCGGGCTGGAGTCGCTGCGAGTTTCCGTGCGGACGCTCCCGAAGCCTCGAATCGTTATCGAACTCGCTTGACACGGATGTGGCCCTGGAATCCAGGAACTTTACGGGGCGTGATGGCCGCCCTCTTCACACCGATCGTAATCCGGCTGATCCAATTCGGGCTGGGGAAACTGCTGAGATAGGCCGAATGCTCTGGGAGCCTTTCAGTTCAATCAGGACACGTGCGGTGTGAGTGCAGCGTGTGCCAGGGCGATGACGACCTTCGAAGCCGTCATGATAACAACGACGATGAATGCCTGCAAATCAGAGTGCACAAGCGGCAGCCCGAATCCGAGCCAGACCGATGCCGCAACAACCAGGATCGCCGCCCCGAGGATGTAGCCCAGGATGGCAAGCGGATGAGCCCATTGCCCGAGGTCGCCCACCCGGCCGATCCCCCCGAGGGCGCACATCGCCATTCCCAACACGACGAAGGCCAATAGACCGGTCCGAACACCAGAGATCAGGGGAAGTCTGAATTGCATCACGACGGACGCCGCGACGAGCGCCGCGGCAATGCCGCTGAGCAACGCAGGGAGATTAAGCGGTGAACGAACTGCGATGGTGTCCATGTAAACGTCTCCGTATGTGGATGTCAGGCTGATGAGGTCTGTCTGGCTGGAATGCTCTGCAGCATTCTGACGGCCAGGGCAATCCCGGTGAGGCTGATCAATACGAACATGCCGGCCTGCACCGGATCCACTTTGACGCCTGACACGGCCATGACGACGATCATGGCGATCAGCGCCGTGCCCATGGAAAGCAGCTTGACGAGCACCACGGCGCCCAGCGTGTAGCCCCAGGGGCGACTCCGCCAGAGCAGGACCGCGGTGATGACGGCGGTGGGGACGATCACTCCCAGATCCATCGATTGGATCACCATCGTCACGGTCGACTCGAGGCCGGCAGGCGGACCGAAGGCGAGCATTGCTGGGACGACCAACCCGAGCCATATGAGCGCCAGAAACGCCGCCACGACCATGAAGTAGACCGCGGTCGCGCGGCGCGGAAAGCCGGCCGAGACGGCGCGGGCGACATCTTCCGGGTTCAATCCGGCAAGGGCGAGAATGAAGCCGAACAGGCTCAACGAGAACAACGCCACGTACACGAGATAGAGTGGATTGAACGCCGTGAGGAAAGACATCGCGGCGTAGGTGTACAGGAAATAGCCCAGTCCGCCGGTGAGAAGCAATTCACCGCGGAGGGAGCGCCTGACGCTCAAGACGACCCCTGCAGTCAGCAACGGAACGCCGATGAAAAGTGTCACCAAATCCTGCCCCGACTCCTGGGCGGCGGACGAGACCGTGTCGTATCGATACAGGCCGTGACCGCGGATCATCACCGTTTCTCCGCGCAGGGTCGTGAAGGGAAATGCCTCTCCGGAGCCCTGCCACATGAGACCCGTCCCTGAGGCGATCACGCCTAGGACGATGATGCCGATCGATATCCAGCGAACCAGCCGCCAACCTGCGTCCGACTTATGAGATCCCATTGTTGCTCACCTCAAATGGATAGTGCCCCCCATAGGACGTGCCAGACGACGTCGTTCCAGAAGTGGATCCCAATCGGTCCAAGGAATCCTATTCGCTTGAATGCAAAGGCGGCGGCCAGCGCCAGCAAGCCGTTGAGGGCGATGACCTCGCCAAGGAGCACCGGGGGGATCTGGGCCAGCGAGCTCCAGCCGTTGAGATACATCAGCGAAGGCATGTGACCGAGGCCGAAAGCGATTGCTGAAAAGACGGCGACGATCCAATAGACCGCATCCTGGCCGCGGCCGCGCAGGATGATGTGGGATACCAACCAGGTCCAGAACGAGATGAAGAAAAGACGGAAGATCAGTTCTTCTCCGATGGCCGCCGTGATCGAAGCGACGATCGAAGTCGGAAAGGGCGGGTGAGAGAAGCGGCCAAACCCGTTGACGGGCGCCAGGATGATATCGGCAGCGATAAGGACAAGCCCCAATGCGGCCCCGCCCAGAGCTGGCAGGACGAAGCGCTGGCGGTTCGTGAGCGACCGATCCCAGATTTCGGGAAGCCCCAGTTTACGCGCCAGCACCAGTCCGACGAATCCCAGTGCACCATACACAACCAGGATGATCCCAGCGTTTGCCAGCGCCAGAACCGGGAGGGGGGCAGGCAGAGGGGTTGCAGGGGTTGTCATTCCGGCGCTGCCTTGCAGCATGAACACGCTTACGCCGGCCAGGGACGCAAGGCAGACGATCAGCCCGATGTAGATCCGAACAGAGATTCTTCGGTCCAACGACATGTCCATCATGTCGGCGCCAGTGAGCTTTCCATCGATGGCTCCCAAATCACCGCCGAGAACGAACTCGATGGTCGAGAGCAGTCCAGTTCCTGCTCGACGGCATTGTCTCCATTACATAGGATGACGCTCCGGGGTGAGTAGTGCCAAAGATCAGCCGAGCTAGGACCATTCCTCCGGTGATCCCCACCGCGGGTCGATCAGCGTCAGTCGGCTCGGACCCATCGGCCGCCGCCGCCGCCCGGCACAACCGTGTCGAAGCGGAAGGGCTCCACTTTCGGTCGGCCGATCGCGGCGATCAGCCGGGACTCCTCCCACACCCCCGGCCTGATCTTTCTTTCCGATGAGGTAGCAGAAGAGCGGACAGCCGGGCGGCTCCGGCGGGAAGACGTGATGAAGGGCGACAAGAAGGCGACGAAGCGCAGTCGCATCATTGAGGAGACGGTGAGACACTTGATCCTGCCGCCTGGGGGCGTCCCGGGGCGAGGCTATCCGGATGAGTCCGGTGGCCGGCGCTCCAATCGTCGTCGCCGGTGGTCTGAGACGAACATGAACCCACGGCCCTTGGACGGCCTTCGCCAGGGGCGCGGAAGCCTGAACTTCGGCGAGCTCTGTGCGCGGTCAGCTCGGAGAGCTATCTCTTGATGAGCGCGCAATTTCGTGGAGATCCTTGAACCGTCCGGGCCGGTCATTCCAGACGGGCGAAACAATCCCTCATCGGTTTGCGTATCTATTAATGAGCTGGCAGGACTCAAGGCCAGAGTAGGGCGGGGCTCGATCGTGCAAGCTCGCCCAGTGGCGTGCCGGGGCACGCCCGGTTCACACATTTCCATGGGAGGTCGAAATGGCTACCAGGAGTACAAACACAGGCGCGGTGATCGTCGGTTCCTTGATGATCCTCTTCGGAGCGCTGGCCCTGCTCGGCCAGGTGTTCCGGACTACACTGAACTGGGGGGTGATCTGGCCGTTAGCGATCATTGCCGCCGGTCTGGCATTCTTCGTCGTCATGATCGCCGGTGGAAGATCTGCGGCAGCGTTCGCAATCCCCGGGAGCATCCTCGGCATGATCGGCCTGATGCTGCTCTACCAGAGCCTTAGCGGAAACTGGGAGAGCTGGTCATACGGCTGGGCGTTGATCGTGGTTTCGGTCGGTGTCGGGATCACCATCATGGGATTGTGGGGGCGCAACCCACGGCTGCAGAGCGCAGGTCTGCGCGTTCTGCGCGTCGGGCTCATTCTGTTCGTGATCTTCGGGACGTTCTTCGAACTGATCTTCCTCAGTTCGTCTCGTCCGGTGCTGCGACAGTACCTTTTCCCTGGCTTGCTCATCGTGGTCGGGGTGTATCTCGTCCTCACCCGGGTCGGGCTGCTGCCGACGATCGGACCGCGCCAGGCCTTGCCGGATGAGGGGCAGACCAGTGAGGAGGCCTCGTCATGAGACGCCGCCGCTCACTCTTCGGCCCGATGCTCTTGATCGCCGCCGGCGTGTTGTTGCTTTTGGTCCAGATGGGCCAGGTGCCAGCCGCCAATCTATGGGCGCTGGCCTATCTGTGGCCGGTGCTGCTGATTTTCGCCGGGCTAGGACTCATCTTCCGTCGAAGTCTCCCATGGGCGTGGGATGTGCTGGCTGTCCTGGTCGTCGTTGCTCTCTTCCTGGCCGTGGTATTTGCACCACAGATCGGCCTGTCGACCACGCCTCTTGTCGGCGCATACCCATTCTTCGTCTTCGGCTCGGTCTCCACCGGGGACGTCGTCCGCGAAGACCGCAGTGTGTCTGCATTCGATGCGATCTCGATTGCCTATCCGGCTGAGGTCGCGATCTCGCAGGGATCGAAGGAAGGTCTGTCGATTGAAGCCCCAAGTGACATCTTGCCCCAGATCCGGACGGAGGTCCGAGACGGCACGCTCCACATCAGTTCGCCGCCAGGGCTCACGCCGCTGCTTCGCCCCCAGTCTGGAGTGGTCAAGATCACCATCACCGTCAAGGACCTCTCGTCAATCGAGTTCTCGAGCGCGGGTCGAGTGGCCGTTCTCGGGCTCCAGACCGAGGACCTGTCGGTTTCTGTCAGTGGGGCGGGATCGCTCGACCTGGCCAATCTCACGACTCGGAACCTGGAGATCGTGCTCAGTGGGGCAGGCAGCCTATCTGCCAGCGGCCGTTCGACCCTCTCCAATGTCAAAGTGGTCCTTTCGGGGGTCGGAAGCTATGACGGGGGTGAGCTGCAGAGCCAGACCGCCAATGTCGCCATCAGCGGTGCCGGGAGCGCCACTGTGTGGGTCAGCGATCGGCTCACAGCGCAGGTCACTGGCCTGGGCTCGATTCGATACTTCGGCAGCCCAACCGTCACCAAGCAGGTCTCGGGCCTGGGCGGGGTACAGTCACTCGGAGACAAGTAGAACTGGAAACTCGATCCGGGCTCTCGCGCTGGGGATTGCAGTGTCCGACGCGGTTCTTCTGACCATCTACCTGGCCGGCGCCGTTCTGGCCTATGTTGTGCGGATTCCCTCTGTGCGTGGCGCCAATCGTGGCGAGATCCGCGAGGATCGTGTGGATCTGCGCGAAAGCGTTTTCAATGTCATCAGCTTCATCGGTATGTTTGTCTTGCCCTTCTTCAAGCTCGGCCGCTGGCTGTCCGGTCTGGCATACACCCTGCCGGCGTGGACGGGCTGGGTTGGGGTGGTCATCCTTGCCGGCGCCATCGCCTTGCTGCTCCGTGCACATCTCGATCTCGGTCGGAGTTGGTCCGCCACAGTTCGCATCCGGCAGGGACACGCGCTGATCACGGACGGGGTCTACGGTGTCATCCGACATCCAATCTACGCCGCTCACTGGTTGATTGCCATCGCACAGGCGCTGTTGGTTCGCCATTGGGTCTTCGGTCTTGCGGGATTGCCGGCCTTCGCGCTGATCTTCTTCTATCGCCTGCCACGGGAGGAAGCGATGATGCTCAAGACCTACGGCGATGAATATCGCGGGTACATGCACCGCGTAGGCGGGCTGTTGCCCAGACTGGGCTAGTGCGGTGATCCTGTTGCGCTCAACCCTCACCCCAACCCTCTCCCTGAA
>CAZGRL010000136.1:0-9129 GCA_964528155.1 uncultured Anaerolineaceae bacterium
GGGAGACGCAATCTCCCCCCTTCTCCCTCCACGAAGAGGACGCGGCCTGAGCTTCGACAGTAAGCTCCACCGGTGCCGCGAAGGCGGATTTGCCCGGGTTGTAGTAGTCGTAGACCGAACTGGCCGGCGCCTTGGCGATCAGGGGGAACTTGGCCTGCATGCGGTAGTTGAAAGTCAACGAGTGTTCGAAGCTCAGCCCGCCGATGTAGACCAGCACCTGCCGCCCGGTCATTTCGAAACGCTCGATCGTCGGAAGCTCGTAGTCCTCGGGCACGTCTTCGTAGCGCGTCACTAACCCCGCCAGGTCCTCGGTATTGACGACGAACCCCGGCGGGATCCCCAGATCGATCAATGCCCACTCGGCCCGACCGGGCTGGTTGAGTTTCACCGTCACCTGCACCTCGACGGTATCGTCGACCTCGAGCTCGGTCCGGTCGTACTGCACGTCGATCGTCAGCGGTTCCTCGAAGCCCGGACCTTGCTGTGCGATCACATCATCCCACGGCAGGTAGTACGACCCGGCGATCTGGTACATCAACTCGCCTTTGCCTTCGACTTCGATCGCGACATCGTTCGCCGTCCCGAGGCGAATGTCATCGAAGGACAGGAGCTGCACAACGTCGAAGTTGTCGCGGTTCACCTGAACCGTGCGCACCTGTCCGCCGTTCAGCCGCACGGTGACGGTGGCATCCATGTCCTCGGCGCCGGTCTTGACCGACTCGAGCAGTGACTTGAGTGAGAGCACCGTCGCCTGCGTGCTGTGCCAGGTGCCGAAGCTGTCCTTGCTGCGGATGAGGTAGGTCAGCGCAGCGTTGGCCACCTCGGGATGCGCGCCCGACCGGAGCAGGGCGAATGCCGCCAGCCCGGTTGTCTCGATGCTTCCCGTATCCCCCTCGGCGCCGGTGAAGGTGGCGACATCGCTCGACCAGAAGGCGGCGTCGCCATCATACTGGGCCATCGCCGCCAGGTCGTCGAGCACATCTTGCGTGAAGCTCTGAATCTCGCCGCCCTGCAGATCCGCCGCGACCAGTGCGTTGGCGACCAGCGCCAAGACGTAGGGGTCATCGGCCTGCGAGCGGTGTTCCTTTATATAGTCCAGCCCGGCCTGCAGCCGGCTGTCGTCGTAGTATCCGGCCTCGATCAGACTCCAGACGATATAGGACGTGACCGGTAGACGATCATTCTCCAGGTTCGACCAGGTGCTCTCGTGCACAAGACCCTGGTCGTTCTCCCACGAACCGTCCGAACTCTGCTGGTTCAGCAACCAGTCGGCCGCTCGACCGATGATCTCGTCATCGACTGGATGCACCTCGCTCATGTCGGTGAACTCCTGCAAACCGTACGCCGTGAGCATGCGGTCGGCCGGGGCGCTGCCGAACAGGCTGAAGCCGCCGCCGGCGACCTCGAACGTGGTCAAACGCTGATAGCCCAGATTGATGTACTCCTCCGCCTGCAGCTCGACCTCGGGCGCGGTCTGACCTGTGGTCTGCAGGTAATCCAGCGCCAGCATGTTGGGGTAGGTCGTGGATGAGGTC
This sequence comes from uncultured Anaerolineaceae bacterium, assembly GCA_964528155.1. GTDB lineage: Bacteria > Chloroflexota > Anaerolineae > Anaerolineales > E44-bin32. Next base: position 1,536 of record CAZGRL010000136.1, read on the forward strand.
TGCTCGAAGCAGCCGTAGGGCATGCGCAGGATGCTTTCCAATCCTTCGACCACCTGGCTCATCACGCCCGGGTAGATCTTGACCGTCAACGTCTGCGTCCCGGCGATGGCTGCGGCCGGGATGTCCACGCTCTGGCTCACGCCGCCGGCCGGCAGCCGGTCGGAGAAACTGTAGGTCTGCTGCGCGCCGTCGGGGTAGACCGTGACCTCCTTGCGGATGGCGTCGGAGAGCTTCGAGCCGAAGGCGGTCACCTGCAGCGCTTTGCGTCCGAAGCCGGTGGCCTTGATGCGGAAGTAGGCCACCTGGATGTCGTTGCCGGCGATATCCAGCGTGATTTCCGGCTCGCCGAGCAACTCGAACCAATCGTCTTGCTCGAGGACGAGCCGCACCGTTTGTGGCTCTTCCAGGTAGTTGAAGACACCGACTGGGACGCTGATCTCGTCGTTCAGAGTCAACGCCAGCGGGAGGTCGAGGTCGATGAAGAAGTCCTGGAATACGCGGATGCCAGCGGTTGTGCTCCCGAGGCGTCCGTCCTGGGTCGATGCGAGCGCCGTCAGCCGCCAGGTCGTGATACTGTCGGCCATCGGGACTTCGAGGCTGAGCCGGCCGTCTTCGTCGGTGACCTCTTCCGGAAGCCAGAGCATGGTCTCAGGGAAGAACTGGCGCAATCGCGGCGGCTCGCCGGCCTGCGGTGCGCCGCCTCCGGCTTGTTTCTCGACGTCGGCCGGTGACTGCGTCGCCATCGGCGCCATCATGGGCAGCGCCTCTTCGACGACCGCGCCGCGCATGAACATGTCGCCGTCTCCCAGGACATTGGCGGTTGAGGCCAGAGTGGTGCCCAACGCCACCGCCGGGACCAGGATGACCACGATCACCGCCGGCGCGGCGATGAGGGCAGCCAGCGACCAGCCCAGCCGGCGCTCAGCGGCGAACCCTGCCGAGCGGAACAGGTAGGCCAGCGGGACGAGCAAGAAGGCCAAGACGCCCATGACGATCGTCGAATCGCGCGGAGAGACATCGCCCATCGTGCTGGCTGCGGCAAGTCCGACCAGCACCGGGATGAAAGCAAGCGTAAACAGTTGGGCGATGCCCAGGCCCCAGTCTCTATCGCGCACGGCGCGCACGACGAGGGCGATGAAGCCGAGGATTCCCGGTCCGCCCAGGCAGAGCAGCACGAAGGGGATCACATCGTTTGCGTAGAAGGAGTTCTCGAGCAGGTAGCCGAGACGATCCATCGCTCGGGTCCCGACCCAATCCGGCACGGGGATCAAGAAGAAGACCAGCGTCAGCCCGAGCGCCAGGGCGAGCGTGATCGTCAGCGCGCCGCCGAGCGCCTTGCGGCGCCAGACGCTGGCGACCATCAATCCGGCGACGGCGAGCGGCAGGAACAGCTCCAGTCCGAACAGGGCTTTGGCCAGGGTGCCGAAGAAAGCGCGTTGGAGGTCATAGGCGCGCTGGATCTTCTCCGCGTGCGAGTTGAGATTCAGCGAGAATGGTGTCGCGTGCGTCGCGGCCTCGGCCATCGAGGCTTGTGCCGCGCCGTCGATCGCCGTCACAAGCACGGGATCATCGGGGATCTCGCGCAGCAAGTCTGGCACGCTGAACCCGTGGATGTCGTACTTGGGCGTGAGCAGGTCGGCCTCGAGCAGGAAGTACAGCTTGGCGAAACCCGGATCCTCTTGGGCCAGAGCGAAGACTGACTCATCGACGACGGCGATGCCGAGTGCCGACTGCGCGCCCGCGCCGTCGGGATCGGTGACATTGAAATCGAGCGTGGCGGAATCTCCAGGAAGATAACTATCCTGATCGGCGACGATGCCGAGCGTCAAATCGTCCGGCGGATCGACGACCACCAGGCGCGTATCGCGTGCGATGGTCCCGGAGGAGAGGATCTTGTAGGCGTGCAGTTCGAGTGTGCCGAAGAGATCCGGGGTGAGGTCGACCGCCGCCAGGGCGCGTCCGTCGTCGACCCGGATCGAGCGGGTGCTGACCGTCTGGCCCTCGCGCACGATGTCGAGGTAGACCTGACCGGCGGGCACATTGGTGAGCACCTCGAGGTTCATCGTGTCGCCGACCTGGTAGGTCGCTCGATCGGGGCGCAGCAGCACCGTCTCTTCGCTCCACTGGCCTTCGAGAGAGAACTCGGCATCGGCGGTCGCGCCCAGTTGATCGCGGGCGGAGATCTGAAAGTACATGTACGGGGAGTCGGGGGTAAAGCGATACTCCGCCAGTCCGAACTCGCCCGTCTGAATTCGCGTCTGGGCACCGTCGATATTAAGCGCGAGCGCGGTTTGCGCCGGTGTGCCGTCGGGGTAGGAGGTGAGGATGTAGAGAATGTTCTCGACGCCGGGCCGGAGTTGGCCGCTCTCGGGGATAGCCTGGATGGTGATGCGGCTTTGTGAGACGGGCAGGGAGAAGCTCGAACTCTCGGTGTGCGCCGCCAGGTCGGTCACGGCGGCTTCGAGGTAGAAGCGACCGGCGCCGCCTTCCAGGTCGGTGCCGACGATGTAGTCGGGCAGGGTGAAGTCGAAGGCGAAGTTACCGTCGGCATCGGTCGCGCCTTCAATGGTGAAGACATCCTGGCGCTGAAAGTCGAAGGTGAACCCGGTGATCTTGACAGCGCCGCCTTCGACCGTCTTGCCGTAGAAGTAGGCGGCGTGGATCGAGCCCTGGACGCGCTCGCCGGGGAGGTAGAAGGAGCGGTCGGTCTGCCAGGAGACCTCGAATTTGGGAAGGACGTAGTGCTCGACCTGGACCGTCTTCTCCGAACTGGTGTTTCCCATACGGGCGGTGATCTTGTAGTCGCCGGTGTTGACCTCGCTGGCGAGCTGGAAGTCATCGGCGGCGACACCGAAGGCGGATGATTCGACCGTCGTCCGGAAGACCTTGTTGCCTTTGCCGTCGGCGATGATGAATTCGATCTCGCTTCCGGAGGCGGGCACTCGGTCGAAGGCGCTGAGAGCCAACGCCCTCAGGTGGATGACCTGGCCAGGCTGGTAGATCGGCTTGTCGGTGGTGAGCAGGATCTTGAAATCGCGATCGAGTGTGACCTGTTGCTCGAGGCGGTCTTCACCCTGGGCGGAGGAGGTCTCGACGATGAGAGTCTGTTCGGTGTCGAGGCCGGCCGGCACAGCGAAGCTCACATCGGCCCCGCCAAGTTCGTCTGTGGTGCCCTGAAAGAGCGGGACGGGTTGTCCGCCGCCGGCCGGGGCCATGGAGATGACCACTGCCGCGCCGGGGATGGGCTTCCCGCCGCCGACTTGGCGCACGACCACCCTCAGGGCGGCCTGGCTGCCGGGCACGTAGCGGGACTGGCCCAGGACGATCGTTTCCAGGTCGTCGACCGTCTCCGGCAGCCTGGCGTAGTGGGCAGCCAGGGAAACGAGGACGGCGACGCCGGCGATCAGGCCCAGCGCCCCGCCGAGGATCCACTTCGCTCGTTTGGACATGGGAGTCTCCTCCGAGTGTCGGCTCCAGCATACAAAGGACGCCGGGGAGGGGGAATAGGTTCCTGGGAGGGGGCCTTCGACGCTGCTCCCTGGCCTGTCCGGCCAGCCTGCCCCGGACGCCCTGGCCTAACCGGCCAGGACAAGCAGGCCGGGGGACAGGCAGGATGCCCCCATCTGGTCCCGCCAGAATCGCCAACCGCCCTCATGGTTCGAGAGGGTGGTTTTTTGTCGCGAGCCTGGATGAACAAGGAGGTAGGTTCAGGGCCTGCGCAGTTCGCGTATCCGCAGGGCAATCCTCAGGAACGCATAGCCAAGTGGCAGGAAGATGGCCGTGTACAAGACGTTTAACGCGGCGAAGATCGGATGGGACGAAGGATCGCCGATGGGGAGGACTGGAGAGAGATTTCGCCGACCATCTTCGGAAGTGGATCGTACGGGAACGGCGCGGCCATATGCGCGGCGCGTGGGCGATCAGCTGGGGCCCATCCTCTGGCAGCTCCCGCCGCGCTGGCGCCCGGTCCCTGGACGGCTGGAGGCCGTCGCCGCTTAGCTGCCAGACGAGCTGGGCCATGTCTTCGAATTCCGCGACGAGGAGTGGCTTGATGGACTGCTTTGGGAACTGGTGGCACGATTCGGTCTGACATTCTGCATCTTCGACGTGCCCGATCCAGCCTGCCCGGAATGGGTGACGAGCGGGAGCGTCTAGCTGCGCCTTCAACGCTCGGATGTCCTGTATTGCGGATGCAAAGGCGAGCGAGGCCTGCGGCCCTGGGCCCGCCGGATCCAGCGCTGGCTGGAGTAGGCACGATCGGTCTATGCCTACTTGGATAAGAGTGCAACATTCCGCCGGATGCACCCGAACCAGAGCCGCCGATTGACTTCGCCATTCCTTTTCCGCTAGAATGAAGACGTCGGGGGATATTTCTGTAGCGTCGCAACTAATCGATGAGCCCATTGCGAACCAACCCAGGCTCAACGTGAGGGGAGGGAGCCTCTTCGCGCGGCTGGTAATCGACGCATCCCGCTGATCGGCCAACAGCAGCACCCTGACAGAGAGAGGTGTGACATGAACTTCGGCGGCTACCGCAACCGTGTGGCCTGGGTTGATCTGGCCACCGGCGAAACCGAGTACAAACCCATCGAGGAGGAAAACGCTCGCAAATACATCGGCGGCCGAGGATTGGGCGCCAAGTATGTCTTCGACAATGGACCCCAGGTAGAGCCCCTCAGCGCCGACAACATCCTTTGCATGATGACCGGTCCGCTGAGCGGCACCGACGTGAACCTGAGCGGCCGCCTCGCCGTCTGCACCAAATCGCCATTGACAGGAACGATCGTCGATTCGCACCACGGCGGCTGGTCCGGCGCGCGGCTCAAGTGGGCTGGCCTGGATGGGGTCGTTTTCAGAGGCAAGAGCGACAAACCCATCTATGCCTATGTCGAGGGCGGCAATCTAGGCCTGCATGATGCTTCCGACCTGTGGGGAAAGAGCGTCCATGAGACCGTGAAGGCGCTGCAGGAGAAACACGGCGAGAAGGATTTGTCGGTGATGACCATAGGCCAAGCTGGCGAGAATCTGGTCTCGTTCGCTTGCGTCGTGAACGAGCAGGATCGGACTTCTGGCCGAGGCGGCACGGGCGCTGTCATGGGATCCAAGAACCTTAAAGCAGTCGTCGTGAGAGGCGTACACGACGATCGGCCGCGGCCTTTCGACAAGGACGCCTTCAAGGAGGCTCACACCAGGGGGCTGGAACAGCTCATGAATGAAGCCGTCGTGACCTCCCCAAAGAAAGGCGGGCTCTCCGTCTATGGCACGAATGTGCTTATGAACATGGTCAATGCCATCGGTGGTATGCCCACTCGAAATGCCAAATCGACTTACTTCGAACCACACGAGAAGCTCAGCGGAGAGACCATCCAGGAAACCATCCTGGTCGGGGATCCCACCTGCCACGCCTGCCCAGTGGCCTGCAAGAAGGAGGTAGAAATCACCGAGGGCCCTCACGCTGGACTGCACATGGAGAGCGTCGAGTATGAGTCGGCCTGGGCGTTCGGGGCCAATTGCGACATGAGTGACGCCAATGCGCTGGCCGCGCTGATCGATCGCTGTAACGACTTCGGCCTGGACACCATCGAGGCCGGAAACGCGCTCTCGGTCGCCATGGAGGCAACCGAGCGCGGTCTGCTCGATGGCGATGGTCTGGCTTGGGGTGACTCGGAGGGGATGCTCGGCCTGCTGCGTAAGATCGCTTATCGTGAGGGCATTGGAGAGGACATCGCCCAATCCCCAGCGCGTGCAGCCAAGAAATGGGGGGCCCCGGAGATTTCCATGTCCGTCAAGGGTATGTCCATTCCGGCCTATGACCCGCGCGGCATCAAGGGGATGGGCATCGCGTATGCCACATCCAACCGGGGCGCCTGCCACCTGCGCGGCTATACGCCGGCGGCCGAAGTCATCGGAAATGTGCTCGGACCGACCGATGTAACCGATCCGCTCGAGGTGAAGGGCAAAGGCAAGCTCACCGTAGTCTTCCAAAACGTCCATGCACTAACAGATTGCCTGGACGTGTGCAAGTTCGCGACCTTCGCCGAGTCCATGGATGCATTCGCCGAACAATACACCGCGATCACCGGCAACGAGATGGACGCAGCCGGACTGCTGAAGGTGGGTGAGCGCGTCTACAACCTGGAGCGCTATTACAACAACCTGAACGGGTTCGGTGAAGGATCTGACTATCTGCCACAACGCTTCCTGAAAGAACCTTCCGACGGCCCAGGCTCCAAAGGTCACGTGTGCGAGCTGGATGAGATGCTGACCGAGTACTATGCCGAACGCGGTTGGGAGAATGGGGTGGTCCCAGAAAGCAAACTCAAGGAGCTTGAGATCCTCTAGCTTCAGGACAAGCCATGTCCGTGGAAGGTGGGCGACGGCGGAGACGTTCCTCCGCCGTCGCATCTTTCTGCACCGGGATCTCGTTGATTCTCTACTCTCCCCGAGGATGAAGCTTCAGGTCCTTCAACGTAGTTCCCGGGGGAAGAGGCACTGGGGTCAGGACGCCGCCGCAGGCAAAGAGCGTCACCGTCGACCCATCCGGAATGTGTGCCTCGGATCCGCCAACCAGATATGAGAAACGCCCGTTGATCACCACCTGGACATAGGGTCTTGGTTCGTCGCCTGCCATGAGCCGATCGCCAAGCTCAAACTCCCTGACCAGCGCCGCCATGAGCTGACGAAGGGTGTTGCCTGGGAACGCGAAACGGGTTCGGTGCTTCCCAAGCCGCCGGCGAAAGTCACCCGTAAGCCGGAGCGTTATTTCGGTAAGTCTATCTTCGCTGTTCGAGCTAGAAGTATCCACTTGGGCCTCTGGCTAGGACTCCGCGTTCCGGGCACTAGGGATCTACCGGGCGGTCAGAAAGCAAGGACATAGGAGTGGATGAACACCACTGTTGCCCCGTTGGGGACAGTTGCATCCCAGCCACCGACGAAATGAGAGAAACGCCCGTTGATCGCCACTCGCACGTAGGGCTCAAGCTCACCCTGATCCATTAAGAGGTCGGCGATGTCATAGTCTCGCAGGACCGCGCCTATGAACTCGCGCAATGTGCTGCCGTTGAAGGAGAAGTCGGTTTTGCTCAGACCCGCTCGGGCACGAAAGTGGCTTGTGAACTTGAGAGTCACGCGTGTGAGACCAGGTGGGCCCGCTCCCCCGCCAACTGGAGGAAATACGTCCAGCTGGTCGTCAGCGGAGACCTTCGTATCCACACCGTCTAGATGACGAACATTCCGCCCGTTGAGCACCACAGCCACATGTCCGGCCAGCGAACCATCGACGTTCCAGATGGCCTCGTCAAGGCGGTGATAGCGCGCCACCAGCCGATGGAGCACGTCGCCAACGGTATCGCCGGCCTCAACAGGAATATCTACCTGACGGGTTTGTGCAATATTCCTGAGGGTGGCGTAGAGTCGAACTTCCACGGTTAGCTTTGCTCGGCCGTTGCCATTAATCTATACCAGAGCGCGAGAAAACTCAATCCGAAAGAAGCCATGGGTGTATTCCAGCTTGGGGAGCAAGCCCCTCGCGAGGAACAGGGGAAAATGTGTGTTGGACGGCGGCACAGCCGCCGTCCAACACACATTTTCCCTT
>CAZGRL010000137.1:0-9110 GCA_964528155.1 uncultured Anaerolineaceae bacterium
GGTCCTTGTGATCTTCAAGGGCGCCATCCTCCGCGCCGGGTCATACGGGCCGCCGCCTGTCCTGGCCGGACAGGCCAGGGAGGACGGCGGCCCGAGCATCTTCTCTCACGCTCCCCGCGCGGACACATTCCCTCCCGTTACAAGCTATACTGTGAATCGGCACCGCGTGTGGCCCTCATCGTCATGCCTGTGTGGGGGATTCATCAGAGATGACTTTCGATTCGACCACGACCCAACCCATCTCTATTTCGTCACGGCAACGGTATGCGGCTGGAAGAGGCTTTTCACCGAATATCGATACGCCAAGCCGGTGTTGGAATCCCTCGAGTACATCAGGAATCACGGGGTGATGCGTCTGTTTGCTTTCGTCCTTATGCCGTCCCATCGGCATGCATTGGTCAAGCCCAGACGTCAAGAGATCGGCCATGTGCTGCAAGCTCTCGGCTCCTTCACGGCGCATCAGCTCCTCGCCGAGATACGAAACAGCCATCGCTTCGATCTTCTTGGATTCTTCCATGAACATCGACGCGACCGGCGTCACAGCCACAGCATCTGGCAAGACATCCAGGCCAAGAATGTCATCTCATTGCGGTTCATCCGAGAGAAGATAGAGTATATTCACAATAACCCCATCCGTGATGGTGACTGCCATATCTCAGAGCGAGCAGACTACGTCTACTCGAGTGCATGCTTCTACGACCGAGGCGATCCCCCCGTCATCCCGATTGATGACATCCGCTTGATCATGTGACACAGGCGCTTGGCAGGAGCGACATCCGCTCCCCGCGCTATCCGTGGCCCAGAATGGAATGGGCCGCCGCCTGTCCTGGCCGGACAGGCCAGGGAGGACGGCGGCCCGAGCAACGATCGTCAGTTCTTCGCCGAGCGAGGTGATCTATTCCTTCTCGTACGGCTGCCCGTCGGCGGCGGGCATATGCCCGCGGCCGACAACGCCGGCCAGCACGATCATCGTGGCGATGTACGGCGCCATCAAGAGGAACTCTGAAGGGATCTTGACACCCAGAATTGCCAGCTTGGCTGCAAGCGAGTCGGCGAAGCCGAACACCAGTCCGGCACCGAACGAGCCGAAGGGAGTCCAATTCCCAAAGATCATGGCTGCCAGACCGATGAAGCCTCGCCCGGCCGTCATCACCTCATCGAACCGCCCAACCGACCCCAGGGTGAAGTAGCCACCGCCGAACCCGGCCATCATGCCTCCCAGGGTGACCGCCATGTAGCGCGTACGGAAGACGTTGATTCCGAGCGTGTCAGCCGCTTTGGGATGCTCGCCGACCGAGCGCAGCCGCAGCCCCCAGCGGGTGTAGAACAGCGCGATGGTGATCACGACCAGGAAGAAATACAGGGCGTAGACAAACAGGTTGTGCTCAAAGAGCATCGGACCGATCAAAGGGATTCTCGACAGAACCGGGATCGGCCATCGGGGGAAGATGCCAGGATTGTTCAAGTCCTGGTAAGTCTGGAGGAACTTGGCCGAGATGTACGAGGTGATTCCCGTGGCGAAGATGTTGATCACCGTGCCGGAAACGATCTGATCCGTTTTGTATTTGATCGACAGCACGGCGTGCACCAATCCGAGCAAGCCACCGGTGATCACGGCGAAGAACAGACCGACCCACAAGCTGCCGGTCACGCTCCCGACGAGCGCTCCAACCATCGCGCCGGCGAGCATCATGCCCTCGATAGCGATGTTGACCACACCGGAGCGCTCGCACAAGACTCCCGACAAAGCGCCTATCGTGATCGGGACCGCCTTGACCAGGCTCGTCGTCAACAACCCGACGAGATTGAGCGACTGGCCGGCGGCGGCCCAGGTCAGGAAGCAGAAGATGAAGGTGCCCGCCACAAGCGCCAGGACCAGGGTTGTTTGGCGGCCGAACCCGCGCGCCAGTTGGATCCCCCCCAGCACGGCGCTGAGCAAAGCCAGCACATTCAAGGTGAAAGAAGAAGGAAGGATCCAATCCCCGATCACGACATCCGAGCCGCCCGGCGTCAGGCTGAAGGTCGTCAATTGATCCGGGCCAATCTGTCGGCCGAAGAGCAGCCAGATCCCCACTGCCATACCGAGCAGGACAAGCCCGATCACCCTCTGACGGGTCGGCGAAGCAACCACGAGTTCGCGTCGCAAGGTCGTTGTCGCCATGGTCAGCCTCCCCACCCGCGGGCAAAAACGCCCTCAACGGCTTCGACCGGCGCCTTCAGCCGGTATACCGTGCGAATGATGGCCGGCGCGGCGATGAACGCCAGGATGAGCGCCTGCAGTACCGAGATGATGTCAATTGGGATTCCGGACGTGACCATCATGCGCGTGGCGCCGTTGCGCAATGTCCCAAAGAGCAACGCCGCGAGCACGACACCGACCGGATGACTCTTGCCGAGCAATGCCAGGGCAATACTGTCAAAACCATAGCCGGAAGAGAAGGCCATGGCTACATTGTGGTTGACACCCAGCACCTCATTGGTCCCGGCCAGACCGGCCAGCGCGCCGGACAGCGACATCGCCAGGACCATATTGCCGACGATGCTGATGCCGGCGTAGCGGGCCGCATTGGGATTGCTGCCGACGGTGCGGAGGTTGAAGCCAATGGTCGTCCGAAACAGCAGCCAATAGACAAACCAGGCGACCGCCAGGGCCAGGAAGAAGCCGGCGTGGAAGCGAATCGGGTAGTCGAAGAAGCGCGGCAGTTCGGCGCTGGGTTGGATCGACGGACTCACCGGGTTGAACGAGTCAGGTCGCTTCATCGGCCCCGCCAGTAGCCAATCGCTGAGGCGGAAGGCGACGTAGTTGAGCATGATAGTGTTGATCACCTCATGCCCTCCCGTCTTGGCCTTCAACCATCCGGGGATGAAACCCCAGGCGGCGCCTCCCAAGGCCCCGGCCGCCAGGGCCAGCGGGAGGTGGATGATCGCCGGCAGGCCGGTCACAGAGAAACCTACGAAAGCGGCCGAGAGGGCTCCGATGAAAATCTGCCCTTCAGCCCCGATGTTGAACAGGCCCGATCGGAATCCGAGGGCGACAGCCAGGCCGGCGAAGATATAGGGCGTCGAGGCGACCAGACTTTCCAGAAACGGATTGAAGGCCCTGCGGATCGCGAGCCCGTCACCGCCCTGTAGGGCGCTGATAATGCGCGTCGGATCTCCGATCGAACCGGCAAACAACGCTCCATACGCGCTGCCCACGACTTTCAGTGCAACGATCACGGCCTGGATCGGCGACTGAGCCCAGGCGGCGTACACCTCTTCGGATGTCAGAGCGATGATCAATGCTCCGACGATAAGACCACTGACAACCGCCAGCACGGGGATAAGCGCCACCTGGCCGGCTCTCCGCCACCAGGGCCCTTTCACCGTCGGCGTCGCCATCAACTCCTCCATCAGGATTTCGGAGGCCTTCTTCTTGGGTTTCTCTTCAGCCACAGAGGGGATCCTCTCTCAGAGCGTGACTTCGACCTTGCGCTTGCGGCGAGGCGCCGCCGCCTTCTCGGGGCTGACGCCCGCCATGAGAAGTCCCACGTGCTCCTTGGTTGCCTCTTCAGCACTGAGCACGGCAACCATCTTCCCGCGATACATGACGCCGATACGATCCGAGAGCTCCATGATTTCATCGAGCTCCGACGACACCAGCAGCACACCACAGCCGTCGTCCCGCTTCTCGACGATCCGGTGATGGATGTATTCGATCGAACCGACATCCAGCCCACGCGTCGGTTGTGAGGCGATCAGCAGCTTGATCGGACGCGAAAACTCGCGTGCAACGATGACTTTCTGTTGGTTGCCGCCGGAAAGAGAGCCGGCGGGTGTGTGCGCCGAAGGCGTGCGGATGTCAAACTCCTCGATCAGACGTTTGGCTGTCTGCTCGATCTCTTCGCTTTGCATCACGATGCCGTGTGAGTATGGCGGGAGGTAGTAATTGCAGAGCACCAGATTGTCAGCAACCGGATACGCCAGAACCAGTCCGTCTCGTTGTCGATCTTCGGGGACGTGCGCCGTTCCGAGTTCGGTGATCTGCCGCGGGCTGGTGTGGGTCACGTCCTTGTTGAGCATTCGGATGGTGCCGCCGGTGACTTTGCGCAAACCGGTGAGGGCCTCGACGAGTTCCGTCTGCCCGTTGCCCTGCACCCCGGCCAGCCCGAAGATCTCCCCTGCGCGCAACTCAAAGCTCACATCATCGACGGCGACTTGATTTCGGTCGTCGGCCACAACAAGGTTCTCGACCTGGAGCACCTGCTCCCCGATTTCAGTCGGGATGCGTTCAACCTCGAGCTCGACCTCACGGCCGACCATCATCTCCGCCAGCTTGCTGCGGGTGGTCTTCTTGGGGGTCGTCGTCCCAACGACTTTCCCCAGTCGCAAGACCGTGATTTGATCGGCGACGTCCAGGACTTCCCTGAGTTTGTGGGTGATGAAGATGATGGACTTGCCCTGTGATGCGAGGGTTCGCATGATCTTGAAGAGTTCGTCGGCTTTTTGCGGGGTCAGCACCGCCGTCGGTTCGTCGAGGATCAAGATGTCGGCTTCACGATAGAGCAGCTTGATAATCTCGACCCGCTGCTGCACGCCCACGGGCAAATCCGAGACGTACGAGTTCGGATCGACCTCAAGGTCGTACTGCTCAGAGATCTGACGCACGCGGTCTGACGCTCTATGGCGATTGAGGAAGCCTCCCCACATCGTCGTCTCTTCGCCCAACATGACATTCTCGGTCACGCTGAACACCGGGACTAGCATGAAATGTTGGTGGACCATACCGATCCCGGCGGAGATGGCATCGCTGGGCGAATGGGCCTCGATCCGCTTCCCGCGCACGATGATCTCGCCCTCATCGGGCTGATACAGCCCATAAAGGATGTTCATCAGCGTGGTCTTGCCGGCACCATTCTCACCCAGCAAGCCCAAGATTTCCCCTTCGTCGAGGATCAGGTCGATGTGATCGTTTGCAAGCACCCCGGGAAAACGCTTCGTGACGCCACGCAACTCAAGGACAGGAGCCATCTTCCCTCCCGCGCACGGTGGCGCGAAGTGGAGGCATTCTACCACGCACGGTCATACAGCCGAACGACGGAAGTAGCGGGGTCTTGTTGCCTCGTCGGTGATTGACGGTGTTGATCTCCCAGCCCAAGGCGGCTCCGCCGTCACAGGCTGCGCCCTGGACACGCCGGCAAACGCCCACCACCTTCAGCCCCCGCGATCAACGCGCAAGACGCACGCTTTGCACGTCAGTTCATCCGAACGCGAGGGGCCGGTCAAAGACCGGCCCCTCGGCATTCAACTTCATCTATCCATCGCAGGCACACAACCGCCTACGGCGAGGTCTGGATATCGCCGGCGATGATGCCCTGCGCCACGGTGTCGACTTCGGACTTAAGGTCAGCCGAGACCATCGAGTCCATATTGTGGAACGGGGCTAGCCCGACGCCGCCGTTCTCGAGGGTTCCGACCGTCACACCGCCCTCGAACGTCCCATCCATGACCGACTTGACGGCGTTGAGCGTGGTGATGTCCATGTTCTTCAGGACCGAGGTCAAGGTGATTTCGGCGTACTGCGGGTTGGTGTTCACCCAGTCAGCGTCCACGCCGATGATGTACGTTCCGCCACGTTCCTGCGCGGCAGCGGCAGTGCCCAGGCCGACGGGGCCAGCGACCGGCATGATGATGTCGGCGCCTTCGTCCATCAGCGACTCGCCCATCCGGCGGCCGTCATCCGTGCTCTCGAAGTTGCCGGTGAACAGTCCAGTCTGCGAGGCGGGATCCCAACCCTTGACTTCGACTGCGGTCCCGTGTTTCTGGTTGTAGTAGTCCGCGCCCAGTGCATAGCCGTCCATGAACACGGTCACTGTCGGGATCTGGATGCCGCCAAAGGTTCCTATGACACCGGTCTGGGTCATCCCGGCCGCGACATAACCGGCCAGGAAAGCAGCTTGATCAGTGGAGAAGACCTGGCCCAGAACATTGGGGATGGTCGGATCGTAGGCGAAGTCGACGATCGAGAACTTCGCATCCGGATTGGCCTGCGCAGCAGCAGCTGTTGCATCGCCGAGGAGGAAGCCGACGGTGATGATGATGTCGCAGTTCTCCTCGAGGAAGGCATTGATGTTCTTCTCGTAGTCGGTTTGCTGCTGCGACTCCAGGTATTTCCCATCTACACCCAACTGGGTCATGGCATCCTGGACACCCTTCCAGGCGGTGGCGTTAAACGACTTGTCGTCGATGCCGCCGGTGTCCGTCACCTGGCAGGCCTTGAACGCCGGCGCCGGCGCTTCTGTGGGTGCAGCAGCGCCACCGCAAGCTGTCAGGACCATTGACGCCATCAACATCAGCGAAAGGGCGAAGAAGATCTTCTTTTGCATGTCTCACTCCTGTAGGGATTGGAAGGACGTGGCAAGTAGAGTCAGATCATTGGAGATTCTTTCCCGTAATCACCCCTTTCCATGTGCGCCTGTCGACCAGGCAAATCGTAAGCGAGGTTAAAGGTCGAACAGTTGCCGGTCATACAATACAGAGTAGAAGTCTGAGAAGCTATTTATGGGACAGATACCCACCGGAGACTTGCTAGGAGATTGAGCGCCGCGTGCCTGGGTCATCATAGCATGAGATGAGACGAACTGCAATCCGCGCCCAGCCAGGTGCGGCCTTAATCTTCAGTCACTACCTTGAGCGAGCCGTAATCAAGCACTTCCCTCGGTTGGGAACCTGGGGTGGGCGGGCCGATGATCCCTTGTTCCTCCATCTGGTCAACCAGGCGCGCCGCCCGGGTATAGCCGATCCGGAGCCGGCGCTGAAGGAGCGAAATCGACGCCCGGCGCATCTGTCGGACGATCGTCACGGCCTCGTCGAACAGGTCGTCGGCATCCTCCGGAGATTCGCTTTCCATCTCGTCCCACATGGCAGCCTGCTTGAGCGGGGCGCCGGCCGGAATCGTCCCTGCTGGCAGCGCCACATGCGGAGCTGTTTCATCACCGCCCAGCGCGGCATTCTTCCAGTAGCGGATCAGGCGGGCCAGCTCGGCCTCGGCCACGAAGGCCCCTTGCATCCGCAGGGGAGCGGCCGCGTCCGGCGCCTGGAAGAGCATGTCCCCGCGCCCAAGAAGGCGCTCGGCCCCAGGTTGGTCGAGGATCACCCGGCTGTCGATCGAAGATGCCACGGCAAATGCGATCCGGGCGGGGAAGTTGGCCTTGATCAATCCGGTCACGACGTCCACCGAAGGTCGCTGAGTGGCGATGACCAGATGGATCCCTGTAGCCCGAGCCAGTTGAGCCAGGCGAGTGACGACGCGTTCGGTCTCGTCGGGGGCCAGCATCATCAGGTCGGCCAGCTCGTCGATCATCACCACAAGTACCTCTTTCGGTCGCCCGTTCATCGCCAGCATCCGCTGGTTGTATTCAGCCAGATGACGCACACCTTCTTTGGCAAACAGACGGTAGCGCTCGTCCATTTCCCGCAGGACCCACTGCAGGGCCGGGACAACACGCTCCAGGTCCACGACGACCGGCGCCAGCAAGTGGGGGATCCCGTTGTAAGCCGTGAGCTCAACGCGCTTCGGATCGACCATCAGCAGCCTGAGCTCGTCGGGTGTATTGCGCAGCAGCAGACACGAGATGATGGCATTCACACATACCGACTTGCCCGAACCTGTCGTACCGGCGATCAGCAGATGCGGCATCGAGGCCAGGTTCCCGGCGATGGCGTGACCCGAAACATCCTGTCCCAGCCCGATCGCCAGCTTCGAGTCGAGCTTGCGGAAGGCCTTGGCTTCCATCACATCTCGCAGGGCTACCAGGGAGATTTCCGTGTTGGGGACTTCGATCCCTACGAAGCCCTTGCTGGGCACGGGCGCCTCTATCCGGATCGATGGCGCAGCCAGTGCCAGGGCCAGATCATCCGCCAGAGCTGCAATCTTGCTGACCTTGACCTTGGTCCGCCGTCCCCGGCCCTCGATGAAATCGGGCTCGACGCCGAACTGGGTGATCGTCGGACCGCGATTGACCTCGACAATGTGGGCAGGCGCACCGAACGCCTGGAGGGTTTCCTCGATCAGGCGCGCTCGCTGTCGCTCGAACTCCTCGTCCGCCTTGCCGGCGGCCCCCGGCTCCAGGATTTCCGCCAGGTCCGGCAAGATCCACAAAGGATGCGCCGCCGGCTGGCCGCCCTCGCCCGCGGGGCTCGCTTCCGGAGTGGCGGCGGGCGATCCGGGCTGCAGCATGCCCCTTTGCTCCCCGGCGCCTGCGGGCATGGCGGAGAGTATCGGCAGTGCCAGAGACGGGCCCTCCGGGACTGCCTGCCGGGTGCCCCAGGCGGGCCTGACACGCCCGGCCATGAGCTGGAAAGGCCGGAACATGCCGGCGAGGAAACCTGCCAGGGAGAGACCCGTGAAGAGCATTCCGGCCGCCAGCACAACACCGAGCAGGACCACGACGGCGCCCGGTCCGCCGATGGTCCGCAGCAGAACCTCGAGGAGCAGCGCGCCGGCCAGCCCGCCTCCCCGGCCCTGAAGTGCCTGGTCGACGCTGGAGGCGAAGTCCGAACCCCGCACGACGGCCTGGACGCCCACCAGGATCACCAGGTAGAGCACCGCCAGGCCGAGGATTTTCTCGCCGCCAACCTGTGGCAGCCGATCACGATAACCCCGGAGCGCCAGTCGCAACCCGACGAGGATAAGCACAAACGGGACGAGCGCCATGCCCCAGCCGAAAGCCTGGCGGAGCAATTGCAGCCACAATCCGGTTGCAGGAAGGTGATCCGGTGAGACGAGGCTGAGGAGGGTGACTAGCCCCAGGCCGGTGAGGACGACACCGAGCAATTCCGGCCGGTGGGTGCGTACGAACCCGGATAGCCCGGTGGAGGTCGACCTTCTCCGCCGCGAATTCCGAGCGGCGCGGCTCGGCGCCCCACGGGCCCCGGCATTCCTGCCTGACTTGGGCGACCTGGCGCCTGAGGGGCTCCGAGATCGTGCGGACGAGTTCTTCTTGGCCAGGAAAGAGCCTCCGGTCGGAGGATTATAGCATAGCGGGCGCGGTACTCCCCCCACCCCCACCCCTCCGAGCGTGTGAATGAATCTGACGCGCCAAACTAGGAAGATATGCCGGGGATGCGAT
>CAZGRL010000138.1:0-9053 GCA_964528155.1 uncultured Anaerolineaceae bacterium
CCCTTTGCCCTCAACGTCGACTACTACGCATCCGACGACTCGGTCATCGAATACTGCAAGGCGGCGTACGCTGCGACGGCCCTGCGAATGGGCATGGGGATTGACGGGGGCATCCGGCACTGCATCGTCGACCATTGCTGGTGGGGCATCGCCGTGGCGCGGGCCGCCTCGGACACGGCGTGCGACGTTCACAACTGCCTTGTGACCAACTGCGTTGACGGGATCATCGCGTGGCTGGAAACCTCCGATCTGAGCGCCACGCTGTCCAACTGCACGTGTGACGACGACGGCGACGGTTTCTACGTGTACGTCGCGTCGGGGACACCGTCGGCCACGTTCACGGTCCGCGACTGCCTGTTCTCGAATGACAGCGGCTACGGCATCAAAGCCGAAGGCAACACGGGCGGCTTGTCCTGGACCCTAGAGAAGAATGCCTTCTACGAAATCGGCACCTACTCTGGAGTCGATGATCCTGATGAAGGCGAGGAGGAGAATGACACAATCATCCTGACCGGCAGCCCGTATGAGACAGGCGTCCCGACGGGCGACTACTACCTGAATGAGACGACCGGCGCTGGCGACAAGTGCCGAAAGGGCGCAGGCTCACAGACGTATGCATCGGCCGGTCTCGATGACGAGGCGTTCACCTACCTGGTGCCCAACGAGGTGCCTGCGAGCATCGCCACCGCAGAGTGGGAACCGCTCATGGAGACCAAGCAGAGTGAGTGGCCCGGTTCAAACGAAGCCGTCGGGATCGGCTATCACCACAACCGGATTGATTATCTGGTCGACAACCAGGTGTGCTCGATCGCCAGCGGGGCAACACTCACGATCGAACCCGGCGTGGTCGTCGCTTTCAGCGGGTCGTCGGCGCTGTTGCGATTTCTTGCGAGCGCGACCCAGCCGCCGACGTTGACCTGCAATGGAGATCCAGACACCCCGATCGTGATGGCCGGCGCACCGAGCGTCTCGATGGGGATCAGCACAAAGCGCGACGGCCATTCCGATGGCGCGCTTGTCCGGAACCCTGTCACCGTCGTTGCGGAGGTGTCCATCACGTACTGCCGGTTTATCGGGCTACACACAGCACTTCAGGTAAGCGAAACCTCGACGGACGAGATCCTCCACTGCGCTTTCGAACGGAATGGCACGGGTGTGTACTGCGTGTACGCGGGGTATCCCACCACCTTCACACTGAAGAACTGCGTGTTCCAGAACAACGACACCGGGTGCTATCTTTTCTACGCTTATGGGCCGTTGAAGTCGATGACCCTGCGAGACTGCACGTTCGATCGGGCTGACAAAGGCGTCCGCACCGGGTTCTACATCAGCCCATATAATCTGTCGCTCACGGTCAAGGACTGCCTTTTCACCAACTGCACTACTGCGGGCGTGTATCTCAGCTGCCCTCCCGGCACGTTCACCGAGGACTACAACGCGTTCTGGAACTGCGAAGAGAATGTGTGGGACGGCTATACCAGCCAGGCACTCGCGATCGGCTCCAACTCGATGGTACTGACGGCGGATCCATATGATCCGGACTGGTTCGACGCAAACGATCCTGGCTCGGTCGACTGGAGCGCGCAGTGGTACCTCGACCAGGAAGGCGCATGCATCGACGCCGGGTCCGACAACTCACACGTTGAAGCGATCGCGCTGAGTGCTAGCACGACGTCGCTTGATGGGGAGGTCGACGTCGGCAAGGTCGACATCGGCTACCACTACGGCGGGCCGGCCGGGATTGAGGAGTCCTACCTGCTCGTCGGTGGCAATCCTGTTGAGACCGCCTTCTTCACAAGCTCGACCACGCTCCAGATCTATGCTGACTTCGCCACCGACGGGGGGACCTGGAATCTCTACGTCGACGAGACGTGGGAGACATCGGGAACTGGCGACATGAACGGCCAGGAACTGAGTCTGAGCGGATGGGATCCCGGGTGGCACACGATCAAGATCACGTACAGCGCGGCCGGCACTGCCGATGTCGTTTTCAGGATATGCATCGACGACTCGCCGCCGTCGTCAGTTGCGATCATCAACCCGGCCACCGGTGCGACGGTGGTTGGCTACTAGCGGGTCTCTGGAGGAATTGTGGGAGCGCACATCGTGGGCATGACGAGCACACTTACCAGACAGTGGTACGCACTCGCTGCCGTCGCGCTAGGCATAGCTGTTTCCTGGGGCGCGAATGCGGCAGGAGGCACGCTTACCCCGCACGAGGAGTATATCGCGCAGTATCGCGCTCTTGGGGCCGCGGGCAAGGTCGAGGAACGAGAGAAACTTGAGCAGGAGTTCCTCGCCGAAGCTGAGGCCTATATCACAGCGCATCCCGATGGCGCTGAAATCGTGCAGGCCAAGCTGAACAAGGCGTTGGCGCTCGGGCTGTATGGCGAACGCCGAGACGCTGAGTCGGACGGCCTTCTGAAGCGAATCCTCTTAGATCATCCCGAGTCCCCGCTCGTGCCAGAGATCATGTTTCAGCGCGCGTGGCTGCTCGGCTTAGCCTTTGGTAGCGAGCGAGACGAGGAGAAGCGAGAGATTGCCCTTGAGCTTTGTGAGCGCTTCCCGAAGTCGCCGAAAGCACCCTACGCGCTATCGCTCGCAGCCCACAGCTACCTTGTCGACGCCGGCGACCCTGAGACGGCTGCCGCGCTGCTTCGGAGAGTGATAGAGGAGTATCCGGGCACCGGCGCCGAGCTGAATTCGCGGCGCGACCTGATCAGAATCGCTGCCGACGCTGGCGACGTTGGTTCGGTGCAGCAGCAGGTCGACGCCTTTCTTGAGCGTTTCCAGGAAGCCCCCGAAATCATACCGCCGGAGTCGTGGACCTACCGCCTGACTGCGGAGGTAGCCCAATCCTGCGCGCGCATCGGTGACTGGAACCGCGCCACGAGATGCTCCGAGGTTGTGCGCGCGGCATGGCCCGACGCATACCAGCGGTTCGTTGCAGAGTTGAGGCTTATCGACACGGCATTTGACCGGGAGGATTTCGACACTGTTCGCCAGCGAATCGACGCTTTTGACCGAGCGCTGACAGACTACATCCGTGAGCCATGGGCTCTGCGCGCGCAGCTGGACCTCGCCATGCTCATCCGTCGGCACTCGCTCTACTTGTCAAGACGCCAGTTCCGTCAGGAAGGCGTCGCACGCCTTCAAGAGATTGCCGACACGCATCCTGGGAGCGCGGAGGCTGCCGAGTCCTTGACTGTGCTTATCTCGAACTACATCTTCGATGAACCGGACCTGGATCGGGCGCGCGCGTTGAACGTGCGGCTTCTCACGCAAGCGCCTTCCCGCAACGCACGACAGTGCGCGACCAACGTCCGCCGCATGATGGCCATCGGCTCTGCAAGCGCCACCGACGACGGCGAGTACTTCCTGATCCAGCTACGGCGACCCCAGGTACGCGAGAAGGCACGCCAGGTCATCAGGCTCTACCCCAAGCTGTCGAGTTCGGGACGACGGCGCTTCATCAACAACGCTGACAGCCTCCTGCAGAGCCGCGAGGTGGAGCAGACGATCGCAAAGATCATCCGGTACGCGGAGAGACGCAATGACCACGATCTGCTCAAAGAGGCGTTGCTTCTTCAGGCCGAGTGCTACCTCATCAAGTGGCAGCCCGAGGAGGCGACTGCCTGGTGTGATTTCGTGCTCGCTGACCATCGTACGCTTCTCTCCCAGGACGACGTGTTCCGACTCCGTGACTGCCGCGCCATGAGCCTGTTCTGGGGCAAGCGCTATGGCGAAGCTCTGGCGTGCTTTCAGGAGCTGGAGGCCGATGCGTCCGAACGCGTGGGCGCCCGCGCCGATGAGCAGCGAACGACAGCATTCTATGCGTACATGCAGGCACTCACGTACTTCCTGGACGGCGACTATGCGAAAGGCAAGTCCGCGTTCGCGGACGTCATCCGAATGCATCCGAGCACTACGTGGGCCAAGCGCTCACGCTCTTACATCGACAGCATCAACCCGCTCCTGGCGGTGCTTGCGTCGGCCGCTGACGAGCAATGAAGGCTGCTCTTGTACCGGCTACCGGTTCAAAAGAGGGGAGACGGACAATGAAGTTGAGTCTAAGTCTGTTTGGGATTGCGAAGCGCCCCCCTGTGCATTGCCCGCGGACCAGTCTGATGGTTGCCCTTGCGATCGTCCTGGCTGCGCTTGCTGGCGTGCCCGAAGCGAGTGCCGACATCTATGACTGTCGGTTCGACACGAAAGTGACGATCGACGGGCAGACCGACCAGGTTATCGTGTCGACTTGTCTCACGTGGAGGGACGCCGAGGCAAGCTCCTCATACACGATCCTCAGGGATGACGAGATGGTTGAGCCCGGCTTTGATGATCCACCTGTCGAGGGCGTGTACAGCTACGAGATCAACAGCTTCGCGATTGACCTGATGACGGAGTCCGGCGCCGCCGAGATAGGTGCAATCCTCGCTGGCCCGTTGGCCCAGTTCCTTTTCGCTGACGGCAAGGCCGGCAGCTGGCGTGTCCAGATGAACTGCGACCTCTGCGACTACGATGACGCGCTCCTTGACCCGAACGACGAGTGCGAGGACGAAATTGGCAATCCCATCGCCTTCAGCTCGGGCCGAAAGCGCCAATCCCAAACTCTCTTCAGCTACCCCGCGATGGGATCGAGTCTCACGTTCACCATCAGCTATGACAGCGGCCGAGCGCACAAAGATGGTCCTGTTGGCTACGGCTGGACCCACAGCTACAACATCTGGCTCGAGACGGTTCGGGAGGCCGTCTATGACGGCGATGTCCTGGTTGAGCCAGCAGTCCTTATCGCCCATTTCGGCGACTATGACCTTCAGATCCTCCGTTACGAGGACTACGACAACTACGGCTGCCCGCGAGCCGACGTGATCGTTGACGACATTGTGGACGGCGGCGAGCTTCAGAAGATCCAGATCCGCATAGGGCTGCGCGCCTACGTATTCGAGGAAATCGAAGATGCCGAGCAGAACACCTGGTGGAAATGCACAAGCATCACTCGGGTGATGGAAGAGAGCGAAGACAGTGGCGACCACGATTGGCGTGGCTTCACGACCACGCTCACATACCACGACGAGCCATCGTACGCCTACCGTGGGCAACTGGAGTCGATCACAGACCCATCCGAGACGCTGACGCTCGCATTCACGTACTACGACACCACGACTGCGCAGGAGAATCCAGCGCCGTACGAGGAGCTTGAGGGGAAGCTAATCAAGGTTACGCGGTCCGACACCTCAGCCGATCTTGCCGAGTTCGGCTACTGCTACGGCTCGCCGGAGGTCACAGATGGCAACATCATCACAGTCAAGGATCCGCTGCAACAGACGACGACTTACGAGTACTCAACGCTGACCGGAAGCCCATTCCTGAAGCACATGCTCGTGAAGGTCGAATACCCCTGTGCAATGTGGGCCTTCTTCGACTTCTATTATCTGGGTAACTGGGACGACCCTCTGACCGGACTGGAAGACATACCCCTAGTCTTCTACCATACGACCGAGCACGGCACCAAAGAAGGCGAAGGCGCCGGTCAGGACGCCTTCGAAGTTGTACCTGAACTCACACCCGACATCGCTGGCAACGTGCTGGAACGATGGGCGGAGGTGACGGATGCCGAGGACAACACGACCAAATACTACTTCGGCAAGGACCTCAGCACTGCCGTTGTGACCGTCGAGTACCCCGACGGCGGCGAGCGCGACATCGAATACGACAAGTACGGGAATCCGATACGAATCACGCGGTATGACCCAACATACAACAGCTCGAACACGGACTACTACGTTGTCACGGTCAACAGGTACTGGGAAAGCGGCGCGCTTGAGGCCGAGAGGGGCAATCTGCGCCGGACGATCACGCGCAAGGTGGAACAGGAGGACCTCGATCTCGACGCCTACTACGAGACTCTCGAGAGCCTTATGGGAGGTGCCAATGGAAAGCCCGACTACCGTTTCGCCTATGACGAATGGGATCGCCTTGTCCTCAGCGTCGGCCCGGACGGCATCGAGTCACACACCGAGTACTGCACGATCGGCGAAGGGGAGGAGGAATACCCGACGGGGAAGCTAAGCACAACGTATCGTAGGAGCACCGATGAAGCCGTCTTCGGCAAGGTGACGTACGGCTACGACGACGAGCTGGACGAACCCGAGTGCTGGCTGGTCAGGACCGCCACTCGCTACCGCAACTCGGGCGAAAGCGAGTACCTCAAGACGGAGTACACGTACACGGAGGACGCGGGCTACGTGTCCACTGTCACGCTGAAGGACGACGACTCGAACGAGCTGCACTGCACCAAGTACTACTATGACTATAACGTTGACAACAAACACAAGGGAATCGGCGTCCCCACGGCCGTCGCCGAGTGGGCCCAGGATAGCAGCCTTATACAGTATAGAGTCAACTTCGTCGCCGACCCTCCAAAGGACTATGAGGAAGGCTTTCGCGCGACGGAGTACGCTTACGACGCCCTGAACCGGCCGATCGAGGCGCTTGCCCCACCGGCATCCGGAAGTGGCAACCGTTACAGGACCGTTTGGGTGTACGACAACGGCGTCTCGAAGATCAAGGAGGTCATTCGCTACTACGGCCAGGGAGGAACTTGGGACACCGTCAGCAAAACGCGCAACGACTATGACACGGATGAGAACACCGGCCGACTTGAGGCATCCTGGGTCTACAAGGTGCCGACCACAGGTGCGCCGAACCCGAATGTTGACCTGAAAACTGAGTACACATACTACGAAGACGGCAAGCTGCAGTTCGTCACGACCCCGCTGGGCCTCACCGAGGGCTGCCACTACAGGACAGAGTACGTCTACGACGGTCGCGGCTGGCTCTCTTCGGTACGCTACTACGACGATGAAAGCTCCTATGACGCCGAGTCACTGACCTACTACCCGGACGGCAAGCGGCGGACGTTCACGAACGCCGAGGGCGAGGTCACTGAGTACAAGTACGACTCATGCAACCGGCTCTGGAAGATCATCGAGACGCTCGACCCGGGCGGCCAGGACGAGAAGGAGCTGGTCACCGAGTTCAAGTACGAGTACGACTACGGCGACCAGGCGAGTTCTCTTATCACGTCGATCATCAACCCTGAGGGCGAGGAGACGGAGTTTACGTACGACGCGTATGCGCGGCGGACGCAGATAGCCGTCGATCCGGATGGTGAGAACCTCGTCACCGAGTACGACTACGACGACTACACCGGTGAGCTCACGTCGGTCACACAGGTGCGGGCCGGCCAAGACGACGTTGTGACCGACTATGCCTATGACGTGCTCGGACGCCGCGAAAGCGTCAAGTACGCCGACGGGATCGAGAACGTCGAGACAAGGATCGACTACGCCTATACCAGACCAGGGCCGCTTGAAACGGTCACGCATAGGGTAGATCCCGACACCGGCGAGGACGATATCGTCCTGACCACGTATGCCTACGATGAACTCGATCGTGTCACAAGCGTCAAGGATGCTCTCAACAAGGAAACGACGCGCACGTATGACGACTTCACGATCGTAGCAGAACCATACTCGTTCAACCGGCGCGTCACGGTCACGGACCCCCTCGCTAACGAGACGCACTCCGACTACAACACCCTCGGGCAGCTCGTGAAAACAACGACCGAGGTCACAACCGGTGATTTGGTGACCGAGTACGAGTACGACGACGACGGGAACCATACGAAGGTCACCGTCAAGATGGCTTCGCAGGAGAACGACATTGTCACCCAGTTCGCCTATGACCACCGCGGCCGGCTGTGGAAGACCACGCTGCCGGACGGGCGAACTGAAGAGCTCACGCTCGACAAGGCGGGCCGGATCACGAAGCGCGAGGACCGGCTCGGGAAGGAGACCTGGTACGGGTACGACGACGTTGGGCGCCTGATCAACACGACGTATGCGGACGGCACGTTCGAGGCGCTCACGCTCGACGACGCGGGCCGGATCGTCGAGCAGACGGATCCCGAAGGGCGCGTCACGGCGTACGACTACGACACGGCCGGCCGGCTCTGGAACACGACGCTGCCGGACGGCAACACGATCGAGCTGACGCTCGACGAGCTCGGCAACGTGATTGTGCGCAAAGACCAGGAGGGGAACGAGACCGATTACGTCTACGACGCGCGCAGCCGGCTGTCCCAGACAATCTACGCTGATAACACGACTGTCACGCTGACGCTCGACGAGCGCAACCTCGTCGAGACGCTCACGGACCAGAACGGCAATGAGACGACGTACCTCTACGACGATAACGGGCGGCTTCTGACCACCACCTACGAGAACGACAAGACGCTCGAATACACCTACGACGACAGCGGCAACATCGAGACGCGGACAGACCGCGCGGAGCAGGTCACCGAGTACGACTACGACGGGGCGAACCGGCTCACGAACGTCAAGCACACGGAGTCCGCGACGGTTGTCTCCGAGGTCTCGTACGGCTACGACCTGGCCAGCCGTATGGTGATAGCCTCGACGTGGGACGGCGACCACTCGACGGGCACGGAGCTGAGCCGCCTCACGCGCACCTTCGACAAGCTCGACCGGATCACGCAGGAGGTGCAGCGGCTGCGCTACGACGGCGCGAACGACGACAAGACGGTCGCCTACACCTACGACGACACGAACAACAAGGTGACGCTCACCTACTCGGGCCCCGGGACGCCCAAAACGGTCACGCTCGAATACGACGACGTCTACAGCGTCGCGGCGATCAAGGACGGGACCACGACGATCGCCGCCTACACGCACAACAAGGTCGGGCAGCCGACGCGCCTCGATCTCTACGCGCCCGGCGACGAGCTGGTCGCGCGCACCGACTACGTCTATGACGAGGTGGGCCGCCTCGCCACGCTGCTCAACAGCGACCCGGACTACGCGCCCGTCTCGTCGTTCGCCTACGAGCGCGACAAGGTGGGCAACCCGACGCGCATCACCTATCAGGACACCCGGTACCGGGAGTACGAGTACGACGCCGTGTACCGGCTCACGAAGGAGGTGCACGCCACGCCGCAGGGCGCGACGCTGCTGTGGCACGCGTACGGCTAC
>CAZGRL010000139.1:0-8904 GCA_964528155.1 uncultured Anaerolineaceae bacterium
AGTCCGTGGATGAAGATCGCATGGAAACCCGAGCCGACACCGACGGCCCCCAGCAATCCACCGAGAATCGCATGGGTCGAGCTACTGGGAACGGAGAAGAACCAGGTCAGCAGATTCCAAATGACCGCACCCGCTGTCGCCGCGATGAGCACCTCGAGGCTCATCGCTTTCGGATCGACGATGTCTTGCCCGAAGGTCCGGGCGACGGCCACCCCTAGGACGAAGGGCCCGGCGAACAGAGCGGCCGCGGCCATTCGCAGCGCCACGGCCGGACCGAGAGCCCGGGTGGAGATGATGGTCGAGACGAAGTTGCTCCCGTCGCGCATTCCGCTCAGCAAGTCGGAGACGGCCGAGAGCGCGATCAGGCCGATGACAAGATTCACGTTTCACTCGCTTACGCTTCCCCAGGCGAATCTACCTGACGAGGCCGATGACGAGCTGGCTGATCCCGAGGAGATCGACCGCGCTGACGATCACCACGGCGATGAGCAGCCGTCTCACCCACACCGCGCCGCGCTCAATGGCCGTCCTGGCGCCAACCCATGCGCCGAGCATGTTTCCTACTCCCAGTATCACACCCGCCAGCAGATCGACCTGATGATTCCTGAAGAACACCGCCAGCGCGAACGGGATGTAGAAAAGCACGATCCCGAGTTTGACCGCGTTCGCCCTGACCAGATCGTAGCCGATAGCCAGAACCAATCCGGCGAGCAGGAATATGCCGACGCCGGCCTGGATGAACCCGCCGTAGACACCGATAGCGAAGAAGATGATGAGCTGGACCCATGTCGGGCGGCCGTCCAACTGGGTTTGACGGCCTTCAAGCCAGCGCTGAGGTCGGATGATGATCACGATCAACATGGCGACCATGACAGCGCCGATCGCCCGGCGCATCATCACCTCATCCAAATTGACAGCGATCTGCGCGCCGATGACGGAGCCGATCGTCGCCGGAATGCCGAGCAGGAGAGTGCCGCGGACATCGAGGATGCGATGACGCATGAAGCTCCCGACGCCGACGACGTTCTGCATCAGGATTCCGATTCGATTCGTGCCGTTGGCGACGGTTGCCGGCAGCCCGATCCAGATCAATGCCGGCAGTGTGATCAAGGACCCGCTGCCGGCGAGTGTGTTGATGAAACCAGCAGCGAATCCAGCCGCGATCAGCGCAGGTATGGTGTACCAGGGCATTGGCGCACCAGCCTCTCCGGGGAAACAAGGGAAGGATGGGAGGTGTTATACACCCGGCATCATGACGTGTCGAGGGAAGCTCGTGCCCCAGGGTGTGCCGGCACAGACCGGCGAACGCTCGATGCCCGTCCGCCGACCGCGCCCTCCATAACAGGCGAGAGCTTTTGTAGCCGCACCCTGCATAGGCGGACGATGGACGATCGACGATCGCTCCCCTGGGGTCCGCTTCCGTATCGCGTCATTATTCCGAGCCGCCGAAAGCGCCGAGGCCCCTTTCAGGCGCCAAGGAATCGCTGCGATGTTGCCCCACTCGGCCGCGGAACGAAACGGCGGTTCATGCATACGATTCACCGACGCATGTTGATACCTGCGGCTACAAGAACACGTTGACGGCGGGCGAGTGCTCCTGCAACCGCACCGTTCATTGGTGCGCCCCCGTCGCGGGTGAGGAGCGCAGGTCGGAGATCTGCAGCCACAAGAACCGAAGCATTGCTCCAAGTAGGGAAGGCCGGGATCACGCCATCGCAGACGACTCTCTCGACGGCCGTTTGCGGAAGGGGGCAGGTCGCCCCGTACGATCCTAGCGGGGTAGTGGCAGGGGTGGAGGGGGAAGGGGAGCAGTTCGTCCGGTATGATGTTAGCGGGAAAAACGCACTTTGCTCCCTTCCCTCTCCACAAAAAGGACGTCCCCGGGCGGGATGGGAGCAGCGCATACTGGCGCGATCGTTTCCGTCGAGCTAATCTTTCCATGAAGTCGCCTGATCCAACTAATCACGTCGGGGGAGGCATTCACATGGTGAAGAAGACCGTCGGCTATGTGAAACTCGAATGGACCTGCCCGCGCTGCGCCACCCGCAATCCGGGCCCGAACAAGTTCTGTACCGCTTGCGGAGCACCCCAGCCGGAGGACGTTCAGTTCGAACAGGCCGCGCAAGAGAAGCTCATCGAAGATGAAGCCGAGCTCGCCCGCGCCAAGGCTGGTCCTGACATTCACTGCCCCTATTGCGGCAGTCGAAACCCGGGCGGAGCCAAGTTCTGCGGAGCATGCGGGGGCGACCTCGCCGGCGGCCAGGCGCGCCAGGCCGGCCGTGTTGTCGGCGCGTTCCGGAGCGGGCCGGCGGCGTCCGTCGTATGCCCGGCGTGTGGAACGCAGAACCCAGGCGATGCCCTTGCCTGCACCAATTGCGGGACGGCCTTGCCCAAATCTGCAACTCCCGCGGCGGCCCCGGCTGCCAGGCCAGCCGCTCGCGTCGGGCGCAAGTTGCCCGTGATCGGGATCGTCCTGGGTGCGGTCGTCCTTTGCGTGCTCGCGGTTGGGGCGATATTGCTGCTGGGGCGAACCGAGGATCTACAAGGCCAGGTGCTGGGGAGGCAGTGGACCCGGAGCGTCACCATCGAAGAGTTGGGCCCCGTCCAGCTTCAGGATTGGCGCGACGAGCTACCCTCGGGGGCGCAGGCCCAATCGTGCGAGTTGAAGTATCGGACCACCAGCGACGAGCCGGCCGCGGTCTCGACTGAAGTTTGCGGTACGCCATACACCGTGGACACCGGGGGCGGTTATGGTGAGGTCGTCCAGGATTGCACTTACGAGGTCTACGACGAATGGTGCGAGTACACTGCGCAGGAATGGCACATGGTGAACACGGCCACGTCCAGCGGCTCGGACCTCAACCCAGCCTGGCCTCAGCTCACTCTCTCCGAATCACAACGAGCGGGCGACGAGAGCGAGACGTACGAGGTGACCTTCCAGACACCGCAAGGTGTGTACGAGTACACCCCGACCGATGTGGCCGAGTACGCCCAGTTCGAGACCGGGAGCGATTGGATCCTGCGCGTCAACGCATTGAACGCTGTCGTCTCCGTAGAGCCGGCTCGCTAATTAGACGGAAGGGGATTTCGCGCTGTCTAGGCCGCCACAGTCGCTCGTTGGCCGCGCCTGGGTAGGCGCGAGATCAGGGGGACTGCCAACAACATCGTCAGTCCACTGATGAGAAAGGCCGGCCGCATTCCCATTGAGTCCGACAGCATTCCCACGATGAGTACACCGACCGATGCCGACGAGAAACTGAGTGCCATATAGATCCCGTTGGCCATCGCCCGGTACTCGGGGTAGCTCTCTTGCACAAGGGCCATGATTACCGGCGCGATCGAAAGCAGGCTCAACCCGAGGAGCACGAGCAGGGGAAAACGAAGCCAGCCGTTTGTCCGCAAAAACATCACCAGGAAAGCCGGCGCGGCCAACGCAGAAGCGGCAAGCACGCGCCGACGACCCAGGCTGTCGCTCATCACGCCGCCCAGCATCGCCCCGCCAACCCCGGCCGCCTCCAACAAAGAGAGTGAAGCGCCGGCGAACCACAGGCTCTCCCCTTCAAGTGTGAGGAACGTCGGAAGATAGCTGGTGATCGCCGCCTGCATCAGCCCGCGAACAAGCATGATTCCGGCGACCGGGATCATCACCGGCGCCATGCGTCTCAACACTTTCCCCCACGGGATGTCTCCCTGAATCAGGGGTGGCGCGTCCGAGACCGATCGTAAACGCAGGAGCAGGATCGCCGACGTCGCCGCGCCGACGGGGATCAACCAGAACGTTCCACGCAGGGTGAACAGACTGACGGCGCTGACAATCACCAACGGACCGATCGTCCGACCCAACTCCCCGGCCATCATCCACAGGCCCATCCCGCGGCCGAGATGCTCGCCCGATAGTCGGCCGGTCATCGCCGGCGCCACCGCGTGCAACCCGGCCGTGTTCAATCCGGCAACCGCCAACAGGAGCGCCAGCACCACATAGCTCGGCGCCAGGCCCAGGCAACTCATGCTGATGCCGGCGACGAGGGGGGCAACGATGACGAGCGGCCTGAGATTCCTTCGATCAGCGATGCGACCGATAACCGGTTGGATCGTGGCTGGCAGCAACAGGAAGAGCGAAAGCGCGCCCGCTTGTGTAACCGTCAGGGAGAAGCCGGCCATGAACAACGGCAGCAACGGCGCGAGAAACGCCGTGTACATGTCGTGCACGGCGTGGCCGGCGATGATCGTCAAGACGCTCGAAGTCTGGAACCCCGTCGCTCTGGCCGGTTCGGCGGGCCTCGCCTCAAGACTGTCGTCCACGCGCTCCAGTGTCGAAGTCTGCATTCTCCGCTTTCCGCTCGTTGCCCGAGCACGGCGGCCGTCTTTCGACCGAGGTGATAGTCCCCCTGCCCCGGAAGCCAGAAGTGTACCATCTCGCTGGGTGAGGGCACGGTCACTGGGAGGAAGGGTGAGTAGATGGCGCGGTCGCGCCCGATTGGCGCCTACGAGAACCGCCTCTCTCTGGCGTGGGTACGCGACATGTAATCCTTCTTCTCAGATGGCAGTGGCCACCTTCGTTGAACCCGTGACTTGCAGACTCCAAGGCCACGCTGCAACCAGGGATGGCCGATGTCGTGCCGTAGCGGAGCGGTCCGACAACGGCCATTTGCGGAAGGGGATGGAGGGGGGTGGGGGGCGAAGGGGGAAAACGCACTTGCTCCCTTTCGCCCCCCACGAAGAAGATGAGCCCTCATGTTGCGATACATCACCCGCGCGGCGACACCTCGACGGAATGCCCATACTCATGGCACAATAAGGCAATCCCACTCCCATTTGTCCGGTACGCTCAAAAGGGTCCAATGTGGAAAATGCCCCGGATCTCCTTTCTGCCGTCCTGAACTCCAAAGAGTTCGACTGGCTCTCTCGATTGGGTGAACAGATTGAGCTTGGGCAAGGCGAGGCCTTGGTCGCCGAGGGAGATCTGGCGGACCACTTCTACATCCTCGTCGAAGGGGAACTCGAGGCCTCACCGCGCGATGCCGCACCGTGCACATTCACGCGCCGTGATGGTGACCCACCCCTCTTGATCGGCGCCGTGTTTATGCGCTGCCTCGAAGCCGCCAGCGCCTGTCGTCTCATTCGGGTCGGTGCTGACGCCTATCTACAACAGGTCGCCTCGCAGACACCGGCGAGCGGCGTGATCATCCAGGGTTTGATCTGGCGCTTCCGAACGACTGAGGCGATCCTGCACCAGAGCAAGAAGCTGGCGTCCCTCGGAAAGCTGCCCGCCGGGCTGACCCACGAGCTGAACAATCCCGCATCCGCCGGGAGGCGCGCCGCCAGCCAGTTGCGGGAGCAACTGAACCAGTTGTACGGGATCGCGGCGCGGTTGGCAGAGCTGCACCTCGCCCCGGCTCAGCTCGACCGCCTCTTTCGTTCCTCTTTGTCTACTCGACACGCCACTGAGCCTGCCTTGATCGACGCCGTCGCCCGAGCGGACGCCGAGGAGGTGCTCGGAGCCTGGCTCACCCAGCGCGGTGTCAAGAATTCATGGGATCTCGCGCCTCGCCTCGTCGAGGTCGGGACGACACCGGCACGCCTGGCAATGTTCACGGAAGGACTCGCCGCAGAATCCGTCAACGATGCGCTGAGCTGGATCTGCGGATTGATCACCGTCGATGCCCTCATTCAGACCATCGACGTGTGCACAGAACACATTTCACAGCTTGTGGCCGCGGTGAAAGCCTATGCCTACATGGATCGCGCACTGTCACAGGAGATCAACGTCATCGACGGAATCGAAAGCACGCTGATCATCCTGCGCCATCGACTCGAGCGGATTGAGTTGCATCGAGAGTATCAGCCGGGTCTTCCGCCCATCTGGGCCCATGGCAACGAACTGAACCAGGTGTGGACGAACTTGCTGGCCAACGCCATCGACGCCCTGGACGGCGAGGGCAACATATGGATCCACACCGGTCTGGACGGCGAGAATCTCACGGTCGAGATCGCCGACGACGGACCAGGCATCCCTGTTGAAGTCCAATCACACATCTTCGAACCGTTCTTTTCCACCAAGGACACCCGCCACGCGGCCGGACTGGGGCTAGACATTGTGTACAGCATCATGGTCCGTCGACACTCGGGCGCGATCCAGGTGAATTCGAAGCCCGGTGACACGCGATTTAGGATCTCCCTCCCGTTGAGTTCTCCGACGGTCGACATCGACACGCTGCGCCCGGTCAACGTCGAAAAGGAGATGGCGTGAGCCCGCAGAACGACGCCGGCGCGGTAGGCGGGGCCGGCGGATACCGGCTGGGATGCGGACACGTGGGCCAGATACGCGACGTCACGCCGAGCGGAAATGGCTGCAAAGAGTGTCTCGAGATCGGCGACACCTGGGTCCACCTCCGCATTTGCATGATTTGTGGTCACGTCGGCTGCTGTGACGATTCGAAGAACCGTCACGCCACTGCTCACTTTCATGAGACCGGCCACCCGATCATGAAATCATTCGAGCCGGGGGAAGACTGGATGTGGTGCTTCGTGGATCAGATCGACTCATGAAGCGGCGCTGGACCGAAGCCGCCTCGCTGAGTACAGTCAGAAGAGGGCAACATGGATTGCTGCAGGACGATCGGGGTTGAATCGCTGTTCGACGAGAAGATGGTGGCGCACGAGCTTCGCCGCTATCGGCGCAAAGGACCGGATCGGACAACGCGCCTGTTGATCCAGGCGATTGAGAAGGAGGGGATCGCCGGCCGGACACTGATCGATATCGGCGCCGGCGTCGGGGCGCTCACGCACGCCCTGCTGGCATCGGGCGCCCAACAGGCCGTGATTGTCGATGCCTCCAGACCCTCCCTCGACGCTGCCAGACAGGTCGCCGAGGCCGATGCCACGCTGGAACGCCTCAAGCTGGTTCGCGGCGACTACGTGGAGCTCGCCTCGAGCCTCGGCAAGGCCGACATCGTCACGCTCGACCGGGTGATTTGTTGCTACGAAGATATGCCTTCGCTGGTCGACAGTTCGGCCGGCCGCGCCTCGCATCTGTATGGGGTGGTGTACCCGCGCGACACATGGTGGGTTCGTCTCGCGCTTCGCCTGCTGAACCTGTTTCAGGCGATCCGGCGTCATCCGTACCGCGCCTTCGCCCACCGGACGCGAGAGGTCGAAGACCGCGTGCTGGCGGCTGGGCTGGAACGTCGCTATCACAGCTCTGGACTGTATTGGCAGGTCGCTCTGTACCGGAGGGCCTGAGAGGGATCTCAGTCGCGAGTGTACGTCCCCATCAACTCGGCCTGACCCAGGATGTGTCGATCCATCGCCGCGGTCAGCTCTGCCGCGGTGACCCCAGAAGCCAGGTCCAACATCTGATCGAGTGCATACAGCTTGAAGAAGTAGCGGTGTGTTTCGCCCGGAGGACACGGGCCGGCATAGCCGAGGCCCCTGCCACTGTTCGCCCCCTGGCGTGATCCGTCGGCCAACTCCGCCTCCAAGGGAATCCCTTCCGGCAGCCCGGTCCGGTCGGGAGGCATATTGAAAATCACCCAATGGACCCAGGTTCCACCGGGCGCGTCGGGGTCATCCATGATCAGCGCCAAGCTGACCGTACCCGCGGGCGCTTGGCCCCACTCCAACTCCGGCGAGATGTCCTCCCCATCACACGAGAAGCGAACAGGGATTACCTCGCCGGGGTTGAGTGCGGCGCTGCTCAGGGCAAGCGCGCCCTGGGGGGCGTCACCTTCTTGGGGGAGGTCTGTAGCTTCTGCGGCCGTCGGAGGGATCGCCATGGGTGGGAGGTCCGTCGGCTGTGCGACCGGGCTCGAGGGGGGCGGCGTGGCGATTTCAGCCCCCTGAAGCTCGGGCGTCTGGCTGCATCCGACGACGAACAGACCGACCGCCAGGCCCAATGCTCCCAGGAGTCTCCCCCTCATCATTCTTCTCCGGCTTCCAACCATCTCAACCAGGTATCCGGCGGATGGAGGATTTCGATCTTGCACAGCTACGCGCATGGCTCACGATCTGGGTGCCACGCCCTCCCGATCCCAGTCCTTCCATCTCAGGATCATTTCAGCCTGCTCAGGAGTCTGCGGCGAATCGAGGTAGCTGTGTGGGGTGCCTCGTCTCAATTGACGGATCTCCATCAACGCTTGGTCCCCATCCATCCCGTGCCGCACCAGGAAGCACCCGACGACCGTTCCCGTCCGGCCGAGCCCGCCATAGCAGTGTAGGTAGACCATCCGGCCTGAGTCGAGCGCATCGTCGATCGCATCCAGGATCTGGCTCATCACTTCTGGCGTGGGAACCCGCATGTCCCCCACTGGGAATCGCCGGTACTCGGAGCGAGGACCGCCGTTTCCGGCCGACTCGAGCAGAAAAGAGTCGTACGGCTTGATCCCGAACTCGCCGGGATAGGTGAGATCGACGAATGCACTGACGCCGGTCTCGAGGAATCGCTCGAGCCGCTCCTTTGCTTCCCGCTTGCTGTGCGCCCCGGGGTACCCTCCGGCGAGCAGCTTGCCCTGAAGCACCCAATAGCAGTTCTCGATGGGGACGGGCATTTCTTCGGACATCGGTGGCCCTTTCGCCTAGAAGGGAAGTTGACCGCGGTATCCCCCTGGTTCGGGCTGCACAACTAGACTCTACCCTCAATCCGCGCCCCTGGCGAATCGCCCGGGATTCGCCAGACGTAAGACCGTCGAGGCCGCCTCCCAGGCCCAGATCACAGGCTGAGGGGCAACTGCCGCAGAACCCGGCCAGGGCGGGCGTGATCTTCGAACGACAACTCGAGCTTGATCTCTTTGACCGTCCCCTTGATTTCCTCCTGGAAACGCTTCGGCGCGTACGGTCCGGGGTACAGCCTGCGGTATTCGGCCAGCAGGTCAGGATGATCTCGTTCGAGGAACCCCAGAAAGTGAT
>CAZGRL010000140.1:0-8524 GCA_964528155.1 uncultured Anaerolineaceae bacterium
TTCCCGCTAATTGCTAACTGCTAATCGCTAATTGCTGACTGCTTGTTGTCTATTGCTTTGTTCTCTGTGCTCTTCTCTGAAAGCTGCTGGCTGATAGCTGATAGCTGTTGGCTGTCAGCCGTCCTCCGGCTCATCCGGCATGTGCGCCGAAAGCCATGTCTGTATCCGATCTTCCGCCTGGATGGCATCCATGTCCAGCACCGATACGATCTTGTCGAGACCCTTCTGACCAGCGACGATCTCGATCCGACTCTCACGGACGTCCAGGACCTCCGCCAGGAACTTGATGAGCGCCGCGTTGGCCTTACCCTCCGCCGGCGGTGCCGCCACACGAACACGCAGCGTGCCGTCCTCCAGAAACCCCGAGAACTCCGTCCGCCGGGCGCGTGGCGTCACGCGGATGGTGAGTGCTGCACCTTGCTTGCCGTCATGCAGTTTGAACTTGCGCATTCGTTCTCCCTGTCAGCCTATGGCCACCAGCATACGGACGATGATCGTCTGCACGATCTGGATCAAGATGATAAGCACAAGCGGGCTGAAGTCGAACATCCCCACCGGTGGCACGACCCGCCGAATCGGAGCGAGCATCGGTTCGACCAGTGAATCCAGCGTCCGGCGGAATGAATGAAATGGGCTGAGGAAGAAACTCAGGACCACATCGATAAGGACGATCACGGTCAGAATGGTTCCGGCCAAGTTGATCGCGCTGATCAGGGGCAATAGCAAACCTCATCCTCCTTCGTGCGGATATATCGTCGTGCCGGGCATCCGACCGATGTCCGCCTTCAATCCTCGTCTGGTCGCTCGCCGAAAATCGCTCGTCCGATCCTGACGATCGTCGCGCCCTCTTCGACGGCGAGCTCGTAGTCGTCGGTCATGCCCATCGAAAGCTCGGACCAGTCGCCGACAAACCGCCGGGCGAGGTAGTCTCTCAGCTCTCGCAATCTGCGAAACACCGATCGTACCAGATCCGAATTATCACTCATCGGTGCCATCGCCATCAGGCCGCGAACTTCGAGGTGACTCATCCCGAGCACTGATTCGATCGCCTCGGTCTGTTTGTCCCAGTCTTCCGGCCGGGACATCGGCCAACCGGCTTTGGACTCCTCGCCCGAGACGTTGCACTCGAGCAAGATGGGCTGGCGTGCGTCGCTCTCGGCTGCCCGCGCATCAAGCAAGCGGGCTATCTTGAGACGATCGACGGAGTGGATCAGGTCGTATCTCCCCGTTGCCTGACCGACCTTTCTGCTTTGCAGGTGTCCAATCATATGCCAACGGATATCCGCCAGGTCGTTCAATGCATCGATCTTGGGCCCGGCCTCTTCGACCCGGTTCTCCCCGAAATCGCGCAGCCCTGCGGCGTACCCCGCCCGAATTCGCGCCGTCGGTTGTCCTTTACTGACAGCGACCAACAGGATCGTTTCTGAGCGGCCCACCCGACGAGCCGCGGCAGTCACGTTTTCCTGCACCCTCAGGACGTTTGCGGCGATCTCTTCGACAAGAGCAGTTCCGGAGGCGACGCTCACGCGAGATCACTCCTCTCTCAAAGCGAACAACGCGCCGAAACGGCCGGTCCGGCCTCGCTCGCCCCGGTGCGAATACCAGTCCTCAGGGTGAGCCGCCGTGCAGATC
The DNA here is from genome assembly GCA_964528155.1 of uncultured Anaerolineaceae bacterium. GTDB lineage: Bacteria > Chloroflexota > Anaerolineae > Anaerolineales > E44-bin32. The sequence continues at coordinate 1,633 of CAZGRL010000140.1, forward strand.
CCGCAAACCTCTATCGACTCGACACCCTCCGACTGGAGCAGGTTCCGGTTCGCCGACCAGAGATCGAACTGTGTCGCCCCGTTCGATCGATGCAAATGCTCGTCCGCGGCATCCCCGAAAGCCTGCCTGACCTGCTCGACGACCTCTGGTCCCACCGGATAATGCTCACGACAGATGGAGGGCCCTATGGCAGCAAGAATGTCCGCGGGCCTTGATCCATAACGGCCTATCATCGCCTTGACTGCTTCCCCCGCCACCTTGCGGACGGTTCCCAGCCACCCGGCGTGCACCAGGCCGATCGCCCGCGCGACGGGGTCGAACAGGAAGATCGGCACGCAATCGGCGAAGCGCATGAAGAGCGTCACCTTGGGATTGCCGCTGATCAGGATGTCGGCCCGTACGCGATCCTGACCGGCGCGAGGTGAATCGGCGAAGACCACCGTTGACGAATGAGATTGCCACACATCGTGACAAGAGGCAGCCTCACGTCCGACGGCGCTGAAGCACCGTTCGAGATTCGAGTCTACACGGGATCGGTCGTCGCCGACTGTGCCGCCGACGTTGAGCGAGGCCCATGGCTCCGGGCTCAGCCCACCTTGACGGGTGAAAACTGCCTGTATCAGGCCTGCATTCGACAGCGTTTCAAACTCGAAGAAACGAATGGGCCCGGCCTGCCGGAATGGCATGGGGCCAGTTTACCACGGCGGGAAGGTGGAGACCAGCTATGCCCGGGAACGACGATCTTTCGACGACGTCTTGCCGCTTTGTCCGATCTCGTCTGGGCGGGCCTTCAGTGTGTATCGCCTCATCCAATTTGAATCTGCGATCCGTGTGTCTCGATTCCGTCGCTTCACCGCCGGCTTGAGCGCCGAAAAGAGTGGAGGGAACGGCCGTGTCGTTCCCTCCACGCGTCTCAATCGATTCCTACCTTGCGGGCTGTCAATCGCCAGCTGCAATCACTCCCGCCCCGGCGAGCTTGGCGGCGACCAGAGTGCGCGTCTCCTCCATCGCTTCTTCGACGTACGGATAGGCCAGCCAGATATTCATGATCCCGAACAGCCCGCCCGTCAGCGTGCGCAGGATCGGTGTGCTTTCCCGCACCGGAAAGTTCAGCAAGGGGATCGCCGACAAGAGCTGAGTCCCACCGTCAAGGGCGATCGGGACGATGCCGACGACGAACCAGGCGAGCAGCGGAAGCGGTCCCAATCGGTTCCGAACCAGCGCGAACAGCAGCCCGGCCAGGAACATCCCGGCGTAGATAGCGACGTCCCGCTCGCAGAAGGCCACTTTGTACCCCACCTGCTCGTTTCCGATGAACGCCCGGGCGCCCCAGTAATCATCCTCGCTGAGTCCCGTTGCTGCTCCATAAGAGACCAGGCTCGTCCCGGCTGTCGCCCGGGGATAGGCCGGCTGCTCCCCAAACAGAAACCAGGATCGGAATGCCAGTTGGTGACACAGAGGAGAATACGCCTTGTAGATCCACGTCGCCGGGGTGGTCGCGCCCAGCTTCATCAGCGTCGGGGCGGCGAAAGGCAGTCCGACATAGATGAATATGAGCAGGTTGAACACCGCCAGCCAATGGCGTGAGAAACCCAACACGATACGGTTGAGCAGGATCGCCTGATCGCGTTCCACCGGCGTTGCCGCCTGGACCGGCACCTGCGGACGGCCGTTCATCGCCGCCCCAAGGGTCACCCTCAGTTCGGTCGACCCGAATGGAGCCCTCAACTCATATGGGCCGACCTTGATGACGGGGATCTCCTCGCCGTAACGGGCGAGCAAGGACGAGTCGGAGTTAATGTCGACCTCGACAAGTTCATGGGGGAACTCCTGCTGCAGCCCCTCGAGCTCATCCCGGGCTTCATCGCAGAGCTGGCACTCCTTCTGTGTGAACAACGTGACACGCATCATTGAACCGCTACTCCCAACTGCGTCAGATACCCGTCCAGTTGATCTTCATACATGACGCCGATGTGTTGCACCTGGACCGTTCCGTCTCTGTCGACGAAATAGCTCGTGGGATAGCCACGCACGCGATAGAGCTGCTGGATCACTGCACCCGGATCGAGAAGCACAGGAAACGTGAGTCCAAGAGCATCCCTGAACGCGCGCACGTCCTCGGCCGGCTCGTCGAAATCGATCGCCAGGACGACAAGCCCCCGATCCTTGTACTTCTCGTAGCGCGCCTCGAGAGCGGGCATTTCCTCGCGGCACGGCGCGCACCACGTCGCCCAGAAGTTGAGGACAACAACCTTCCCGCGGAGATCTTCGAGGGAGACTTGCCCCCCATCGACTGTTTCGGCTGTGAGCTCGGGCGCCGGGGCGCCGACGAAGGGCCCCGGCACGAAAGTCCCCGAAGTGCTTTCAGGCTGAAGCAGAAGGCCGGCCTCGTCTTTTGCCGGGATCCCGAAGAAGTAGATCAATCCCAGAGCCAGCCCGATCAGCAGTCCGGCCGCTGGAATGACCCAGCGCGACTCCCGACGCGGTCCGTCAAGCATGAGGGTCAGAGCCCGAGGTCGACGAAGAAGCCGAAGCGGGCCAATTGCTGCAATGTGCCGGTGAACAAGAGGATACCGATGACAACCAGCAATGCTCCTGTGGCGATGGACAGGTAGTGTACTAGCTTTCCATGCCGCCGCATCAACTCGGCCACCCTACCGATTCCAAGCGCCGCGAGCAGGAATGGGATCGCCAGACCGACCGAGTAGGCCGTTAGCAGGATGACCCCCTGACTCAGATTGGCACTGTTGAGGGCCAGGGTGAGGACGGCGCCAAGTACAGGCCCTACGCATGGAGCCCAACCCGCCGAGAAGAACACGCCCATCAGGGCTGAGGAGAGATATCCCAGGCTCGGGTTCGGGACCGCCTGCCGTCGTGTGTCGTAGTCCAGGAATGGAATGTTGATCACGCCCATCGTATGCAAGCCGAACAAGATCACAACCACCCCGCCGATTCGAGCCAGCCAGCCACGGAGATCGTAGAGCAGCGAGCCGATGGCCGAGGCTGCCGCGCCCAGGATGATGAAGACCAGGCTGAAACCGAGGACGAAGGCCACACCGTGGCTGAAGGTCACCCACCGATTCTCAACGACCTGACCGCTGGGCGTGACCGATCGCCCGCCGAGGTATCCAATGTAGGCCGGAACGAGTGCCAGAACACACGGAGACAGGAAAGATGCCAGACCGGCCAGCGCCGCGATGCCGATCGTCAGATTCGCCGATTCCACAACACTCCCTACCTTCCAGTCCGCCGCGGATGATCCCGCGGGGCTGTGATTTCAATTCCAAGCGCTTGATCCCATTCGTCGCGGACCAGACAAGAACGCGCCCGGTAGGATAATCGATCGCCTTCGCCTGGGCAAGGAAAGATCTCGCAAGGGGTGTATCCAGCGGACTGTTGCACAGTCCCACAGCAGACCTGGCTGATTTGGGGTTGTGGGGCGGCTTCGCCCCCCTCACAACCCCAAATCAGCTTATCTCACCCGTGGAGTGCAACAAGATTCCGGGTGCACCCTCTCGCAAGGACTCCGCATGGTCGTCGAATCGACCAAAGCAGGCAGCATTCATACTGCCAGGGAATCCTTACGAGATTCGAAAACCTCGCAGACGAAGGCTATTGGTGACGACGAAGATTGAACTGAAGGCCATTGCGCCGGCGGCGATCATCGGATTCAGGTAGCCCAGCGCGGCGACCGGGATCAAGATAATGTTGTAGATGAACGCCCAGAATAGATTCTGTTTGATCGTCCGCATGGTTCCGCGTGATAGGTGGATGGCTCGAGCGACGCCCCGCAGATCACCGCTGATCAGCGTCACTGGCGCGGCGGCAATGGCCACGTCCGTCCCGGTACCGATGGCGATCCCGACGTCGGCCTGGGTCAGCGCCGGCGCGTCGTTGATCCCGTCACCGACCATGGCCACGACCGCACCTTCGCTTTGGAGTGACTTCACCTCGGCCGCCTTGTCACCGGGCAGGACCTCGACCCGAACCAGACGACGGCCCGAGGGGGAAACCGGCTCGATCCCGACGCTGCGGGCGATCGCTTCGGCTGTCATCGGATTGTCGCCTGTGATCATGCCCACTTCGAGGCCCATGCGGCGAAGCTGATCGACCGCCTCGGGTGACCCCGGTTTGAGCGTGTCGGCGATCCCCAGCAGACCTGCAACACGACCATCAACGCTGACGGCCACGACCGTCTTGGCTTCGGCTTGGAGCCTCTCCGTTTCGCCGGCCAGCCCGTCCAGGGCGAAGCCGGCCTCCTCAGCCGACTTGGGCGAACCCACGTGGAGCTTGTGCCCGTCGATCTGGGCTTCCACCCCGCTGCCGGCCACCGCGCGGAACCCCTCTGGCTCGAGCAGCTTGAGCTCGCGCGAGCCCGCCGCGGCCACGATCGCTTCTCCCAACGGATGCTCCGACGACTTTTCAGCGCTGGCTGCCAGAGTCAGAAGTCGGGACTCATCCTGCCAGTCGGGCGCCAATAGCACGTCAGTCACCGCGGGTTGGCCGCGCGTGATCGTTCCGGTCTTGTCCAGAATCACGGTTGTCACCGCGCCGGCGCGCTCGAGGGATTCGCTCGACTTGAAGAGGATCCCGTATCCGGCTCCCTTACCCGTACCGACCATGACCGCTGTCGGCGTGGCCAACCCCATGGCGCACGGGCAGGCGATCACCAGAACCGCCACCATGTTGATCAGGGCCCTTGTGAACGCGCTCGTGTCGCCGGTCGGCGGCGGAGCGAGGAACATCCACGCCAGGAATGTGAGCAAGGCCGCGGCGATCACCCCCGGGACGAAGACAGCCGACACCTGATCCGCCAGACGTTGGATCGGCGCTTTGCTTCCTTGTGCTTCTTCGACCAGTCGGACGATCTGCGCCAGGGCGGTGTCCTTGCCGACTTTCAGGGCCTCGAACTTGAGTGATCCAAGCTTGTTGAGTGTCGCTCCGATGACCTCGTCGCCCAGGCCTTTGCCGACGGGCATCGACTCACCGGTCAGCATCGATTCGTCGACCGATGACCGGCCGTCGATCACCACGCCGTCCACCGGGATCTTCTCTCCCGGCCGGACCATGACAATATCACCGACGACGACCTGATCGACCGGCACGTCACGTTCCTGTCCGTCTCGTACGACGCGGGCCGTCCTGGCCTGCAGGTTCAGCAGTTTGCGCATGGCCTCGCTGGTGCGGCCCTTGGCGCGCGCCTCGAGGAACTTGCCCAGGACGATCAGCGTGATGATCACGGCCGCCGTCTCGAAGTACAGGTGGCCCTCGATCAGGCCGAGGAGCGCCGGGATGGAGTAGAAGTACGCCGTCGACGATCCCATGGCGATCAAGACGTCCATGTTGGCCGAGCCGTTGCGCAGTGCTTTGAACGCGCCGTCGTAGTACTGCCAGCCGACGTAGAACTGCACCGGCGTCGCCAAAGCGAACATCAACCAACCGATCCAATTCGAGGCGGCGATCGAGGCCGGCAACAGGCCGAAATCGCGCAGCATCGACAGCGCAAATAGTGGCACGGTGAACGCCAGGCCGATGATCAGCAAGTTGCGCTGGTGATGGATCTCGCGCATCCGGGCCGTGCGTTCGGCGTCTTCGACCTCCCCGCCGGCGTCCATCACGCCGAATCCGGCGGCTTCGATGGCACGCCGGATTTCTGACTGATTGACAACGGTGGGGATATAGCGCAGCCCGACACGTTCGGTCGTCAGATTCACAGATACGTTAGCGACTCCGTGGAGCGCCGTTAGTGCCTTCTCGAGGCGGCGCGCGTCATTTGAATCGCTCAGCCGCTGGATTGCCAGATCGGCCGACCCCAAAGCGACGTCGTATCCGGCGCGGCGGATCCGCTGCACCAGGTCATCTTGGGTGACCCTGGTCGGATCGAAGTCCACGCTGGCGCGCTCGGATGCCAGATTGACGATCGCCGACTCGACGCCGTCAAGCTTCTTCAAGTTGCGCTCAACCGTTGCCACACAGTTGGCGCACGTCATCCCGGTGACCGGGAGCGTGATATGACTCGTCATCTCAGACAAAATACCTTCTCCAACCTGCCCGCGTCGCATGTTTTCCGGCCGGTCGATCGATCCGATATGCGGGCGAGAACCTGCCGCCAGCCCCATGCTGGCGTACCTACTTGAGGCGTGCGTCGCTAGAGTGCCGGCGGATATGCGATCTCGGTGAGAAGCGCCTGGATGGCGTCCGGCGTCGCCGGAGGCTCATAGTCCACTGTGACGCGCTTGTCCATCTGCTCGGCCTTCACCCGCACGACTCCTTCCAGATCAGACAGCTCCGTCTCAATCGTGTGCACACAGTGACCGCAGGAGATGTTGGGAACGTTGTAGGTGATGCTTGACATTCGATCCTCCAAGAGTGTGTGATTTGATTCAGACTTTCGAGGCCATTTCATAGACCTCGGTGATCTCCTTCAAGACCCGCTCTCGCTCAGCCGGGTCCTCGCCTCGGACGGCGGTGATGACGCAGGAGTGCAGGTGATCGGCCAGGATCTGGTTGCTCACCTTGTTGAGGGCGGCCTGAACGGCCTGGATCTGCCGGATCAGATCGATGCAATAAGCACCGTCTTCGACCATGCGTGAGATCCCCCGCAGGTGGCCTTCCGCGTTTTTCAGTCGGCGGAGCGTGTCGTCCTTGTCCATCCGCATTCTCTCCTGCTCGATACCCCCCCCAGGGGGGTGGGGTCTCCGTAAGTCTACCTCCCGCCCTGTAAGACGTCAAGCATGACGAGATTCACCTTGTCGGGGTGACATTTGGGCGGGACGGGTTAGCCAGGGGATGGATCGCGGGGCTTGCTCTGAGGATCGCCCCCCACCCTAACCCTCCCCCCTCTGAGCGTGTGAATGAATCTGACGCGCCAAACTAGGAAGATATGCCGGGG
>CAZGRL010000141.1:0-8434 GCA_964528155.1 uncultured Anaerolineaceae bacterium
CGTCGGGGTGGCCGTATCCGTCGCGGTCGGCGTCGGTGTCGGGGTCGATGTCTCCGTCGCGGTCGGTGTCGGGGTGGATGTATCCGTCGCGGTCGGCGTGGGAGTCGGCGTCGGGGTCGGCCCTCCGCCGCAGAAGCTGGCGTTGTCTTCGGCCGTTCCGACCCCATAGAAGCTCGAGGGCGCGCTCAGGTTGTTGTACTCCGTCGTCGTCCATCCCGAGGAGCGAGCGACGGTCGAGATCCTGACCTCATCGACCTGGCCGGCGAAGAAATGGTCGGTGGCGACACGGCTGATGGCGCCGATGTTCCCCGTTTCTGGTGAAAGCGTGCCCAGGGAGGTCGAATTCGTGCCACGAGAGATCGAGTCGACGATCAGCTCGCGACTGTCTTTGGCGCTCTGGACGCCAACGAGATAGTGCCAGGAACCATCGTTGTAGCCGCCATCGTACGAGCGGCAACCTGGAACACCTGTGTCATCCCGAACACAGAATTCAACGTCGCCTGCCAGGGTCTCGTTGGCGTCAATGTAGATCAGCGTGTTGTTATTGGTCGTGTTCCCCTCGGCCAGGATCTTCATCGGGGACTGGGTCGAGGTGGTATTGAACCAGGCAGACATCGTGAACGTCGCGCTGTCCCCGATAATCGAACCCACGCTGATCCTGTCGTCACTTCCGTCCAGCGCCAGTGAGCCGTCAGCCAAACCGGTGATTTGATCGCCGGATGTCATGCTGCCATTGGAGGTACCGTCGTAGCCATTGCCTGTACTATCGACCATCTGCGGCGGGCCGGCCGAGGGATCTTCCGCCAGATGCCAGACAGCGGCATAGCCATTGGACCAAACCGTTGCCACATTCTGTTGATCGCCCGAGGTGGCGTCCCCGTAGTACATGTAGATGATGGTATCCGACGATGAACTGATGTCAGGGATTTTCACCCAGGCGACGAGGGCCCCGGTGGTGTTGTCGAAGGACTCGATTTCGTGGCTGAGTCGCGTGGTCCCATCGTCGGCGGTGAACGAGATGTCCCAGCCATCCGCCCGGGCATAGGTCGCCAGATCAGCGTCCGAGGCCAGGTTGATCAAGACCGGGAAGTCCGTCTGCGAGCCGCTCACCTGGCCGGCGTGAATCGTGATCGGCTTGCGGTATTGGTAATCGCACTGCACCCAACCAGGGGTGAGGAAATCGACCGTGGCATCATCGTCCATGCCGACGGCGTTTAGCGTACCGGTGATCGTTGCGGTACCGACCGTGGCCTCTGAAGTCAGCGTGGCCGTGTACGTCCCGTTGCCGTTGTCACTGACCGAGCCCAGAGAGCCGAGGGTCGCGTTCAGCAGCACCGAGTCTCCACCGCTGGTCAGGTTGTACCCGAGCGCGTCCTTGAGTTGAACGGTGATGGTCGAGGTTGATACACCATCGGCGTCGATGGATGTCGGCCCGGCGGTGATGGTGGACATGGCCGGATCCGCCACCCCGACGCAGGTTGAGCCTTCCTCGGCGGCGAGCCCCGTCGTGGGCTCGGAGCTCAACCATTGGCGCACCTGAGAGTCATCGAGGTAGACTAGGTTCGCCTCGTCCTGTGGGCTGCCCCAGTAGAGACCCGCAGAGTAGCGGTCGATCCCGTCCGTGCCAAGGTTGATACCGGTTGCCGAAGCCTCGAGGTTCCCGTCCATCCACAACCTGGCCTCGCCAGTGCCGGCCCCGATGGTGGCCTGCATCTCCAAGGTGTGCCAGACACCGGTCGTGATCGGGGTGGTGGTAGTGTAACCATAGGCCTCGCCGGCGACGGCGTTCCACATGTAGAGCGTCATGTCGGTGTTGATGGTCGTACCGAGAACGTTCACCCACCCATTGGTGTTGTCCACGAACTGCATCAGCGTGACATGATCCGAGGTCGACCACCCTGGCTCGAGATAGACGTAGGCCTTGGCCAGCAGCGTGGTCTGGTCCGAGAAGTCTTGCCAGACTGCCGCCTGGGCCACCACCGTAGTGTCTACTTGCCCCTTGAGCGAATAGCTGCCCGAGTTGGCGTGGTCGGTCGAAGCCGCGACCGTGTCGCCAGGCGAGCCAGTCGTGTACACATCCCAGGCGCTCAGGTCGCCGCTTTCGAAATCGTCGTAGTGAATGAACACGTTTCCGCCATCGGCCGGGGGCGCTCCTGGCGAGGCATTCCCGTAATACAAGGCATAGTCAGTGTCACTGGCGGAGGCCAAAATGGGAGCCCGCGTCTGGAACCAGATCGTGGTCGTCGTGCTGTACCAGGATGAACCGGGGTCCAGCACCCGATCGACCTCGTCGTACCAGGATCCATTCCAGTAGACGATCCGGATGTCATTGCCGTCGGCACGCGACTTGCCGGCATCGACCAGGGCCTGATGGTCAAACGTGAGCGATACCGAATAGGCAGCGGGTACGTCCGCGCTGCCGGCGGTGACCGTGGCGGGCATCCGATAACTGTAGTCGCAGTCCCACCACGAGGCGGTTGCGCCGCTGCAGAAGCTGTCGTGGGCCTCGACACTTCCGACGCTGTAGAACGAGGAAGGCGAGGACTGGTTGTTGAATTCGGTCTGGATCCAGTCCGCCGAGCGAGAGATATCCGAGATCCGCACTTCGTCGACCCACATGGGCCCGTTGGCGTTTTCGAGCGACTGCCCCATCTGGAACTTGTCGGGGTTGACGATGTCAGGCACCGAAACTGTGTCGGATCCGGCCGAGACGCCGTTCACGAACAATTCGCGATCGGTCGGGCTGCGGAAGACGCCGACGATATGGGTCCAGGTGTTCAGTCCGACCACCGGACCGCCGTGGCTCTCGAAGCTGGTGTTGCGAGCGGCAATCTCGGTGTCGCCGGTGGGGTTCGACCACCCGATTCCCAAATACTGATCCATTGCCAGGCCGACGGTGCCAGCGGCTCTGAACGAGCCGTTGTCGCCGGTGGCTGCGGTCCAGGCCGAGATCGTCACCGGATAGCCGGCGATGCCGCTGAAACTGTCGACGGTGATCTCGTCCGCCGTTCCATCAAAATCCTGCCCGCCAGCAATCTTCCCGTTTATCGAGGCGTTGTTGTACTGCGTCCCGTTGTTCGAGTTCGCCGTTGAGTCCGAGTGCATGGCGCCGGTGACCTCATCGGTCACCAACTCGTTCAGGTGCCAGACGCCCTTGTAATCGTTATCCCAGACGCCGGTTGGATTCGACTGGTCGGAAGCGGATGGGTTGCCGTAGTACATGTACAAAACGGTATCAACGCTCGAGGACAGATCCGGCACCTTCACCCAGGCTGCCAGCTCGCCAGTGGCGCCATCAAAATGCTCGATCTCGTGGTACAGCTTGGTCACACCGTCCGACGAGGTGAAGACGATGTCGTAGCCGTCGTTTCGGGCATTGGCCGCCAGATCCCAGTCAGTCGGCAGGCTGATCAACACCGGGAAGCTGGTCAGGTTGGATGGGACCTGGCCGGCGGAGATTGTGATCGGCTTTCGATACTCGTAGTCGCACTGGACCCAGGACAGGCCGGTGAAGTCCACCGTGGCATCGTCGGTGATACCCGTCGAGTTGACCGTGCCGGTGATCGTGGCGGTGCCGACCGTGGTGCCGGCAGTAAGCGTCGCCGTGTAGGTCCCGTCGCCCTGGTCGATGACCGAGCCGAGTGAACCGAGCGTGGTATTCAGCTGGACGTTGTCACCGCCGGACGTAAGGTTGTTCCCAAAGCTGTCCTTGAGCTGCACGGTGATGGTCGAGGTCGATACCCCGTCCGCCTCGATCGAGGTCGGCACGGCGGTGATGGTGGAGTTGGCCGCGTCGGGGCCGCAGAAGGCGCCGTTGAGCTCCGGGCTGCCCACGGTGTAGAAGGTAGGAGAGGCCGGCGGGGAGGTCTGGTTGTTCTGCTCGGTCGCAATCCAATCCGCCGAACGGGCGATGTCGGATACCCTGACTTCGTCGATCTCGCCGCCCCATGGGAAGCTCCATCCCTGTTCAATGGCATGGTCCCCGTGGCCGATCCAGAATTCCTTGCCGGTTGCTTCCAGGTTCGGGGCAGACTTCGTCTTTGGCGTGCCATCTGGAGCACCGTCCAGGTAAACCTGCATGTCGGTGCCGTCGTAGGTGCCGACCACGTGATACCAGGTCTCATCCGACAAGGTCGAGGCGCTTGTAGCGTAGTTAGCATTTTCACCCAACTGCAGGTTGATGCTACGTGTCCATGGTATCTCGATGCGATAGCCGGTCCCGTAACCGTCCTTGGTCATCACACCGATTTCCGCCTGTGCACCCGTGTCTACGTTGATCCATGCCTCCATGGTGAGCTGTGTCCCCGTCAGATCCAGCTCGACATCCGCCTGTTGCTCTTCCGGAAGGATACGGAAGAAGGCATAGGGGTCGGATTGGTTGTTGAATTCTGTTGCGATCCAACCTGCCGAGCGAACTGTACTCGCGATACGGATCTCGTCCTCGTTGCCCATCCACAGACGGTCAGGCGATGCGGCCGGAGGATAGCCCCCCAGCCCGACACTTTCCGTGCCTGACACCGAGTTGGCGGCGATCAGAGCCGAGCTCTCCGAGCCAACCGGGTTCCCATTTAGATAGAAGTAGGCGGTGTCTGAGCCAACCGAGCGATCGAAGACAACCGTCACATAGTTCCAGGCATCGGTCGCGAAGCCGAGGCCTGCGTTCGAGTTGGCGATGAACCGGTTGGTTCCGTCCGAAACGCGCAGGTCGAGCGTGTCGGTGCCGAGCTGATAGTTGAACCAATAACCGGCGTTCGTATCGGAACCGCCACCCTTGGACATGATAGTCGGGAAGTTCTCGACGCCCGAGGAGGACAGATAGACCCAGGCCGAGAGGGCCAAATCGCTGGTCCCAGCATCCAGGCCGCCATCGCCGAAGTCCCATGCGCCACCTGGATCAAGGATCCGCACGAGATCATCCGTGCCGTCAAGCTGCTGGCCGCCATCCACCTGTCCAGACTTGCCCGTGGCAGTGACATAGTCATCACCGTCATGATCGCCGGATGTGGAGTCCTGATAAACAGCCGGATTGCCCGAACCAGCTTGATCCTCGTCCATGTGCCAGACGGCCTCGAAGCCATTGCTCCAGGTGCCGGCCGCGTCCTGCTGATCGGAGGCTCCGGCATTGCCGTAGTACATGTATACGGAGGCGTCCTCGTTCGGTGAGAGTGAATAGAGCCGGACCCAGGCGACCAGGTGCCCGGTTTGCGGGTTGTACTCCTCGATCTGATGGTAGAGCTTGCCGCCAGTCGGTGTATATGTGAACCCACCTTCATCGTTGGTGAAGAAGATGTCACTCCCGTCAAGGTTGCCAACCTTGCCCCCATAGGAGGTGTGGCGCAAGTCCGGAATGGTGACATTGACCAGAAGCGGGAAGTCTGTCAATTCCGCGGATCCGCTGACCATTCCTGAGTCGATAACGATCTTGCGGCGATAGCCCCACGATGCGTTAGCCCAGCCTGATTCACCCACATCAATGAAGTCATTCACACCATCGAAGGTCTGTCCGTACCCGATCTCACCACTGACCTGGACCGGGACGTAATCGCCATATTGCTTCCCACCGGTTCCGTGGTTGCCATACGCGGTGCTGTCGCGATACTCAAACAGTGCTCCGCTGCCACTCTCGTTCAGATGCCAGACCCCGACGTAGTCCGAATCCCACACGCCGGCGATGTCCTGCTGATCGGTCGAGGTCGCGTTCCCGTAATACATGTAGATGTCGGTATCGAGACTGGCTGACAGATCGGGCACCCTGACCCAGGCCACCAGTTGGCCGGTTGTCCCGTCGAAGGACTCGATCTGATGGCTCAGTTTCGTCGTGCCGTCATCGGAGGTGAAGCTGATGTCGAACCCGTCATCGCGGGCGTAGGCAGCCAGATCGGCGTCTGTGGCCAGGTTGATCAGCACGGGGAAGTCAGTCAAATTGGCCGTGACCTGGCTGGCCTGAATGGTGATCTTCTTGCGGAACTGGTAATCGCATTGGACCCAGGCGACCGCTGTGACATCGACGGTTGCAGTGTCCACCATCCAGTATCCGTTCACGGTACCGGAGATGGTTGCGAGACCGGTGGTCGGCGAGGTCAGGGTCGCAGTGTAGCTGCCGTCGCCATTGTCGGTGACGCCGCTCAGTGAGCCCAGATCGGTGAACAGGGCAACCGTGTCTCCACCGGAGGTCAGGTTGGTAAGCGATGCATCTCTCAGTTGAACCGTGATCGTTGATGTCGTCGCATCATCGTTCGGGACCGAGGTCGGCGCAGCCGTGATCAGGGAGGTGCCCGGATCGGCGCCTCCCAGCCCGGCGGAGAATACGACTGCCGCGCTGTTGCTGATCGGATCGCCGTTGACTGTACCCGTCACATTCGCGATGCCCGGAGTGACGGCGGAAGTCAGCGTCTCGCTGTAGGAGCCATCACCGTTGTCGATGACGGATCCAGTGAGCGAGCCGAGATCGGTGTTCACGGTGACCGTATCGCCACCGGTGGTGATGTCGCTCCCGAAACCGTCTTTGAGTTGGACTGTGATCGCGCTTGTGCTGACCCCGTCCGCCGCGATGGTCGTGGGAACCGCGGTGATGGTGGAGGTCGCCGGATCGGGGACGGCCGGGCAGTAAGCCTGGTTGGTCTGTTCGGCGCCGAGGGCGCTGGAGGGCTCCGCGGGCACGTAGTCGCGTACGTACACCCAGTCGCTTTCTTCATCGTTCCAGTAGGCGCTGGTGTACACCTCGCCCCAGTAGAACCAGAAGGGATCACCAAGGTCCCGCACGCTGGTCCAAGCCACCGGCGTGGTCTGAGTCAGAATCGCTCCACTCGAATCGCGGAACACCACATACCAATCGGTCCCATCGCTTACCAGGTCAACGATGAAGTAGGTGGCAAGCGGCTGAGTGGTCCAGTTTCCGTTTCCAGCCACCCACGAGGCGCCGTCCCAGTGCACGGCGCTGCCGCCGGTGTCGAAGTACGTGATGGAGGTCGTCAGCTCCTGGCCCGGATCGGTGTCTGTGTCACTGCGGTGATAGACGACAATTCTCCGGCGCGCGTTTTCCGTGGCCGAGTCCGTTACCCCGGGTACCGTAGCGAATTCGGTGATACCCAGCAGCTTCACCTCAGGGTTGCAGCAGCCTGCCGGCAGCGTGGTGCCGCCGCTCAGGTGACTGACTTTGTGGCGGATGACGAACTGGTTGTCGGCGGGTAGCGAGTTGTTGGTTGCCAGAATGCCGGCGTCGGCGTTAGCTGAACCGCCGTTGATCTGGGCCACGCCGCCGGTTTCGAGGATGGTGGCGGCGCCACTGGTCGAGCTGGTCAATCCAGCGGTCAACGTTCCGTCGTCGAAGTCGTCTCCGACCATGAATACGTTCGCCCAATCGTCCGGCGGGGTGCTCGGTGTGGAGTCGCCGTAGAAGAGGTAGTAGTTGGGATCGGAGCTTGACGTGCCGATCGGATTGACCAACTTGAACCAGATCTGCGTGGTGGCGGAGTTCCAGGAGGACAAGGGATCGAGCGCCCGGTCTAGTTCCGTCCAACCGCTGCCGTTCCAGTGATACACGCGCACGTCGTCGCCGCTGGCGACCGACTTGGCCGGGGAGGCACCGACCAGACCAGCGTGGTCGAAGATGAGCGAGACGGAGTAGCCTGCGTCCACGGCGGCGCTCGTGGTGCTCACGGTAATCGGCATTCGATACAGATAGTCGCAATCGGGCCAGGGCGGGACTGTGTCGTTGTCGGCGATGCTGCCAGTGCCTGTGTCGCTGTCATCGATTAGAGCGTTGCTGGCACTGAGCGAGACGGTGAAGGTCTCGGCGGACTCCAGGACCGCGTCGTCGAGCGTGTCCACGGTGAACTGCTGCGTCTCGCCCGCCGTGCCGGCAAACACCACGTTTTGCAGTGCATTGTCGTAGTCTTCGGGAGTGACCAGCGGGGTCGTCCCGCCCGTCGCGCTGACATCGCCAAAAGTGACGTCGACGTCGAACCCACCGGCTACGGCGTTGTCCACACTTATGGTGAAGACCAGCCCGGTCCCCTCGACCTCCGTGACATCGTCGACGGTGATGGTGGCCGAGTCGTCGTTGGTGATCGTGCCCATGCCCTGCGGATCAGCCAGGCTGGCGTTCGAGCTCTGGTTGAACAGATCCACGAAGAAGGTCTCGTCCGCCTCGACAGCGGTATCACCATTTACGGTGACGTCCACCGACTGGCTCAGCGTCCCCGTCCCCGCCGGGAAGGTCAGCGTGCCACTGCCCGTCACGTAGTCGCTGTCGGCGGTGGTGGCCGTGCCGTCATTGGTCGTCCAGTCTACCGTCACGGCGTTGTCAGGATCCGCCTGATCGATCGACACCGTGAAGCTGAAAGTGCTTGTCCCGGCGTCGCCCTCGGCCTGGGTCATGTCATTGATCGAGATCGAGACCTGATCGTCGTTGGTGATCATGCCTTGACCCTGG
>CAZGRL010000142.1:0-8210 GCA_964528155.1 uncultured Anaerolineaceae bacterium
ATGTGGATCCCCCCCATCCTAGCCCTCCCTCCCTTTCGCCTGGGTTAAGGGATCTGAGCTTGCCCCGGTTTTACGGACACTTTTTAAGGGGTAGAAGTATTGGCGTTCGTACTCTGCTGGGGTCAGGTAGTCCAGCGACGAATGAAGGCGCTGGCGGTTGTACCAGACCTCGATGTACTCGAAGATGGCTCGCCGGGCTTCAGCCCGCGTGGCGAATGGATGGTCGGCGCATTCTGTCTTGAGCGTCCCGATGAAGCTCTCCATCGGGGCGTTGTCATAGCAGTTGCCCACGCCGCTCATGCTCACCTCGATTTTGTGAGCATCCAGGATTGCTTGAACGGATGAGCTGGTGTACTGCGAACCCTGGTCGCTGTGATGCAACAGGCCGAGGCCAGGATGACGGCGTCCCCAACCCATTCTTAGGGCATCTTCGACCAACTCGGCTCGCATATGAGACGCCATCGACCAACCGACAATGTAGCGAGCGAACAGGTCCAGCACCAACGCCAAGTACAGCCAACCCTCGGCGGTATCGATGTAGGTGATATCCGCCAGCCACTTTTCGTTGGGCTTGCCGGCAGTGAAATCCTGCGCCAGCACATTCGGGGCAGCCAGCACACCTTCAGCTCTCCGTGTGGTGACCGGCCGCTTGCGCCGGGGCGCTTTGCCCACAATGCCATGGGCCTGCATCAGGCGAGCGATCCGGTGGCGTCCCACTTCCAACCCCTGCTGCTGGAGCGCCTCGTGGATCCGCGGGCTGCCATAGGTCTGGCGGCTGGCTGTGTGTTCCCAACGGATGGCTACCAGCAGCTTGTCATTGGCTTGCTGCCGGTGGCTGGGCGGTCGCTGGCACCAATCATAGTAGCCGCTTGGCGATACACCCAGCACCTGACACATCCGGGTCACTGGGAACTCTCCCACATGCTCACCAACGAATGCATAAATCACTGATCCAGCTTGCTGAAAATGCTCACGGCTTTTTTTAGGATATCCCGCTCCTGCTCAACGATGGCCAGCTGCCGCCGGAGTCGCCGGGCCTCCGCCTGCGCCGCTTCCAGGTCATTCGGCTCCAGCTTCACTTCTCCGTCTTGTCTCTTGACCTGGTAGCGGTCACGCCATTTCAACAACATCCCCTTGGTGATCCCCAGCTCACGCTCGATCTTAGCCGCACTCTTGCCGCTGGTTCTTAGCAGCTCCAGCGCCTCCAGCTTGAACTCCTCCGTGTATG
Source organism: uncultured Anaerolineaceae bacterium (assembly GCA_964528155.1). Classification (GTDB taxonomy): domain Bacteria; phylum Chloroflexota; class Anaerolineae; order Anaerolineales; family E44-bin32. The sequence continues at coordinate 1,229 of CAZGRL010000142.1, forward strand.
TGCGATACCCTCTCTTGCCCATCATCCCTCTCCTGAATTCTCCAGTCTACGACATCCTTTGTGTCCGAGAAATCAGGGGACGCTCACAGGGCGGATTCCTATTCGGGGGGCAGCTCCCCAGGAGAAGGGATCGCACTGACGTGTGTCTTCTTCGTGGAGGGAGAAGGGGAAGAATGCGTCTCCCCCTTCCCCATCCGCGCCTCCCACTTCCCCCTACGTAAATGGCCATTGATGGAGCCGGCCCCTGAACTTGGCCCCGGCCATCCCTGGTTGCTCGTAGATTTCGTGTATTGAAGCATGCGGATTCCAGCAGGGCCACCATGGCGTGGCCGAAAGCGGGCTCCAAAAAAGAGCGGCCGAGCTGACGCGCTGGGGCTCGCACCCCCAACGGCCGCTTTCCGATGTGGGCCGAAGGTCCCGCATGATCTTGGCGGGAGGGAGAGGGGTTCCAGGGGGCGAGGGGGCGGGAGTGAAAGTCCCGCCCCCCTGCCGTCTGAGAAAAGGATATCGATGCGCGAGCGGGCGCGCGTATCCGCCCGACTCTGCGCGATCATAGGAGCGTGCTCCGGCCGGACGTCTCACCTCCAGGCGTCGCGCCGCCCCATCGATGCGCCGGACGAGACACCCGCAACGGCTCGGAGCTGTCGAAAGGCGTCATATGGAAGACCTCACCGGCAAGCAGCTCGGTCCGTATCGGATCGTCGGTCCGCTCGGCGAGGGCGGGATGGCCGCCGTGTACAAGGCCTACCAGCCGAGCGTGGATCGCCACGTCGCCCTCAAGGTCCTTCCCCGCTACTACGCCAGCGATCCGGCCTTCGTCGGCCGATTCGAGCGAGAAGCCAAGGTCATCGCCAGACTGGAGCATCCGAGCATTCTCCCGGTCTACGATTACGGTGAGTCGGAGGGGTATACCTACATCGCCATGCGCTACGTGGAGGGCGAAGGTCTCGCCGGCCTGCTGCAAAGCAAGCCCCTTCCCTTGCCCACGATCTCCCACATCATTTCCCAGATCGCTTCGGCCCTGGACTACGCTCACTCAAAGGGCGTTGTGCATCGCGACGTGAAGCCGAGCAACGTCCTGATCGACGAACAGAACAACTGTCTGCTCACGGATTTCGGCATCGCCCGGATGCTCGAAGCGACCGGGCAGTTCACCTCAACCGGCGCCTTCATCGGAACCCCCGCCTATGCCTCACCCGAACAGGCCGTGGGTCGTCCATTGGACGGACGAAGCGACATTTACTCCCTCGGGGTCGTGCTGTACGAGATGGCGACCGGACGCCCACCGTTCGATGCCGAGACCCCGATGGCGATCCTCATCAAGCACATTCACGATCCTCTACCGATGCCTCGCTCGGTCAACCCGGAACTGCCAGAACCGGCGGAACGGATCATCCTGAAGGCGTTGGACAAGGAGCCGGAAAACCGCTATCAGAAAGCCGGAGAGATGGCGAAGGCGCTGGACCAGGCGCTCAGAGAGGAGACAGTACCGCAGCCGCAGGCGGTCTCACAGACAGTCGAGCCTCCGCCAGGGACAGGGATACAAACCGCTGTGAGCGCCGAGCCGCGCCCTGAACGTCGCTGGAAGATCCCTGTCTGGGGGTGGATCGTGGGTGGGCTGGCCACCCTGTGCGTGGTGTCCGGTTTGATCAGCGGCGGCCTGGCGCTCTATTCGATGACCGCAGGCGGGACGGCGACCGCGGAGTCACCGGCGGGACCGCTCCCTATCGCCGCCACTCGGACTGTGCCTCCTCCCATCGAAGCAACTTTCCCTCCGACGCTGGAACAAACGGACCTGATCCAAGAACCATCCTGGTCACCGCCCGCGCCACAGGCTTCTTCGATCCCGGCGCAGGCGTACGGGCTTCCCTTCAACGAGCCTCTGGATATCGCTTCCGACGGCTCCGAACTATGGGGGCTGTTTGATCGCCTTCTGGTGAGGCTGGAGTTGGTGGAAAGCGAAGAGCGGTTTCGGGCGGCGCAGCAGCAGGACTTCCCCATGGCCATCAGTCTGGCGTGGGATGCATCCAGAGGTGGATACTGGACCGTGCGCGGCACACTTGCAGGAGGGACCGGAGATAACGAATACATCGATCTCGTAGATCGCCAGGGGAACACAACAACCACATTCGCCATCTCGGAAACCCTCGACGGCTTTCCCCGGTATGTGGCCTGGGACGGCGAGAACCTGTGGCTGACCGCCAGCGGCGGAACACTGTACAGATTTCGACCGGTGGGCGAGGGCAAGCTGGCGCTGCTCGACTCCTACGCCCAGCCTATAGGCCGTTACGCCAATACCGAGGCATCAGGCCTGACATGGGATGGCAGCCATTTGTGGTTGCTGGCAGACGATGTGCTGATCAAGCTGAACCAGGCAGCACAGCCTGTCTGCAGGATCGATCCACTCCAAGCCGAATCACCGCAGGCATACTGGTGGGGCTGGCGGGGTGTGGCGTGGGATGGACGATCCCTGTGGGTTGCGCACGAAGAGGTGAGCCAGGCGTATCGGGTAGATCCGGCAGCGTGCAAGTAGTGCCGGCGAGGGTTGCGGCCGTCGATCCCGCAAGATGCATCCGCGCCTTGCAGGGCCTGCCCGGCCTGTGTATTGGCCGGGCAGTTGCTTACGTGGCCGTTTGAAAGCGAGGCGACGAGATCATATGACGAAACAGAGCCATCTATCGAGGCGTGATTTTCTGAAGGTCGGAGGCGCTACATCTTTCGGCCTGGTCTTGTCCGCTTGTCGTCGAGCTCAAGCCACCCCCCTCACAGACACACCTATCCCGCCCACCGCCTTGATCGCAACACCCTCACCCGTGCCGCGATGCATCGCCCCGATGAGCCTCGCTCAAATGCCCCGGACGCAGGGCGAGCGCTACAGCGCCGTGATCCCGGACACTTTGGACATCCAACAACGTGCAGAGCTGGTGCTCAATACCATGACGAACTGCACGGACCCCAAAGGCAACTATGCCCCGTACGATAACGTGGATATGTGGAGGAACCCTCCCGTCTTGCGCAACACGACCATGTTCAACGGCAAGTACATGGAAGCCACGGCATCGCTACGTCACATGACCGGCAGCGTCGCAAATCGGCATGTCGACGAGACTTGGCGCAGATTGTTCCTTGATGAAATCATCCATGGGGCCTACCCGTGGTGGGGTGTTGACGGCGGCAGACTGCTGGCCTGGCTGGGTGACAACTCCCGAATAGAGAAGGATCCGTGCTGGCAGGAACTGGGGAAGCAGGCCGTCGGCAGGCTTTCACAGGCGACGGTACACAAAGACGGCTACTGTTACGTTCCGGATGAACAGGGAGCGATGCCGACCGGCTGGGATGCCACCCTCGCCGGATGGGTCCTCCAAGGGCTGACGCGGCTGTATTCGGGCACCGGCAATTCAGATGCCCTGGAACTGGCGAGCGAAGTCGCACGGTATTTGAAGGACCATGCAGCGGTCTTCGACACGGATGCGCACTTCCTGGCGCGACATCCTTCAGATAACGGCCCCGCACTGCATTTCCACCACACCGGCAACGCTTTGGAGGGAATCGCCGCGTTTGCCCTTGCGGCAAGCGATGGCGAGTTCGCCTCCTTTGCCAGAAGCGGGTACGAGTGGGCGCGTTCTTTCGGATCACCATTGGTCGGGTTCTTCCCCGAATACATCAATGATTGGCCCGACGACCGCCCGTATGTCGACTGCGAGACGTGCTGCACGGCGGACATGATCCAGTTGGCGATCAGCTTGAGCGAGGCCCGACAGGGCGACTATTGGGATGACGTCGATCGCTACGTACGCAACCAGTTCGCCGAGATGCAGATCTTGGACAATGAATGGATCGACCGCATGGTCGCCGAGCTGCCGCCCACTCCCCCCGAAGCGAACGAAGATGCGGATCGCGTGTCGGAGAGGCTCATCGGCTCCTTCGCCAGTTGGGCCAGCGCTAATGACTGGTACATCGAGCGCCAGCCAGGGACAACGTTCTGCTGCATCGGCAATGGAGGTCGCGCTCTACATCATGTCTGGCAGAAGATGATCGGACTGGACGACGACACTCTCAGGGTCCACCTTCTGCTCAACCGCGCCTCGCGCTGGGCAGATGTTGGCAGCCGTGTGCCCTATGAAGGTCAAGCGGACGTATTGATGAAAGTGGCCTGCAATGTGGAAATCCGCATTCCAGAGTGGGTGGAGTCGAGAGATGTAAGATGCCTTGTGAATGGAACGCAGAGGCAGCTCGGTTTTCGAGGCCGTTACGCGCGGATGGGCCATGTCGAATCAGGCAACCTGGTGACTGTCTCCTTTCCCATTCACGAGCGCACCGTGGACACGATCATCGGAAACGCCCCTTACACACTCATCGTCAAGGGAAATGACGTCGTCTCCATTGATCCTCCCGGGAGATGGCATCCGTTCTATGAGCGTTCTCACTACCGGGAAAACACAACGCGATGGGTGACTCGGGATCGCTTCGTGCCGGCAGTGTGACCAGGCCTGCGACTCGCCGGTCCGTGGGGTCGTCGACCGCGACAAGTCCTCGGTGCCGATGTCTGTCATCTGCTCGCGGCACAATGTCGCGCGACCATGGCTGTAGATGGATGTGGCTTCGCCCCGAGGACGTTTGGCGCGCGGTCCCGGCAATCCATCGCTCAGGCCTTGCGACGGAAACCGGTCTGCCCCGCGGTCGGGCCTTGGCGTTGGGCGGCGCATCCGTGGTCATGATCAAGTGGATTGTGGAGTAAAGGGGAGAGCGCTCTTGTTGGATCTGCTGAAGCAGGCCCTCATGGCGGATGGGCTGATCGCGGTTGCCGAGGGAAGATCCCCGGCCGGAAGCGAGGATCTCGATGCCGAGAATGCGGCTCTGTACAACGAGTATCACGACAAGTCCTGGGATGAGGTGCGCAAGCTGGCATTGGATACTCTTCATGAGGTCGTAGCACGGGTCGAGAGCCTCGGGGAGCAAGATCTTACGAGCGGCGCGAGATTCTTCCCCTGGCAGACAGAACGACCGCTGTGGCGACTCATCGTCGGGAGCGGCTACCTTCATCCGATCGGGCACATGGCCGAGTTCCATCGAAACCGAGGGAACCGAGTTTCAGCGGGAAGGATGATCGGGGAGATGGCCAGATCCATGGTGGGCCTTGACGAAGGTCTGGCATGGCAAGGGGAAGTGAAGTGCAGTCTGGCCTGTCACTATTCCTTGCTGGAAGATAAGGTGAAAGCTATTCGCCTGCTACACGAATCACTCGGATTGAATCCCGGGCTCGTGGATTCGGCGAAGGAAGATCCGGACCTGGACGACATCCGGGACGAACCGGAGTATCAGGCGATCTTCAAGCGATAGGTTCCCGAAGAACGCGACCCGCTTCCTGACATCTCCCCTGGCGATGACCCGGGACTCCCTTGCGGACGCAGGCTGGCTGGCCGGCCCATGCCGCCCTGGAATGTTCGGCCAGATTGCCTGCGGCAAGGTGCAGGCAGGACAGGCAGGCCAGTGGAGTCCCGGAAGAAAGCGGCGGACCCAGGCAGCCGCTCCGCGACCCTGCACCGAATCGTCGTTCCCCTTAGGTGTGAGCGGTTAACAAAGTCGACTCAACATCACCTCTGCTTCAGCGCGTGCCGCCGTCTCCAGGTGGCCCGGCGCACCAGGCTTCTCTCTCCAGCGCCGCTCCAGCGAAAACCCATCGAGAACGCCCTCCAGCAATGGCAGGAACTGCCACACGCGTTTGGCTCGGATCATCCAATCCCACATCGGCTCGAACTTCTTCCACCCCCCGGCATAGGCCACGTGCCGCAACCCCTGAAGCGCGGTCGGCTTGGTCGAAGCACCGCGCAGGATGGAACCCCACCGGTAGAAGTCCTTGTACGCGCGTCGGTAGCCCGCCTCCAGGACCTTGCCGCTCATTCGGGCCGGAATGAACACGGCGTGGCGGGTGTCGTACAGATCCCAATTCCAGTTCTTGATCCGGCCTTCCCGTTCCATCCGATGATGCAATGCGGTCCCCGGATAAGGTGTCAGGATGTGAAACGTGGCGGTCTCCACCCCCTGGCGGATCGCCCAATCCACCGTCCGCTCGAAAACCGTCTCGTCGTCGTCGTCCATGCCGAAGACGAAGCTGGCGTTGACCATCACACCCAGATCGTGCAGACGCCGGATGGCCATCCCGTAATCGTGATTCAGATTGTGCGCCTTGTGCTGCGCTTGCAGGTTGTTGGGATCGAGAGTCTCAAACCCTACGAACAGGCTGCGAAGTCCGCAGGCGGCCGCCTTCTCCAGCAGTCCCGGCCTGAGCACCGACTGGACCGTAGCGGCGGCTTGCCAAAGGCGACCCATCCCGCGCATGCCGTCGAAAAGCGCCGAGGCAAATCGCACGTTCCCGAACAGATGATCGTCCAGGAAGTACAGATGCCTCCCCGGCAGCCGATTGATCTCGCTCAGCGCCTCGTCGACGGTCTGCGTGTAGAACGACGTTCCGCTGGAATAGAAGCTGTCCTTGTAGCAGAAGTCACAATGATGCGGACATCCGCGCGAGACGACGATGGAGTTGGGTACGAGGTACAGGTGACGTTGGATCAGATCCCGCCGGATGGGCGGCAGTCCCGCCAGGGATCGCGCGACCGATGTGTAAACCCTCTGAGGCGCGCCGCGCCGGAAACCTGCCAGGAACGCCGGCCAGGTGTCTTCGCCTGGCCCAATGAAGATGGTATCGGCATGCGCCGCCGCCTCATCCGGCAGCGAAGTCACATGCAGACCGCCCAGGCAAACGTACGCGCCTTTGCTCCTGTAGTGATCGGCGATCTGATAGGCGCGATGGGCCGAGGTGATGTAGACCTGGATGACGACGAGGTCGGGTTCATCGTCGAGATCGAGCAATTCCACGTGCTCGTCTTGTATCGTGACCTCATCGTCAGGATTCAGGTAGCCCGCAACCGTCGCCAGCCCCAACGGGGGGAACAGGGAGTACTTGATCGGCCTCCAGAACGGG
>CAZGRL010000143.1:0-8142 GCA_964528155.1 uncultured Anaerolineaceae bacterium
ATTTTCATTTGAGGGAACCATACCCCGCCGGTAACATTTTAGATGGTTGAATGCGTTTACTTGACACTGAGCGGGTCCTAACCTATAATATTTAGGAAAACGTTTTCCTCCCCCATAGACAAGATGGGGCGTTCTTTTCCCACATTGCGAAGGAGCTTGTGCTCTGGGTGTTGATTTGTGAGATGGGTCGGTAGTCTCACATTGTGCTCATTCTTGCCGATTCGCTGCTCACATGTAATCCCGCCGGAGAAGTCGGAATCAAGAAGAGAGGAGAGCGAAATTCCACGAATACGAGAGCGCCAATTGACCTTCCAGTCCTGTTTGCGCAAGGAGGGTTCTTCGTTTAGACCAGGAAGGAGAACATGTCTAAGAAAAGTGTAACCATCAACCGGCGAGATTTCCTGAAACTCGCCGGCGGAGCGACTGCGGCGGGGATTCTGGCGTCCTGCGCACCCTCTACCCCCGCCACGGGCGAAGCGCCGACTCAAGGCCCGCTGCCGACCGTAGCCCCGGGGGCGACCGGTGTGCCTCAAGCGACGGCCACGACCGCGCCAACTGCGGCACCTATAACCCTCACCTACGGTCGCCATGATGAAGGCCTAGGCGTCAACGATACGATCAAGTCGTTCCAGGCCGATCACCCGAACATCACGATCAAGATGAACGTGATCGACAACTTCCATGACCATATCTACGCACTCGCTGCAGCCGGCTCGCTCCCGGATGTCGTTCGCAGCTGGGAAGCGATGGACCTCGAGCTCGGTCGGCACGGGATCTTCGAGGACGTCCAGCATTACGTGGACGCCACCAGCGACTTCCATCCCGAGGACTTCTATGAAGACTGGTGGAAGTACCCCGTTTGGCAGGGGAAGCGGTTTGGCATCGCCGACGCGAGTGCACCGCATGTGTGCTTCTACAACATGGACATCTTTGACAAGGCCGGCCTGCCGTATCCGGATCCCAATTGGACATGGGATGATTTCATCGCCACGGCCGTGAAGTTGACCGACCTCAAGACAGGCGTCTGGGGCTCGCAGCCGGTCCCGGTTGGTTGGCAGTACTACATTCTCAAGTTCTGCTGGCAGAACGGCGGGGACTTCTTTACCCCGGATTACGCGCAGTGTGTAATTGACCAACCGCCCGCGATCGAGGCGCATCAGATTTGGGCCGACTTCCAGCTGAATGGCAAAGCATGTCCGGCCCCCTCCCAGATTGCTAGCATTGGCGGCGAAAACGTAGCCGCAAATCTGATGCAGGCTGGCAAAGCTGCCATGTTCCGCATGGGCACCTGGGTCACTCAGCAATTGGTCGCGGGGAAAATCAAATTCGGCGTCGTGCCGGAACCCAAGAAGGTCAGGCAAGATACCATCACCCATGGCGCCTTCAATGCCATCCCCGCCACCACAAACAACAAGGACGCGGCGTGGATGTGGATCAATGCCAACTGCAGTACTCAGGGCATCTACAATTACTGCGTGAATGCGGACGCGCGCTTCCCCGGAGCCCGGAAGAGCAGCAACGCCATTAAACCCTACCCATGGGTCGAGCCCGCGGTGACCTGGGATGTCAACTGGGATGTGATCCCGGACACCGGCACCTACGGGCATGTGCTGCCTGGACCCAACCATGAGGGCGAAGCCCTGAAGATCATCGGCGATGCGCAGCAGGCGATCTTCACCGGAGCCGCCAAGGCGACAGACATCTTGCCGAAGATCGCTCCGCAGGTTAACGCTGTCTTGGCGCAGTTATAGGCCCGTCTCGCGGCCGCCGCGCCTCACGCCTGATCGAGGCCTGAGAGCGGCCGTTTGGGAAAAGGAATACGTCATTCAGGGATTCTTCACCGTGAGAAAGAGAACTGGCGGTGAAGAATCCCTGGAGAAGGCTTGCAGGGGGTCCCTCGCGCCGCTTATTGCCCTTTGGCGGCGCAGCCCGGACTGGGATTCGGGAGACGTCGAGGCTTTATCGGTTATATCCTGGATCCTGAAGCCCGAGCGCTGATCAATGAGCTCCCTCTTGATGCATTCCCTTCCGTCACAGGCAATCCCCTGTCATCCTCAGAGGCTTCCCCTTGAGCCAAATAGAATCGAAGTGGCTGCCATCTATTGAGAGGGTGTGTGGGTTCCATCGACCCATTCACCTCCCAGATCTTGGCGGGTGAAACCATGGCTGCTAGGTCAGGCAACACGATGAAGGCTTTCTTCAGATCAGGTCGAACGCGTAACGCCTTGACGGCATACCTATTCATCTCCCCATGGATCGTTGGCTTCATCCTCTTCATGGGTGGTCCCATTGTCGCCTCCTTAGTATTGAGTGTCTTCCATTGGGATCTCCTCTCATCCCCATACTTCGTCGGACTCGCGAACTTCGCCACTCTCTTCAAGCAGACCGACCTTTTTGTGCCATCCATGATCGTGACATTCAAGTATGTGATTATCGCGGTGCCGGCCTCCCAGATCCTGGCCTTAGGACTGGCCGTCTTGCTCAACCAAAGAGTGCGCTTTCGAGGCCTTTTCCGAACCATCTTTTACCTGCCAGCGGTCGTGAGTGGCGTGGCTGCCTCCGTTATTTGGATGTGGCTGTACGATGCTCAGTATGGCGTCATTGATAACCTGCTGAAGCTGGTCGGGATCACCGGGCCCAACTGGCTGTTCTCGAAGGACACTGCTCTGTTGTCCCTGATGATCATGAGTCTATGGAACGTGGGGGTACCCATGGTCGTCTACCTGGCAGCCTTGCAGGGCCTCCCACAGGAGATATATGAAGCAGCTGAATTGGACAGCGCCAGCGGCTGGGGTATTTTCTGGCACCTGACGGTCCCCCTGATATCTCCTGCCATTCTCTTCAACCTGGTTGTCGGTACCATCTTTGGCATTCAGACCTTTGCACAGCCCTACTTGATGACAAACGGCGGACCGGTCAACTCAACCCTGTTTGTTGGACTGCACCTCTACGAGGTTGCCTTCCATTACCTGCAAATGGGGGGTGGGTCTGCAATCGCCTGGATCCTATTTGTAATCATCCTGGTACTGACCATTGCCCAGCTCCGCTTGGCGAATCGGTGGGTCTATTACGAGTCCGAATAGCTTTCGAGGTATACGAGAGGAGCCCAGGATGACCGCGCGAAGCCCTGCCAAATTTGCCTTCAATGGAAATACCCAGGCCTTCCGTGACCGGCTCCGATCTATTCTCTACGGCAACCGCTTCCGTACCGGTCTGTTCAAGCAGATCCTGGTCTATGCTCTGTTGATCATCCTGTCGGCGCTTTTCCTGCTTCCCTTCTACTGGATGGTGAACACCAGTTTGAAAACACCGGATCAGTTGTTTGCCATACCTCCGGTCTGGTTCCCGCGGCCATTTGCGTGGGATAACTACGTGAAGGTGATGACGACCAGTTTGGGTCCGCAATATCCAAGTGTGCTACGGAGTGCCGTCAATACGCTGATTATCACGGTGAACGGCTTGGTCGCTACACTTATTTCCAGCTCTTTGGTAGCGTATGCCTTTGCCCGCATGGAATTCCCTGGCAAGAGAATCCTCTTTCTGGGAATCCTGGCTACCTTGATGGTCCCCTTTGCGGTCATTATGATCCCGCAATTCATCCTTTGGAAGGAACTGAACTGGCTGGATACCTACTTGCCCCTAATCATCCCGCAATGGTTTGGGGGGGCATGGAACATCTTTCTGATGCGCCAGTTCTTCATGACGATCCCGAGAGAATACGACGAGGCTGCTCTTCTGGAGGGGGCTTCCCGGTGGGATATCTATTGGCGGATTATCCTGCCGCTTTCCAGGCCGGTTCTAGCGGCGGTGGCGGTCTTTGCCTTCGTGTTCTTCTGGAACGACTTCTTGAATCCGTTGATCATACTGGTTACGCCGATCAAGTTTACTCTGACGATGTTTCTAGCCAATTTCTCGATGATGTACCAATACGTTCAATGGCAGCTATGGATGGCAGGCTCCGTCATCATCGTCTTGCCCTGTCTGATTCTCTTCTTCTTCTCCCAGAACCTCTTCTTGAGCGGGATTAATATAACAGGCGTGAGGAAGTGATGGATCCGTAAGGAAATGGCTCGGCCTGTTCTCGCCTGACCAATTGAGCTGGCGGCGCAATTGTCGAGGCTGACTGGCAACCTTGGCCGGATCGAGATCCTTTCCGGGCACCGGTCAGGTGACAACATAGACGGCTCTGTGACGGAGGAACGATGGGCACGCGGATACACAGGTCAGGGAGGATCGTGCTGGTCAGGACTCGTCGAGCAGAGCTCTGATGCGAGCCGATTGAGCTTCCCCCCGAAGAAAGGTGCACGTGTCTCCACCCTCGATTCCGCCCGTGATTCGTGTACTAGGCGACAAGGCGGATGATTGTTGTCTTTCAGGGAGTGATGATCGGTATTCTCAAGTCATTGTCCGCGGTGATTGCTCATGGGGTCTAGGACTCGTTGGACACCTCTGCGTACGGGAAGAGATATGAAAGAATGCCTCCATGATGAGAGAAGCCTTTCCACCTTCTCGTACGAATATGTAGACATGTCGCCCCTCTCAGCGGCCGCGCTCGTTCACACGACAGTATGCTTTGATCCATGACGGTGGAATGGGAGGAAGACCTGCAATGCCAACCGTCAAGCGCCAACTCAAGGCTGTGCCATTCACAAGAACGACCTTTGATGATCTCTTCTGGGGGCCGCGCCTGGAGGTGAACCGGACGATTACCATTCCGCATATCTACCGACAGTGTGAGGCTACCGGTCGGATCAGCGCCTTCGACTTGGACTTCCAGCGCCCGGTGCCGTCACCGATCGTTCTGATCTTTGGCGATGCCGACGCCGCCAAGTGGATCGAGGCGGCCAGCTATTCGCTGGCCACTCATCCCGATCCGACCCTGGGAGCATTGGTGGACCAGGTCGCCGAGAAGATCGTCCACGCTCAACAACCGGACGGTTATCTGAATACGCATTTTACGGTCGCGCAGCCCGAGATGCGCTGGCGGAACTTGCGCGATTGGCACGAGCTGTATTGCGCCGGCCACTTGATCGAAGCTGCTGTCGCCCACTACCAGGCCACGGGCAAACGTACGCTGTTGGATGCGATATGCCGCTATGCCGATCACATTGACGCAACCTTTGGGAAGGAACTCGGCAAGAAACATGGCTATTGCGGCCACCCGGAGATTGAGCTGGCACTGATCAAGCTGTATCACGCCACAGAGAATCCACGCTATCTGAAGTTGTCCAGCTACCTTGTTGATGAACGCGGGACACAACCGTATTACTTCGATCTCGAAGCCCGCCAGCGCGGCGAAGATCCGAGCCAATTCTGGGGGAAAACCTACGAGTACTGTCAGGCTCAAGTGCCCGTTCGCCAGCTAACCCAAGTGGTAGGTCATGCGGTCCGGGCGATGTACCTGCTCAGCGCAATGGCGGACCAAGCTCACGAGAATGAGGATCAGAGTCTGCTAGAGACTTGCGAGCGTCTGTGGGATAACCTGGTTACGAAGCGCTTGTATCTCACCGGAGGGATCGGATCGAGCCGTGTTAATGAAGGTTTCACCCAGGATTATGATTTGCCGGATGAAACAGCTTATGCCGAGACCTGCGCAACAATCGGCCTGATCCTCTGGAACCACCGCCTGCTGCAGTTCTCGGGCGAAAGCAAGTATGCAGATATCATCGAGCGGGCGCTCTACAACGGGTTCCTGAGCGGTGTCTCTCTCGATGGAGAGCGCTTTTTCTACGAGAATCCATTAGCAAGTGCAGGTGGGCATCACCGTCAGACTTGGTTTGAATGTCCCTGCTGCCCTCCGAACATCGCTCGAACGATGGCCTCCCTGGGCGGCTACTTCTACTCCATGGCGGGTAACGCTGTCTGGGTCCATCTGTATGCACAAGGTACCGTGAAACTGAAACTCAATGAATGCGATCTCAACCTGCGCCAGGTGACGAGATATCCCTGGGATGGCGCCGTGAGGTTTGAGATCGGCATCACTACTTCGCAGACGTTCGCCCTACACCTCCGAGTACCCGGCTGGTGCGAGCGCTGGCGGCTGTGGATCAATGGTGCGCCTGTCGTCAACCCGAAACCGCAGACAAACGGGTATCTGCTGATCGAGCGTGAGTGGCATCCAGGGGATGTCGTTGAGTACTCTATGGAAATGCCCATCCAGACTGTTTGGGCTCATCCGGCTGTTCGCTCTCTGCAGGGGCGAGTGGCGATCCAGCGCGGTCCGCTCGTCTACTGCCTGGAGGGGATTGACCACGAGGGAATCTCCCTGGATTGGATAGAGGTGGATCCCCAGGCTGTGTCGTCGAATGAGTTTGGAATCGAGCACCAGGACGACTTGCTGGGAGGCATCAGCATATTGCGGGGTAGGGGGCAAGTTGCCGATGAGTGCGGCTGGAGCGGAACACTGTACCGCTACAGACGGCCGGTCACAAAGCTGGTTGAGGTCAAAGCAATCCCCTACTACGCCTGGGACAACCGCGGTCCGGGCCAGATGCGAGTCTGGCTGCGCTCGGTCTCCTAGCGAGAGGTACCACTGCTCGTCAGCGGGAATACCCCCCGCATCGAACCGTCGAAGGAAGCCGACTCATCCACAAGACATCTGTTCCCAGGCGTGATTCGGAATCGACAACGAATGTCCAGTGGCCTTCTTCACACTCGGGGACGGGATGGACATGAGCAGGTATTCCATGTAAGGGCACTGTGCGGATCGTCATTGTCGGCGGGACAGGTCGTATCGGCACCTACCTAGTGCTGATGTCAGTCGAGGCCGGCCATGAGGCGACACCGAGCAGTGGTTGGCTCGGTGAATCTCTCTCCGACTCACCCTGCGCAGTGTCAGGCGATTCGAAGAGGCGCTGCTTGTGGTCGAAGCCGATCCACTGCGACGAGCCGGGGTCCATTGAGGAGGGCGCCGCGACTCGATGCGGTCGAGCAAGCCACGGCGTTTACATCCCTTGGCAATACGCGAACGGCACCAATTCGATGGGAGGCCAAGACAGGTGGGGCGATCGCGGCGCATCTTCAGGAGCAGGCTCAATGTCAGGAACGGTAGGATTCACGCTCGATCCCGATCTTAGGACTGGCACGGTCGACCCGCGTCTGTTCGGATCGTTCGTCGAGCATCTTGGGCGGGCAGTTTATGGGGGGATCTATGAGCCGGGTCACCCCTCTGCAGACCGGGATGGTTTCCGTCAGGATGTCATGGAACTGGTCAGAGGAATGGGCGTTTCCCTTGTCCGATATCCGGGGGGCAATTTCGTGTCGGGGTACAACTGGGAAGATGGGATTGGCCCCAAGAGCCAGCGCCCTCGCCGGCTGGACCTGGCCTGGAAATCCATCGAAACGAATGAAGTGGGGATCGGTGAGTTTGCTACTTGGTGTCACAAGGTGGGGGCCGAGGCGATGATCACGGTCAACCTGGGAACGCGCGGAGCGAATGAAGCCCGCCAACTGGTTGAGTACTGCAATCATCCGGGTGGCACAAACTGGAGCGATCAACGCGCCAAGAATGGATTCAAAGAGCCCCATAACGTCCGCCTGTGGTGCTTGGGGAACGAGATGGACGGTAACTGGCAGATCGGCCATAAGACGGCGGAAGAATACGCCCGTCTGGCCTGTGAGACGGCCAAAGTGATGAAGTGGGTCGACCCCGGTATTGAACTCGTAGCTTGCGGCAGCTCATACTTCCGAATGCCGACCTTTCCCGAATGGGAAGAGACGGTGCTCACGGAGACGTACGACCTGGTAGACTACATCTCTCTTCACGCCTATCTAGGCAACTGCGATGACGATATTTCGCACTACCTGGCCAAACCGCTGGAAATGGACCGCTACATCGCCGCAGTTGTGAATGCCTGTGACCATGTCCAGGCCAAGAGACGCAGTAAGAAAGCCATCATGCTGTCGTTCGATGAGTGGAACGTGGTCCACGGATGGGAGGAGCCGGAGGCGATGAGAGCCAGACCCTGGTCGGTTGCTCCTCCCCTCCTGGAGGAGGTCCACACTCTAGCGGATGCGCTAGTTGTCGGAGGAATGCTGATCTGCCTGCTGAAACACAGCGACCGGGTAAGAGTCGCCTGCCTGGCGCAACTAGTACCCGATTTCATAACTTCTGTTACGTATTATGACTGGCGTTCCTCGCCC
>CAZGRL010000144.1:0-8098 GCA_964528155.1 uncultured Anaerolineaceae bacterium
CCATGAGGGCAGCATAGGAGCATGCCCCGTGGCATTGGCATAGTTGGATAGGATCCCTGCCGGCTGCTCACATGCCGTAACCCAGTAATCGATCTGGGGAGCGGCCTCGGCTACCCACCGCGTCGCATTGTGGCCGAGTTCGACTCGGCCAACGGCTGGATTGTTCCACAGGAAGCCATAGCCCCTACTGGAGAGGAGAAATGGGATGCTGACCTCCGTATTTCGCTGGACGAGTTCAATGACGCAACCCTTTTGATCCAGCCGGCCGTGTTGATGCTGCCCGAGGCCATAGATGTGCTCGTCTTCATACGATTCAAAGCATGCGTCGAGATGGAAGAGATCACCTTTCACATCCCTGTAGTGCCTGGCCATGACGGAAAGCGGATGGATGGGCCTCTCTCTGAGAAGCTCCTTGCCGGTATTGGCGTTCAGAAAGGTGAGCTCACCCTGCGAACTGACCCGGACAAGCACTGCGCCGTTGCGAAGGCTGGCTCCTTCGCTCTGAATCTCGATTTCAGGCACGTAATCGCCCTGTTCCAATAATGCGCTTGGCCAGTCTTCTCTTATGTGATTGAGGCGGGTGGCGCGAATGCGAACTCCATCACTCGCCCACGCCTCGACTTTCATGAGTTCATATTCGAGACGACAAATCAGGCTGTTTTGATCTCTGCTGAATTCAACCATGGGCATTGTATTTGCCTCTGATATGTGAGTTCACGTTACCTTTCTCGGTGCCAACCCATGCGCATCCGTGTCGCAGACGCCGATTCTGTTCCTGGCACCCTGATCCTCGAGCAGCTACGGAGCTGATCTAAGACGGAAATCGTCTGAACCGTGGCGCAGCCTCCCGGGTTGCGCTCTTGAGGATCCCTTAGCCCGTCAGGTTCCTTGATTGTGGTCTGCGGTCCGAACCAACGGGTGAGAGTACCCCATGACATTGCCGAATTCTACCCAGTTCAGAAAGAAAAAACATTCCCATCTGTCAAGGCAACCTCTTTGCCGAGGTAACCCCTTCGTTAGGAGAACGGTAGACCCACAACCAATAGACAATCGAGCCGGTAGCCTTGTCCCGTCGAACACAATTCTCTCTGTAGACGAGCCCTTGTCCTCAGACCGCTGGAGCAGGTAACCCATGGCCGGGGGCACCCCTGAGATTCTGTTGTGGCAGGGGAAACACCTCCTTGTTGGCTTCGCACTTCTCATACACTTGTCATCTACATTGCTACAGGTTCGCTTCCCCTCTATTAGCTGCCGCCGGGACCAATCCAAATGTGCTCCCCTTTGCGGCCGAAGTTAGGCTGTAAGTGGGGGATGGACATTCTTGTAGCCTTGAAGAACACATATGGATGCATGCTGCCAGAGACACCATATGCCCGGTTGCACCCATCTCCTTGCTGTCCCGGTATCTACGCTCTTCCCAAGTATGTCCACGTGTTGTGTTTCCAGACTTACTCCCTGAAGGCCGCAAGAACATGACAACTGACGGAGAGAGATCCACGCGCGAGTGCCGCCGCCATTTGAAGGAAAGGTGCGCGGTCAGTTCTACTCCTTGAGCGCTCCCGCGGTGATTCCCACCGCGACGTAGCGCTGAGCGACCGCAATCAGGAATGCCGCCGGGATCGCCGCCATCATGGATAGGGCCATGACTGGGGGCCACTCCACCGAAAAGTGGCCGATGTAGGTATAAATGCCTATTGTGATGGGCGTGTGATGGGGATTGTTGTTGAGGATAAGCGCGAATAGGAAGTCGCCCCAGCCGAACAGGAATGAGAACAAGCCGGCGGTAATCAGCGCGGTGCGACTGAGGGGCAGGATGATCGACCAGAAGATTCGCCAATGCCCGGCGCCATCGACCACCGCCGCTTCAGCAAGTTCTTGGGGAATACCTAGCATGAACGCCCGCATGATGATGATCGCAAAGGGCACGGCATATGTCGAGTCCGCCAGGATGACCCCCAGGTACGAGTTGAGGATTCCCAAGCGACTAAATATCGCATAGAGCGAAGTAGCCACCACGATGCCCGGGGCCATCTGTGCGATGATCAGAGCAAACAAGATGACCGAGCCTACGCGGGTGCGCACCCTGGCGAGTGCATAGGCGGCAGGGGTGGCGACAAGCAACATTATCCCGACCGTGCCCAGCCCGTAAATGAGGCTTGACCGCAGGTATTCCCCTGCCGTTGCCAGAGCCTTGCGATAAGCGTCGAGTGTTGGCTCCGGAGGAACAAAGGGCGGCGGATAGCGGAGAATATCTGTTTCGTGCATGAACGAGATGTTAGCGATCCAGTAGAAAGGAAAGAGCATCAATCCGGTGATGACAAGGCCTGCCAGGGTCCAACCCAAACGCTTGCTGAGCCGGACCACTTCTCCGCGGCGCCGAGTGCGCTCTCGATCCACAGCTGTCGCGCTCACTCCGTCGCCTCCTTTTCCTCGCGATAGGCGTACCACAGATAGAGCAGACTGAAAACGAGCACGACCACCATGAGAACACTGCCTGCAGCCGCCCCGAGACCAAAGTCGAGCGTAAAGAAAGAAAGGCTGTATGCATAGGTGTTGAGAGTCTGACTCACGTTGGCAGGGCCGCCCCGTGTGATGGACATGATGAGATCAAAGACTTTCAGAGTGTAGACGAGCCCAAGCAGCAGGACCACAGTAGACACGCTGCGGAGAAGGGGCCAAGAGATGTAGCGGAACCGTTGCCAGGGGCTGGCGCCGTCGACTGCGGCGGCCTCATACAACTCGGTCGGTATGGCCTCGAGTCCTCCGTACAGGATGACCATGTTGAAGGGGATGCCAATCCAGATGTTGGCGATCAGAACTGAGAGGGGAGCCAGATGTGGATCCGTCAGCCAGGCCAAGTGCTGGGAGGTCACATGGAGGGTGCGGAGTACGAAGTTCACGACCCCGTAGTCCATGTCGAAAAGCCGCACCCAGATCGAGCCTGAAACAAGAATTGGTGCCAGCCAAGGCAGAAGGATCAGGGCTCGAAGAACCTTGCTGAGCGGGAATTTGCGCTGAAAGAAGACCGCGATCGCCAGGCCGATAGTGAACTGGAAGAAGAGCGACCCGAGCGTGAATACAACGGTGTTCTGGATGACGGTGCCAAAGTCTGGATTGTTGACAAGACGGCTGAAGTTACCGAGCCCGACGAAGGGGGCTTCGCCGGTGACAAATGACTTGGCTGTGTAGCTCGTGACAGCCATGTAGAAATTGAGGAGGATTGGATATGCATAGAAGGCCACCAGATACACGGCCGCGGGCACGAGAAAGAGAAGGCCGACGAACCGCTCCCAACGTTTCCAACGCGGTGCCCTGCGGCTAGCAAAGGGTGCGGCAGCCTGTGCCGCCGCACCCTCGCCGACGTCCGACACTTTCGGATCGTCGCCATCCTGCTTCGTTGGCATCCCTGTTACGGACTCGTCGCCTGTTGCTGGGCCGCCGTCAGGGCATCTTGCGGGGACTTGAGCCCAGTCAACGCAGCCTGGATTCCATTCATCAACGCCACCGACACCTTGCTGTAGCCGGGCCCGAGGTTAGCCGGGGGGCCAGTCCGCGATAGCTCGGCGGCCGCGGCATCCACGAAACCCTTCATGTTTGGGTCATTTGCGGCAGCCTGTGCCGCCACTGACTGTCTCGCGGGAACGAATGCCTGGAGGGTCGCCCACTCAAGCATCTCCTTGTCCGAGAGGAGGCAGTTGACGAACTTGCCGGCCGCGGCCATTCTCGCCGCGTCCCCGGAATTCGGGATCACGGCGACCTCACCTCCCATCGGTCCAGGGGCGGCACCGCCATTTGGCTTGGGGATCGGAACCACGCCGAAGTTGATACTGGCCTTTTCCAGTGCGGTCAGGTTCCAGGTGCCGTTCTCCTGCATTGCCGCTTTGCCGGCCATAAACTGGTCGTTCACGTCATTCTGTGACCACTGGACGACGGATTTGGAGGCGTAACCTTTCTTAACCAAGTCGGTCCAGAATTGCAGCGCCTGAACCGCCTCCGGCGAGTCAAGCTTCGAGAGATCCGCCCCCGCGCCCCAGAACCACGGCTCGAACTGGAAGGAAGCTTCTTCGTTCGCATTCGCTGAAAAGGCAATCCCATACACCCCGCCCTTTGTGAGGGCGGCGGCAGCGCTTTCGACCTCGGCCCAGGTGGTCGGCGGCTGCAAGCCAGCCGCTGCGAACATGTCCTTATTGTAGAACAGTGCCAGTCCATTGATGCCCGGGGCGATGCCGTAGACCTTGCCGTTCCACGACCCGGCGTCGATCAGATTCTGGTAGATCCCGGTCAGATCAACCCCATAGTCGGTCAGCGGCGCGAGAGCGCCCGTGTCAGCGACCTGCTGCAGAAACGGGTTGTCGAGCCGGAGGACATCAGGCAGCTGTCTCTGCTGCGCACCGAGGAGTACCTTTGTGAGCAGGTCGTTCCCGGCGATTGACTGCCGATCGATTGAGATGCCTGTGGATGCTGTGCACTCGTCCAGTATCTTTTGGTATTGGGTGTGGACCGGATCGTCAGTCCAATAGTCCCACTCAGTGATCTCGGTGACGGCGGGGGCGCTTGTGGCGGTTGGCTGGGGCGCCGCAGCTGGCTGCGTGGCAGCCGGAGGCTGAGCTGTGGGCGGAGCCTGAGTGGGCGCGGGAGTCGCTGCGGGAGCGCACGCTGACAGGATCAGCGCGGCCACCATGATGCCGGACCCGAATGAGAACGGATGCCTTTTCATTGGTTTCCTCCTTCTTCCTGAAGGGCGAGAGAGCCTACGGATCGGTTTGCCTCGCACGAGATGTGCTACGCCGCACCTGCAACTTTGGCGGCACGAGGATTTGTTCTGCGACTGGAGCGTCCGAATTGAGTAGGCGGATAAGCATTCGAGCCGCCTGCTGTCCGACCTCATGGCCGGGCCAGCTGATCGCAGTCAACGGAGGCGTCGTAAGCTCAGCCTCGTTACCAAATGCGATGCCGACAATTGAGCAGTCATCAGGAACCTTGCGCCCCGTGTCCTGCAGGGCGCGAATTGCCCCGGCAGCGATCGTGTTGTGCGCGACCACCAGGGCGGTCAGTTGCGGCTCTTCCTCTAGCAAGTTCTTGGTGGCCGTATAGGCCTTCTCGGGGTCAAGTTCATTTTCGCGATAGATGGGAGTTAGGTTGAACTCATGGATTGCCGCTTCGAATCCCAGCCGATTGCGAATGGCCGGGCCCAGACCCTCTTGAAACCACTTTTGGGGATAGGTTAGGAACGCGATTTGTTGATGTCCCAAGGAAACCAAATGGGCAAAGACCTCCATCACTGCGTTTTCGAAATCCAGGTCGATGTAACATAACCCTTCGGCCTCTTGGCAGCGGCCAATCATGACGAAGGGGTAATTGCTCTCCCGAAGCAACTCGACTCGCCAGTCGTGGAGAGCAATTTGCATGAGGATCAGCCCGTCGGCATATGCGCCTCGACATAATCTGAGCAGGCTGGTCGGCGTAACTTGGCCTGTGATCAAGCCAAAGAAATACTCGTTCTCTGCTGCACCAGTGGCAATCCCGGTAATGAAGTTCATTTCTATCTGATTGGAGATCAACCCGGGAGTGGTTAACGGATAGTGGAGAGACACTGACCGAGTTCGGCCAGAGGCCAAACGCTGAGCTTGAACGTGGGGGAAATACCCCATTTCCTCAATTACCTTCAGCACACGTTGCCGCGTTTGTGTTGAGACATTCCTTTCGTTGTTGATGACGCGAGACACTGTTTTCGTGGAAACACGGGCTTTGGCCGAAATGTCCCGCAGGGTGGTGGCCATGGGGTCAGCCTTTGGCGGCAATTCGCGATCTGGAGGGGACTGACAGCGCTGTCATGACAGCGCTGTCATATAATATGTCAAGGGGCTTTCAATGTCAATAGGGTGGGGAGAATAAAGAAGAGGGCGATGAGCGCAGGCCTCGTATTTGTCTTCGTGAAGGGAATTGCGGAGGAGCCCCTCCCTGTTGCGTCTGCCTGTCAATGCCGCGTCGACACTGCCTTCATTTTCCGGATCTTCAGACGCCTGCCAAACCACTACAGGCGCTGAAGGGGGTTCACTCAGATGTGTTGAAGGAGGAAACTCGATCGGAGCTTGCTGAGGCAATTCACATTTGGGGGTGCGCCGGTTGTCGTGATTAATCCGCCGAGGACTCTGAGAATGACAAACGGACAATATCGTGGCCTGGCTCGTTTGGGCCCAGTGCAACAGCGAACACTCAACTGAATGCGCTTATCCGAGAGATCCTCATGATGTCCGTTGCATCCTGGGGCTTAGCTCAATGATGAACGCACCGCACTGTTCTTCACCGAGATATGTTTGTCAGCAAGGAGAGGGCAATCGGATCATTGTCCCTCCAAGGGAGGCAGCATGACACAGACAGCACATGTATTTGTCAATCCGGGAGACATTGTCGGCCGGGTCAACCCCAACCTGTATGGGCACTTTGCCGAGCATTTGGGCCGTTGCATCTATGATGGAATTTGGGTGGGCGAACAATCGCCTATTCCAAATGTGGGCGGCTTTCGAAAAGATGTACTCGAGGCGTTGCGCCAGATCAGACCGTCCATTCTGCGTTGGCCGGGCGGCTGCTTTGCCGATGACTACCATTGGCAAGAGGGGGTCGGCGCGCCACAGGAGAGGCCACGGCGGATTAACATCCACTGGGGGGAAGTGGTCGAGACCAACGAGGTCGGCACACAAGAGTTCGTCCAATTCTGTCGTCTGATCGGGGCGGAGCCTTACATCTGCGGCAATGTCGGCTCTGGCACTGTTCGTGAATTGCGTGACTGGGTCGAGTATTGCAACTACCCCGGCGACTCATCATGGGCTCAGAAGCGGGCCCAGGACGGCAGCCGCGATCCGCTAAACGTTAGGTACTGGGGAGTAGGCAACGAGAACTGGGCCTGTGGCGGAAACTTCTCTCCTGAGGATTACTGCACCGAGTTTCGACGGTACGCTACTTTCTTGCGAGGTTTTGGGCAGAAATTGTTTGTCATCGCCTGCGGGCCTTCGGGCAACGACATTGAGTGGACTGATCGCTTCTTCCGGAAGTTGAAAAAGGACTATAGGGAGTTCCAAGACATTGACGGGTTCGCAGCCCACTATTACTGCGAAACGGCCGGGACAGCAACCAAATACAGCACAGACGAATGGTACCAATTGATCAATAGGGGCCTGAAGATGGAAGCACTTGTGATCCAGCAGCGCGCTGCAATGGATGCCTACGATCCATCTCGCCGCATCGGGCTGGTCGTGGATGAGTGGGGGACCTGGCATCCAGTCGAGCCGGGGACGAATCCAGCCTTCCTCTATCAGCAGAACAGCCTGCGAGACGCTTTAGTGGCTGCCACCACCCTGGATATCTTCAACCGGCACGCGGATAAGGTGGTGATGGCCAATATTGCCCAGGTCGTCAACGTGCTACAGGCTATGGTTCTGACCGAGCCAGGCAGTCCGCGTATTTTGGTTACCCCAACTGGGTACGTCTACGAGATGTATGCTCAGCACAAAAACGGCATGTCTGTGCGCGTCCTGGTCGAGGCACCGGAGATTCTATTCAGCGCCGACGGGATCTCGAGCAGCATTCCGGTCGTGGCAGGCAGTGCATCAGTGAAGGAGAGGGTCCTCTTCCTGACGCTGACCAATAGCCACGCGAGTGACTCCACCGATGTGAAGGTTAGCCTGCTCGCAGGAGCGAGCGCCTCATCGGCATCCGCACAATCACTAGCAGGCGAGATCCATGCTCATAACACCTTTGATGCGCCCGACGCCATCAAACCGAGCGCCCTGGATGTAGAAGCCCACGGTGCGGACGTGCACATCACCCTGCCCCCAGCGAGCGTCACGAGTGTGGAAATAAGGCTGTAACCCAGACGGATGTGCTCAAATCGCAGCAATCGGAACAATGAATCGGGTTCCTCTAATCCACTTGTTGGGTAATCAACTGTAAGGCGAGAGTCCGCCGGTAGCCCGGGTGCACGGTTAGTGTATCCGTCGGTGGTGAAACCAGGATTTTGCCTCAGGATGAGTTCACGTCTTGTCAAGTGGTGTAGTTTGATGTGTGCTTCCACGGCTACAGCGAGTCGCGATTGCGAGCT
>CAZGRL010000145.1:0-8081 GCA_964528155.1 uncultured Anaerolineaceae bacterium
CGAGACCGAGATGCTCATATTTCCCCAGTCGGCCGATTATAGGCCGCAACCCGGGGTTCCGCCAGTGGCCGCCCTGCGGCCGAGGGAACCACCCAGATCTGGCGCAGGAGCCCCTCAAGCGGGCCAGATGTGGCCTGCCGAAGGCCTTTCCATGACCTCAGGAGCCCTTCCACGGCCCCAAGACGGCAGCACCAGTCTTTCCGGTACCGTGACGCCTGCAGGCCGCTCCCTCGCCCTGTGGGGACTTTGGCCCTGGCGCAGGTCAGCGGGCGGCGTCGATCGCTTTGAGGTTGAAATAGGCCTCCAGAATCTGTTTGACGATCGGTCCTGCGGTCACGGCACCTTCACCGCCGTTGTAAATGAATGCAACCACGGCGATCTCCGGGTTCTCGAACGGAGCGTAGGACACGTACCAGGCGTGGGTCGGCCAGTTGCCCGGGATGCACAGACCCTTGGCGTTCGCCACAGTGTCGCAGTACTCGCCGGTGCCCGTCTTGCCGGCGCTGGAGATCGTGTCCAGATCGGCGTAGTCGTGCGCCGTGCCTTCCGTCGTCACGAGATGCATACCCTGCTGCACCAGCTGGATCACCCACGGCTGCACTAAGACGTCCGGTGTGCCGGGCGTGATGACGCCATCCGTCAAGTCCCATCGAACCGTGGGTTCGGTCTTCTGCACCACGTTGCCTTCTCCGTCAAGCACTTCGCTGACGATGTAGGGCTTCACAACCTTGCCGCCGGTGGCCATGACGACGGCTTCATTGAGCACCTGCAGAGGCGTGGCCAGGACGAAACCCTGTCCGGTGGCGGCGTTGTAGGTGTCGCCGGTCGACCAGCTCTCTCCGAGGTTGCGCCTCTTCCAATCCGGATCGGGGATGAGGCCGTCGTTCTCGCCGGCGAGGTCGATCCCCAACGGCTGCCCATAGCCAATCGCCCGGGCGTACTCGCCGATGCGGTTGATGTTCAGGCCGTCACCGGGGACTTCATTCTCGTACCCGCCGCCGATCTTGTAGAAAAAGACATTGCAGCTAAACGCGATCCCGTGCACCAGGTCGAGATCTCCGTGGCCGTCTTCTTTCCAACAAATGAAATCCTTGGCGCGGCCGGGATCGTTGGGGAAGTAGCGGTTGACGATGGTGATTTTCCCCGGATCGTTGATCAGTGTCGTGGGTGTGATCACGCCCTCCTGTAGGGCGCCCACCGCTGTCACCAGCTTGAAGGTCGAGCCCGGCGGGAACTCAGACATGATGGCATGGTTGATGAGCGGACGGCCACGCGTGTCGTTTTCAAGCTGAGTGTAGTAGTCGGCCGGGATGAAGCGTGCCAGTCGATTGTTCTCGTATGTGGGCAAGGAGACCATCGCCAGGATCTCACCCGTTTGAGGATTCATGGCGATCACTGCACCGATCGGCGCCGGGCCTTGTTGCGAGGCGCGGTCGAGGTACTCCATACGCGACCGCAAGGCAGTCGCGGCTACGGCCTGCAGCCGGGTGTCGATCGTCAGCCGCAAGCTGTAGCCCGGCACGGGCTGGTTGACCGTGCCGACCTCGCGCAGGATCTGACCGGCGTTGTCGCGTTCGACCAATTTCACCCCGTTTTGGCCAGTGAGAATATCCTGGTAGGTGAACTCTATGCCAGCATAGCCGATCTTGTCGCGATCCGGCTCGAAGTAAAGCTGCCGCAATTCATCCGCCAGTGAGGCCGGGATGGGGCCGAGATAGCCGATGATATTGGCAGTCAGATCATCCGTTGTGTATTCCCGAACGGGAAACGCGACGACGCTCACGCCAGGCATGTCTGCCTGTTGTTCGCGCAAGATCCTGGCAGTCTTCTCATCAACGTCGCAGGCGATGGGCCAGGCGTCGTAGGGTTTGAAGCTCTCCCCTTCTTCGTAGAACTGCTTGATTCCTCGGCCGGGGACGCAAGGGGCGGCAGGTTCGCCGGGTTGATCGATCGGCACGCCCGTGGCTTCGGATAGCCGGCGGAAGATGGTGTCCTTCTCGGCGTCGCTATCCGGGAGCAAGGCCGGCGTGATCAGCACGCGATAGGAAGGTGTGTTTCGGACCAGTTGGAACCCGTTGCGATCGTAAATGACGCCCCGAGGCGCAGGGATCGTGATCCGACTGAAGCGATTCTCGTCGGCCAGGTCGAGATAGGTCTGGCCCTCCAGAACCTGGATCTGCAGCAGCCGCGCCACGAACACCGTCAGCAAGACGACGATCCCGGCGTAGGTCGCGTAGAGTCGCCAGGTGACGATACGATTGGTGCCGTTTCCGTTCTGCGTGCTCATCCCGATAGCGTCCTCTACCGCAACCGCACTAGCAGGCCGCTTCTCGCCAACCTACCCAAACCTACGTACCGCTTGATCCACCCGGGCACGGCCGGTCGCGCAACGCATCATACCTCATCCTCGAGGACTGTGTCGAAAGGGAGCTCTTCGTCGCCTCGATGGGGTCAGTCGCAGTGCAAGCCGGTTAGGGCGAAGGTGTGGGGGGGACCGGCCGAGGCTCATCGCTCGAAGCCGTTCGCACGCGAGAGAGGCTCCCGGAGATCATATCTTCACCTCCGGCGGGAACAGCCTTTGCACGAATCCGCCGGCGATCTGCAGCACAGGCAGGATCAGCACCAGATTCATGAATGTGCTTGGCAATAGAACTCGGGTCAACGCGCCGTCGAGATCCATAGGCTGGCCGACGAGCAATAGCGTTCCGATTCCGAACACGTGGAATACTGTGGAGGCGACGAGCATGACACCCAGGGGCATCACCACGTGCGATTCCCAGAATCGGCCTTCCGGGAAGGACACAAGGTAGGCCACGATGACCAGTGTGATGGCGGTGGAGCCGAATGGAACGCCGGAATACAGGTCGAGGAAGAGACCGCCGACGAAGCCCCATACCATCGCCTCATTGGTGCGTCCGGCGATGCTCCAGGCGACGACGACGATCAAGACTGCGTCAGGCCGGCCGTCCAGTAGCCGGATATGACTGAGGATCGTTGATTGCAGCACGGCAAGCAGGGCCATAAGAGGGATGCCGATCAAAGATCCAAGCACGGGCGACCCTCACTGTGCTCCGCTGGACACGCCGACCGGGGTGAAATTTGTGATGACAAGGACGATATCGAGGTTGTCGAAATCCACGGTGGGTTGGATGACTGCCTGCTGAAACAACTCGTAATCGCGCTTGCGCACATTCAGAACCCTTCCGATGGGAATGTCGGCCGGGAACCCTCCACCCAGTCCAGACGTCAACACGAGCTCTCCCTGGCTGATCTCGGCGTTTTGATCGATCAGATCGACCCAGAGCTCACCGTTGAGTTGTGCCGCAAGCACACCGTCAGTTCGGGACTGCTGGAACAGCACGTTGACAGCCGCCTCGGGATCGGTGATCAACTGGACCCGCGAAATGGAGGCGCGGACTTCGATCACACGCCCGACCAGACCCCGGTCCGTCGCCACAGGCATTCCGCGGGCGAGCCCCTGGTCTGAGCCACTGTTGATCCAAATCGAGCGCAAGAACGGGCTGATGTCGCGCCCGATGACCTTGGTCGCCAGGTAGCTGTTCTCCGGCTGTTCCCGGGCATACTTGAGGAGTGCCGCAAGGATCGACGCCTCGGCCTGTTGTTCCTGTAGGGCGATCACTTGCTGCTGCAACTGGGCAACTTCCGCCTCGAGCTCGGCGTTGCGCTGTCGTAGCGTCGTGACGTCGCTTGGGGAGGTGATGAAATCGCGCACGGCGACGTAACGCGTCGCCAGCCACGATTGGATGACAGACAGCGGCCGGGTCGCCAGGCTCTCCGCCGGCTGAAGGTACCCGGCGGCGTTCAAAACCAGGAGAGAGAATGCCAGGACGACCAGAGCGGAGGCGATCAGCGTCCGGCTGGAGGTGCGGCTCATGCGCCAGGACGAGCCGGCTTCGATCGGGTGGGGACGTGGAGGATGAGGTTCATCAGCCGCGTTCTATGGTTGCCAGGAATCGGGCATTTGTGTCGAGGTCTTCCAGGATCAGGCCTGCCCCGCGGGCAACACAGGTCATCGGATCCTCGGCGAGCCATACACGCATGCGGAGTTCGTTGGTCAGCCGCTCCGTCAGCCCTCTGAGCTGCGAGCCTCCGCCGGCCAGGCAGACGCCGATTTCCATCAGATCGGCGATGAGCTCGGGTGGGACCTCGGCCAACGCGTCGCGAATGGTCTCGATGATAACTCGAACCGATCCAGCCAGGGCCTCCCGGATCTCGACCGACGAGACCTCGACCGCCTCGGGCAGGCCGCTCACCAGATTGCGGCCGCGGACGGTGTAGGTCTCCTCTTCTTTCAAAGGATAGGCTGACCCAATAGTGATTTTCACCCGCTCGGCCATTCGTTCGCCGATCAGCAGGTTGTACTTGTTGCGGATGTAGCTGATGATCTCCTGATCCATTTCATCGCCGGCCACACGCAGAGAGCGGGAGACCACGATGCCCCCCATTGAGAAGATGGCCAGCTCGGTCGTTCCGCCGCCGATATCGACAATCATCGATCCCCGCACCTCTCCCACCGGGAGGTTGGCGCCCAATGCCGCTGCGGTCGGCTCTTCAATCAGGAATGTCTCACGGGCGCCGGCGGCCATGGCGGCGTCGTAGACGGCTCGCTTCTCAACTTCGGTGGCGCCGCTGGGAATGCCGACGACGACGCGTGGCCGGGGGACCGGCACAATGCTCTGCTCATGAGCCTTGCCGATGAAATACTCGAGCATCGCCTCGGTAATCTCGAACTCGGAGATGACCCCATCCCGCAGTGGCCGGATCGCCACCACATTCGCCGGTGTCCGACCGACCATCTCTTTGGCTTCGGCGCCTATCGCCAGCGGCCGCTTCGATTTCTTCTCGATCGCAACCCATGAGGGCTCGTTGAGGACAATCCCTCTTCCGCGGACGTTCACCAGGGTGTTTGCGGTTCCGAGATCGATTCCGATATCAAGTGAGAATAGTCCAAGGAGCCAGTTCAACGGGTTGATCGCCAAGGGGGCCTTCCTTCGAGGGCTTGGCAGGACAAGCGGCCATTATACCACACGGCCTTGTTTGAAGCCCCAAAGTAAACTTATGTGAAGACAGCAAAGGCTATGCATGCCCGCGATGCTATAATCCCGAATGGCATGGAAGTCCTGTCTCAGATCGCCGCAACCATCGAAAAGCATGGACTCCTCGTGCCCGGCCAGCGGCTCGTCCTGGGTGTGTCGGGAGGTGCCGACAGCCTGTGCGCCCTCGACTGCTTGCACCGGCTTGGCTACAGCGTCGTCGTTGCTCACCTCGATCACCAGCTTCGAAGAGGGGCGTGGCGCGAGGCGGAACGTGTCCTGGCGATCGCCCGGGACTATCAACTTCCGGCAGTGGTCGAACGCAAAGATGTCAAGGCATATGCCGGCCACGGGCGATCGCTAGAGGAGGCGGCCCGCATCGTCCGCTACGATTTCCTCGTGCGGGTCGCCCTCGAACACCATTCGGACGTCATCTGCACAGGACACACTGCAGACGATCAGGTCGAGACCATCATGATGCACCTGCTTCGCGGTGCAGGGCCTTCGGGGCTGGCGGGGATGAGCTCGAGCACCCCCCTCGAAGGCTGGGTCGACGTCGCCGACGGCCATGGCCTGCGCCTCATCCGGCCTCTGCTGGAGACGACCAGGGAAGAGACAAAGGGCTATTGTTCCGAAAACGGCCTCGATCCGATCGCCGATCCGAGCAACCAAAGCCCTTCTTTCTTCCGCAATCGGATCCGCCTCGAGCTCATCCCGATCCTCGAGCAATACAACCCGTCCCTCAAGGCGGTCATTCTGCGGATGGGTGAGGTGATGCGGGCGCAGGCCGAGTTCGTGGCCGCAGCAGCGGCCGAGGCCTGGCCGAGCGCGGTCCGCGAGTCCGGCGCGGACGCATTCTCCATTCACCGGTCGCGCTTTGGCGCCCTGCCTGTCGCCGTGCAGCGAGCCACCGTTCGCGAAGTCGTCGCCCGGATCTTGCCGGGCGTAAGGGACTTCGGATTCCAGCATGTACAACGTGCGGTCGATTTCATCGTCCAACCTGCGCACGCGAGGCGTGAAGAACTCCCGAGCGGTCTTGAGATGCTGGCCGCGGGGGAGGAAGTCATTGTCAGGCGCGAGGGGAGCCCGGTCACGCTCCCAGGCTTTCCTCAGCTCACGTCGACCCGACACCGGCGATTGCACGTGCCGGGGAGAGTTAAGCTGGCCAGTGGATGGTCGATTCAGGCGGAATTCGTTGAGCTGACGGCAGAACTCAGAAAAGAGGTGGAGGGGTCCAGGTCGCACAGGGTGCTGATCGACCGCTTCATCGCCGAGGACCTGAGTGTGCGACCCGCCGAGTCCGGAGATCGTCTTCGGCCGTTCGGCATGGTCGGGACGACCAAGATCTCTGACATCTTCATTGATTCCCATGTTCCCTGGATCACCAGGGCAAGGTGGCCGATCTTGCTGGCGCGCGGAGTGCCGGTCTGGATTGTGGGGGTTCGGGTCGCCGAGGAGACGCGCCTGGCGTCGGCAGAAGGAGGCATGGTCATGATCCGACTGGTCGCGCCGGAAAGCGAGGAATGATGGTCGTTCCGAGATTCAATCTGTGGTTGGAGAGGGATGGAGAAGTGGTCCTCAGCACTTGGCGGGTGCGTCTGCTAGAGGCCATCGGTCAGACGGGGTCGATCACGAGCGCGGCCGAGTTGGTCGGTGTGCCCTATCGCCGGGCATGGGAGCGGTTGAAAGAAATGGAAACGCGCCTAGGGATGACCCTGGTCGATACCGAGGTGGGCGGCCCCGGTGGGGGTGGGGCGAGGTTGACGGAGAACGCCCGCGACCTGATTGCGCGTTTCTCGGAGTTCTCGGGAGGCTTCGAGGCCGAAGTAGAGGCTCGCTTCCATCATGCGTTCGACACCGCCCAATCCCTCTAAGGTGCACTCTCAGCGGATGATCACCTGACCGTCCGCGCACGCCCCAGGCGTGGAAAGGGGTGCGTGCCCCTCGTCCGCCTCCCCTGTATGGTATGATCAGATCAATAAGGTGAAAATCGTCCGCGTATCGCGGTGTGACCCGCGCGGTGCACGATGGGGAACACAGGGCGCAGATAGCGTAAGACGGTGTCTGAGTGGCGGAGAGTTTGAGTCAGAAAGGCGTTTCCAAAACGATGGCGCTCTACCTGGCTGAGCTGTTCCGATTGGGAGGCGGAGATGATTTCGTCTCTCCGTCGGTCCTGGCAGAAGCCCTTGACGTGTCGCCTCCCGCCGCTTCGCGGATGGGTCGCCGTATGACTCAATTGGGGCTGGTCGATCGGGCCCACTATCGCGGGCTGCGCCTCACACAAGTCGGAAGGCGCGAAGGCCTGCGGACGATTCGCTACCACCGTCTGGCCGAGGCATTCCTGGTACGCGTCATGGGATACGGATGGCACGAGGCGCACGATCTGGCCGATGCGTTGGCCGAAATCGGCGATGAGTCTTTTGTTGAACGGATGGATGTAAAGGCGGGACATCCACGTCGCTGTCCTCACGGCGAGCCCATTCCCACAGCAGACGGTGAGATGCCTGTCGTCAATGACGTACCTCTTGCCACCATCTCCGAAGGTGAGACGGTGTTTGTGAGCCGCGTCAGGACGCGGGACTCAGATCGACTTCAGTACCTGGCGAAAGTCGGGCTCGTGCCGGAATCCATGGTGCGAGTGGAGGCGCGGGCGCCCTTCGGCGGCGCGTACCGTCTCCGAATAGGCAGCGACGAATGTGTACTGGGGTCGGAGTTGGCCGAGGCGTTGTACGTCACGCGCGTCGAGGCTTGATGCATTCACTTCGTCGGGTGCACCAAGTGCGAGTATCGGTATCTCCCGGTAGTTTCGGGATGAGGCCGCCTGATTCTTCTCGGGGCCCATGGGGGAGAGCTTTTCATGCTCGCACATCTCGTCTGGATCGGCCCGTAGCGCCAGGCGTAGATCGATCGGCCGCTCAGAAAGTCCGCCATTCCGACCCGTATGGCATCTTGTTGGGCAGCGCCTCAGGGATTCCCTGGCGGCTGAGAGGCGCCTCGCTCACCGCAGGGCGGCTCGCTTTGCGAAGC
>CAZGRL010000146.1:0-2779 GCA_964528155.1 uncultured Anaerolineaceae bacterium
TGGGACAGGCCGAGTCTCTGGCAGAAGCCCAACGGCTTGTCATCCAGTACAACGAGAGCGTGGAGGTGGAAGAAGCCCTCCGGCGGACAGCCGAATGGTGGGACGAGCTCCCCAGGACCCTGAGTGTCGAGACACCGGACCTTTCAGCTAACCTCATGGTGAACCGCTGGCTGCCGTATCAGGCGCTGAGCTGTCGAATTTGGGGTAGAACGGGCTTCTACCAGTCAGGCGGCGCGTTCGGATATCGGGATCAGCTTCAAGATGTATTGGCGTTTACCTACACAATCCCGCAGCTGGCCCGCGAGCACATCCTGCGAGCGGCGGCTCGACAGTTCCGCCAGGGGGATGTCCAGCACTGGTGGCATCCGCAATCCGGAGCGGGGTCCCGCTCGCGCTGCTCTGATGACTTGTTGTGGCTGCCGTTTGCCGCAGCGCATTACATTCGTGTCACGAACGATATTGGTATTCTCGATGAACAGTTGCCGTTCGTGGACGCACGCATGCTCGAGGATGACGAGCAAGATGCCTACCTCAGTACCGACACGACGATAGAACGAGCAACCCTCTACGAGCACTGCCAATTGGCGATCGAGCGCGCGTTGACCTCCGGGCCGCACGGTTTGCCGCTCATCGGCAGCAGTGATTGGAACGACGGCTTCAATCGAGTCGGGGTCGAAGGCAAGGGTGAGAGCGTGTGGCTGGCATGGTTTCTGATTGATGTTCTGAAGGAATTCGCCGATGTCTCTGAGCAGTATGGTCAGCACGAACAGGCTAGCCGGGATCGTGAGCGAGCCTTGACCTTGACGCAGGCGGTTGAGAATCAAGCCTGGGATGGCCGCTGGTATCGTCGCGCCTATTTTGACGACGGGACGCCGCTCGGTTCTCTCAGTTGCCAGGAAGCTTCAATTACATCCTTGCCTCAGACATGGGCCTGGATCAGCGGAGCGGCCGAGCGAGGGCGTGCCGAGGAGGCCCTTGAGTCGGCTTGGGAGGAGTTGGTAAAGCTCGAAGAACGGCTGGCGCTGCTCCTTGCACCCGCGTTTGATGAGTCTCCCATGGATCCAGGCTACATCAAAGGCTATCCACCGGGCGTGAGAGAGAACGGTGGACAATACACGCACGCCGCACTTTGGCTGGCGATCGCGCTGGCCAGGATGGGCGATGGCGACCGGGCTGTGCAGCTGCTGCGCATGCTCAACCCGATCGAGCGCACCCGTGAGCCCGATGAAATGGCCCGCTATGCCGTCGAGCCCTACGTCATGGCAGGCGATGTCCACCGCCTTGCTGGTCGGGTCGGGCGAGGTGGATGGACCTGGTACACCGGCTCTGCCGGCTGGATGTACCGGGCCTGGGTTGAGGAGGTTCTGGGCCTCAAGATCCGGCACGGGCAGCTTAGGGTTGAGCCCGTCATTCCCCCTGGGTGGGATGGCTTCCACATGAGCTACCGTCACGCGGGATCCGTCTATGAGATCCGGGTGGAGAATCCCGAGGGAGTCAGCAAAGGTGTGGCCTGGGTGGAGATCGACGGCCGGAAGTTGCAGGACACGGCCATTCCTCTTGACACCACGCCCGTCAAGCATCGGGTCCGAGTGCGGATGGGGACAGGCAATGACGTGATCGTCCCATCGGTGTCCTGAAACCGAGACGGTCGTCAGTGTGCGAGGTCCCGTTTCATTCCCACATGTAGAGAACTCGCGACGAGGCTGCGGCCGCCCCGCTTCGCCAATTCCACACACTTTGCCCCCCGCCACAGGAGGCGCGTCTTGAGTTCATCCAATCGCGGTGGAACTGGCGCGAAGAGATGGGGGGGAACAAGATCCGAAAACAGGGATCGGCGAAGTACGCCGATCCCTGTTTTCGGACAGCGCCAATGGATGGACCGTCGCCCCTCTCCATTTCAGGGAGAGGGGTTGGGGTGAGGGTAGTGTAGACTAAGCTGTGCAGCGCGCGCAGGGCGATCACCAACACGCGATTCGCCCATTGCCCTGGCGGGCCCTCCCGACGGGAAGACACATTCCAATCGATACGACTGCATCGAGTGCCTGAGAGAATGCCGTGCCTGAGCAGGAATCCATCTACAAGAGCGAGGCCGAGGGCTACGAGCGCCTTATCGAACACGAGGACTATCAGGGCAATCTCGTCAAGGCCCTGACAGGCATCGTCCCGATACAGGGCAAGACAGTGCTCGACCTGGGTACAGGCACGGGACGATTCGCCCGAGCTTTGTCCGGCTTGGCTGGCCAGACTTTCGCCATCGACATTTCAGCCCACATGCTTCAGTTCGCCAGAGCCATGCTTCTGAAGGATAGACCGCCGAAATGGGCACTGCTTGTTGGGGACAATCGGTGCTTGCCCCTTCGATCACGTTTTGCCGATGTAGTCATTGCCGGGTGGAGCTTCGGCCACGCCACCGTGTGGCACGGAGACCGGTGGCGGGATGAGATCGGCGCTTGCATCGGCGAAATGATGCGTGTGTTGCGTCGAGGAGGCACGGCCATCATCTGCGAAACACTCGGGACAGGATCCTGGGAGCCGCGCGCCCCTACCCCAACGTTGGCCGATTACTACCGCTACCTTGAGTCTGAAATGGGGTTTGAACGCAAGGGAATCTCGACCGACTACAAGTTCTCGTCAATCGACGAGGCGGCGGAGACCATACGCTTCTTCTTCGGCGATGAACTGGCCGATAGAGTGAAGACGAACCGGTGGAGTATCGTGCCCGAGTGGACCGGGATCTGGTGGCGAACGCTGTGACCAATGCTGTAGTCCCTGTGTGCAA
>CAZGRL010000146.1:2789-6017 GCA_964528155.1 uncultured Anaerolineaceae bacterium
TGTGCAAGACTCGCCTCGGGGTGTGGAACACGTGCGAGATCCTCAGCCCGAGCTCCGACAGTCACTGGAAGTCATAGCTAGATGGATCGCGAAAACACTTCGATGACTGAGCTGCCGTTTCCACGTGGCACGGCCGCAAAGTGGCTGATGCCGGCGCTCGCTGTGATCATCAGTATCCTGATCAGCGGGCTGTTTGTTCTCATGAACAGATCGAGTCCCGTCGAGGCCTACCGCCTTCTGCTCGAGGCGGGCTTCAGCTGCAAGGCGGCTGATCGGTGCGCGCTGTTGACCACGCTCCAGTTCGCAACGCCGCTGGCCTTGACCGGTCTGTCGGCGGCGGTCGCGTTTCGGGTGGGGATGTTCAGTATCGGCCAGGCAGGTCAGATGATCCTCGGTGCAGCCGCTGCCGCCTGGCTGAGCGCCCCCTTGGGTCTGCCGGCGGTGCCACAAACGATTCTGGCGCTCTTGGGAGGGTTGCCCTGGCCGGCGGAGTCTGGGGGTGGATCCCAGGGCTGTTGAAGGTCACGCTCGGCGTCAACGAGGTGATCACAAGCCTGGTGTTGAACCAACTTGCGTTCATGGTCGTCGGGTTGTTCCGCATGTACCGGGTGCCCGAACCAGTCCGGCCTGCAGTGCTTGCGAGTGGGACAAAGCTCAACAGCGGCGTGTTCCTGGCTTTGGCGGCGTGCATCATGCTCTACGCGTTCATGTGGCTGCACCAATCCGGCTACGAAGCCAGGATGGCGGGAGAATCCTTTTCCTTCGCGCACTTTGCCGGGATACGAAGCCGGAGCGCGATTCTGTGAGGGATGCTACTCAGCGGAGGATCGGCCGGACTGGCCGGAGCGATTGAAGTGCTCGGCGTGCATTATCGCTTCGTTTCGGTTTTTTCAGGCGGAGGTGGATTCGACGGCGTAGCCGTCGCCTTGCTGGGCGGGGCGCATCCGCTGGCGGTGCCGATCGCGGCTGTCATCCTGGCGGGCTTGAGACTGGGGGCGACGAACGGCCTTCAGCTAAAGGCTCAGATTCCGCGTGAATTGGGCGGGGCCATGATTGCGATGATGATCCTGCTTGTCTCCGCCAACCAGATCTATGCAGCTCTGGCGACCCGAATACCTCGATCGGTCGCTGCCCTTGTGGGCTTGATTCGGCGCTCCCCTTCAAGTGAGTGATGCCGCACCCGCCTGCCCATTCTTGATGGACACGCGGATGAACTGCGTCATCGTGCGGACCGGGCTCCCAGAATTGGTCCTTGAAAAGGACGTCAGGGCTCGAATTGGGCCCCGCCTACTCAGCATGATCCTCGGCGGCGATGTACCGCATCGCCTCGAGGGCGATCCGGATTGCGTTCTCCTCACCCTGTCGAAAAGCCTCTGCGCCCCAATCAGGCTTTACTTCGCTCGGCGTGCCATCGGATGCGAACAACGCGCCTGTCCGCCAGCGACGATACATCCCCAGAATGAACAGGGTATCGCTCTCCATCTCGACGGAGACCAATCCGGCTTCGATCAGCGTCTGCCGGCTATTCGGGTCCCGTGGGCCGTAAAATGCGTCACCGGCGATCCCGACGCCTACGGTGTGAGGGAGCTCCAAAGATTGCGCGGCGTGCACCAAAGCGCTCAGAACCGAGTATGTCGGAACGGCCGGAAACATCAAAGGTAGATACGCGTTCGCGGTTCCACCGGCGCGGACGGTGCCGCTGGCGATAATGACGTCGCCGGGCATCTGCCCCTCCTGAAAAACGCCGCAGGAGCCGACACGAATGAACGTATCCGAGCCCATGTGGGCCAGTTCCTCGAGGGCGATGGCGACGGTCGCCCCCCCCCATTCCGGTCCCGCACGCGGTCATCGGGATCCCCTCATACGTGCCCGAATAGACAACGTAGCCTCGGCTCTCTGAAACCAGACGACTGGAGACGAAGTGGTCGGCGATCTTCTTGGCCCGCGCATGGTCGCCCGGGCAGAATACGTAGCGCGAGATTTCGCCGGGATCACACTGGATGTGGAACTCCATGTTCCTCCTCCCCGGGTATGGTTCTTGAACCAGTCTTGCACAGCGGAAAGCCCGACCGCGCGCCTCGCGCCAATCCTTCCCAGCCGTTGGATGGGGCAGGCGCAACTCTCGGAGACCTTGGTTCGGCGGGCTACCCGCTCTCTCGCCCCGCTTTTCAGCCTGCGGGGGAGACATTGATGTTAGATGCCAGGTTGCGAGCTTCGGCCACGCTGGCCGGATCGCTTGCAGCCCCGGGCTGCTTCGCGCTGAGTGCTCCGGCCGCGGCCCCAAAGCGAACGCACTCCTCCAGCGGCCAGGCCTGCAGCAGGCCATAGATCAGGCCTGCTCGGAAGACGTCTCCTGCTCCCGTAGCGTCCAGCGGATCGACCTTCGGGGGCAGAATGGCGAACTCGGATTGTTCCTTGGAGATGACGTGAATCGCTCGCGGTCCGTCTGTTGTGATCACGACTCCCCGGCTGATGCGCTGCAACGACCTCGCGTGCTGAAGGACGTCGACACCGGGGAAGGTCTGACGCAGGTAGGCGGCCGAGTTGGTGGCGATGTCGGTCAGCGGCAGCGCGGCGTGGTCGGGCCAGATCACATCGCCGATCACCGTGGTCACGCCGACTTCCCGGGCAAGACGGGTGGCAGCTACACGTTCGTCGCCGCCATAGAGATCGAGCGCCAGATAGCTGCAGCCATGAAGCATCTCTCGATTCAGAGGCGTCTTCTCTGTTTGCGGGTACCAGAAGATCAGGAAGGTACGTTCACCGTCGGGGGTGACCAACACCCTGCAGAAGGGCGTCACGACGTCTTCCCGCTGATCCACATGGTCGAGATTGAGCGTCGGCTGCCGGCGGAGTTTGGAGACCAGCAGCGATCCATAGTCGTCGCCGCCGATGTGATTTCCGGCCAGGCGGACGGCTACCCCCCAGTGACTCAACCAAACAGCCGAGTTGGCGGCCGCGCCGCCGACCTGGTACGTTTCCGAATGGGGAAAGACAGCTACTTCCGGGGATGGCAATCGCGGTACGCGGATGAGATTGTCGATTCCCATCTCGCCATAGCACATGACCTCGCCGCTCATGTTCAGTCTGCGCCGGCCAGGCCGCGGGCGGCAATTTCGCGCTCTGCCTTCTGGCGGAAGCGTCGTCGTGCAAGGTATTCAAAGAACGCCGCCCGCGCGCCGACAAGGACCAGGGCGACCAATGTGAGCACGTGCGGGATGAACTGGA
>CAZGRL010000146.1:6117-8080 GCA_964528155.1 uncultured Anaerolineaceae bacterium
CAGCCACAGCCTGGTTGGCTCCCTTGCCCCCCGGCACGATCTTGAAGGATCGACCCAGCAGAGTCTCGCCCGGGCGAGGCAAGCGGGGAACATAGGTCGTCAAGTCCATTGAGGCTGCCAAGGACGACGACGGACATTTCCGCCCTCCCAGCCTGATCATCTTGGCGTGGTTTAGAGCAAGCGGGCTTCAGCGCTCGACCTCCGGCATCGCCCGTGGCCCCCCGACGGCGCGCCCTGAGGCAGCCGGAATCGTACGCTGTCTGGGCCAAGAGGTCAAACGCCCTACAGGCATATCCTGCGGGTCGACGGCGGAGTCCGGCGCGAGGGTGTCCCCTTTACATCACCTTGCATGCCATGATCCGCGTGGTACACAGCGCCAGTGATAGAGGCTATGATTAGAAGCGGTCGGCCGGCTGCCCAATGGGGAGAATCAGGAAGTCGGGCTGTCCGCAGGGAGAGAAGGAATGCCAACGACTCACATCAAACACCTATCGATCGTGACGCTGGATGAAGCGGGAACGATCTTGCACGACGCGGACATGCTGATCGATGACGGGCGGATCACCCATGTGGGCCAGGTCCCGGATGGGCTGGAAGCTGATGAAGTTGTCGACGCGAGTGGGCGAGCGGCTCTCCCGGGCCTGGTGAACAGTCACTGCCACAGCCCGATGACTTTCGAGCGAGGATGGGCGGAGGATCTGCCGTTTGACCGTTGGCTGAACGAGAAGATCTGGGTGGGCGAAAGCGCCCTGACTTCGGATGATGTGTACTGGGGAGCGGCGCTGGCGGCCTGCGAGATGATCCGCTCCGGTACAGTCGCCTACAACGACAAATACTTCTACATGGACCGTGTCGCGCAAGTTGTGCAAGAGAGCGGCATGAAGGCCTGTCTCACCTGGACGGTCTTCGGCATAGGCGATCAAGCCGAGATGGGTGCAAACTTGGAAGGCACCGTCGATTGGATCCGGGCTACCCACCTCTCAGACAATGGCCGCATCCGGACGTATCTCGGCCCGCATTCCCCTTATATCTGCCCTCCCGAGTTCCTGGAGAAGGTGGTTGGATACGCGCATCAACTGGGTCAGGGGATTCATCTTCACCTGGCCGAATCGGAGGAGCAGGTCCAACAATCGCTCGAGCGATACGGCCTGACCCCCGTCCAGCATGTCGACCGTCTGGGTGTATTTGACGTGCCGGGCGGATGCGTTGCAGCTCATTGCCTGGCGATCGATGATGTCGACACGGCCCTCCTTGCTGAGAAAGGCGTGCACGTGCCACATTGCCCAATCACCTACATGAAACTCGCCATGCCATTTCCACCATTGAAGAAGCGCCTGGACGCGGGCGTGAAGGTCTCCCTGGGAACCGACGGCCCTTCCTCCAATGCCGACATGGACATGTTTGCCACCATCCGCCAGACGGCGCTGATCCACAAGTACCTGGGTCTCGATCCGGAGGCGATTCCCGGCGATCTGGCACTCAGGCTGGCGACGCAGCGCGGCGCGCAGGCGCTCGGCTTCAAGAACATGGGGCGCCTATCGCCGGGTTATTCGGCCGACTTGATTCTGGTCGACATCGATGTTCCCCACATGCGACCGATCCATAGTTTGATCGCAAACCTGGTGCATTCTGCCAAGGGAGGAGACGTCACCGATGTGATGGTGGAAGGTCGCTGGTTGATGAGGAACGGTGAGCTTCAAACACTGGATGAAGAGCGGATCTTGTACGAAGCGGAGAAGCATGCTCAGAACATGGTCCGCCGGGGGATGTCTCAGGTTCGCGAGTACAGAAGTTGAAGATGAATGGCCTGTGAGAAAACGCCGCCGACTTGATCGTAAGCCCTCTCCCTTTCAGGGAAAGGGGTTGGGGTGAGGGTTGCCACGCGTTTTGCGTCTCCCCATCCCACTGCCCCCTTCCCCTTGGAGCGTGTGAATGAATTGCCGGACCCTCCTCAAGATGAAGC
>CAZGRL010000147.1:0-8068 GCA_964528155.1 uncultured Anaerolineaceae bacterium
TGTCGGCCGGGAAGCGAGCGGCGGGCGCCGTCAGGCACCCGCCGTCATGGCTATGCTATGCAGTTGTCGGTGGTCCCGGCGGTCCTTGCGGACCGGGGTCGCCCGTTTCACCCTTCGGTCCCTGTGCGCCTTGCAGGCCGGGCTCGCCCCTGTCGCCCTTGGGGCCGGTAGCTCCCTGCGGTCCCTGTGGGCCTGGCTCGCCTTTGGGCCCAGGCGGTCCCAGGGGGCCAGGCTCACCCGGCTCGCCCTTTGGCCCGGGCGGTCCCTGGGGGCCGGGCTCGCCCCGGTCGCCCTTGGAGCCAGGTGGTCCTTGGGGCCCAGGCTCACCCGCCTCGCCCTTCTGCCCGGGCGGTCCTTGGGGTCCGGGCTCGCCCCGGTCGCCCTTCGATCCGGGCGGTCCTTGGGATCCGGGCTCGCCCTTGTCCCCCTTGGCTCCTGGAGGCCCTTGAGGTCCGACCTCACCTTTCTCTCCCTTGGGTCCGGGCGGGCCTTGAGGGCCCGTCTCGCCCTTCTGCCCAGGTGGTCCCTGGGTGCCGGGCTCGCCCCGCTCGCCTTGCGGCCCGGGCGGCCCCTGGAGGCCGGCATCACCCTTCTCGCCTTGGGGGCCAGGTCGGCGCTTCAACGAGGCCAATTGTCGGGTGAGCTTGGCACCGAGCGCCTCAAGCGCCTCGAGGCGCTCGGCGGTGGATGGCTTTCGGGCAACCGTGGGCTTGGCCTGCTTCTTGGCCGCCTTCGCCACCCTTTTCTTCACGGCTCTCTTCACTTCCTTCTTTGCCATAGCGGTCCTCCCCGCCAGTGTGGCTTCTCACGGTTCGTCGCGTCCATCTCTATGCTACAGCGGGAGCGCCTCGGATCCAATAGGGAAGAACGCGAGCGGTGTCCGGCGTCCCCAATCGCTGCCCCTATCTCGCGCCGTCGAGAGGTAAGGCAGGGCCGATTTCCGACTGTGCCACACGTATTCCCCCTCGTGTTGCCCAGCACGTGCGCGGAGGCGAACCTGGTGATCGAGATCGACGGCGACTGCCATGTCCCGCCGGATCGGGCGAGCTATGACACAGAGCAGACCAAGTGGCTCGAGGAACGAGGCTACAAGGTGATTCGGTTCAGCGCGGGGCAGGTGGAGGACGATCTGGCGGGGGAGATGGAAGGGATACGGAAGGCGTGCGAAGCTGGAGCGGGAACTGGTTCATGAGCAAGGGGCCAAGGATATTGACATGTGTTGCTTGCTCTGATAATCTGATCATCAGACGATCAGAAGTTCAGGAGGCGACGTGACCCATTCATCGACCCTTACCCTGGGGCAGCGGGGAGTCCTCACCCTGCCCAAGTCCTTGCGCGAAGAATACTCTCTGAAGCCTGGCGATAGCCTCACGCTACTGGACCTTGACGGACTGTTTGTATTGAGTCGGCGGTCCTCAATGATCGATGAGCTGTCTGCCCAAGTAGCCCGTTCGCTTGCCGAAGAAGGTGAGACACTGGAGAGCATGCTCAAGGTCCTGCGCGAACGGCGGGAAGGCTATGACGACCAAGCCCCGGATCTTCCTTGACACCAGCACCATCTTTGCAGGGATCTGGTCCGAAACAGGGGGCGGGAGGATGCTGTTGAGACTGGGAGAAGCGGGTGCGATCGTCCTTCTCACCAGCCCTCTGGCCGTTGCTGAGCTCGAGGCGGCGTTTCGGGCGAAAGCGCCGCGCGCCTTGGGCACACTCGCACTTATCTTCGACAGGGCCAGAGTCGAGGTGACCGGTCATCCATCTGGCGATCTCCGCACGCGGGCAGACAGGCTCGTGATCGACGCAGGAGACGCTCAGATCCTGGCATCAGCCTGGGAAGAGAATGTCGACTTCTTCGTGTCGCTGGACCGGAAGCACTTCGTCGACAACCAGCAGCTTGTGGAAGATGTTCCGTTCCGGGTAGGGACGCTGGGTGATTGCCTGGCTTGGATCCGGGACACGTTGCGCGATCTCGACGATCGTGCGTAGGCGTCGGTGGATACCCTCAAGTTCGGTTAGTCGACCCCTTGTGATCATGGTCGGAGGATGATCTCTGCTTGCCATCAGAAATACCAGGTCCGTCTCGCGATTATTGGGGTAATTCGTGTGCAAGAGGTCTGATCTTGGTAGTGAACGCTGTCTTGAAGGCCTAGACAACTATGCTTTAATGTGGCACCATTGCGCATCTCAGATGCGCCTTGGCCTGCGCTTTCCACGTGGAAGGCCCGATCCGTATTTATCCCGGTAGCGACCGAGCCTGTATCTCCCGCAATCCAAGTGATTGTCGTCTCGAACCTTAGGTCGTGATCCCAATCGAGAAGGGACCCTGAATATCGGTTGTCTCCCCGTAGTAGCTGCTCGATCGATGTAAGGCCCCACCGGACCTGCTGAGAATCAAACATGAGGAGGCAGAATTAACATGAACACGACATGGAAGGCCGCGTTGCGGCGGATCTTGGTTTTCGCCATTTTGCTGGCAGGTTTGTTCGGCATGGCGAGTTCCGCGCAAGCCTTCGAGATCAATGAGAAGGGTGTCATCCCCGAAGGCGAAGTCATCGATGATGATGTTCTCATTACAGGTAACAACGTTGTGATCGATGGGACAGTCAATGGAGATGTTTTCGCATTCGGTTCGATTGTGACTCTCAATGGCGTCATCAATGGAAGCATGTTCGCCGGAGCGCAGAACGTAGTGGTGAATGGGGAAGTCACAGGCAGCCTATTCGTCGGCGCGTCGGCGCTCGACCTTGGCTCAGACGCCATCATTGGCCGCAACGTCCTATTCGGCGGGTTCAGCATGAGTGCAGCGCAGGGATCCAGCGTCGGGCGTGACGTGCTTGGCGCTGGTTACCAGACAATGCTCTCGGGTGAGGTCGAACGCGACGTCAAGGTTTCCGTCGCGGCGCTTGAACTGGCAGGAACCGTGGGGAGGAATGTGGAGGCCACGGTTGAAGGTCCTGGCGGCGCAGGTCGGACGCCCACCTTCTTCGGCCCTCCCGGAGCGCCTCCCATGATCGCACCGGGAATTCGCGTTTCGAGTGACGCCGAAATCGGGGGGGAGCTCAGCTACACCAGTTCGGTGGCACAGCCTGCCAGCATCAGTGCTGCACCGGAAGGAGGCATTGTCTATTCAACGCCCCAACCCGGAGAGGCCGGCCAACCAGCGGAGCCCCGAAGTGTTGATGTCGGTGTTCTTGGTTGGATCCTGGATCGTGTCCGGACTCTGGTCACATTGCTCCTGCTGGGTGGACTGGCCCTGTGGTTGTTGCCTGATCTATTCAATCAATTGGTGGAGAAGGCGCGCAGCCAACCGGCACCGGCGACCGGTTGGGGGTTGGTGACGGTGATCGTAGGGTACATCGGCGCCGGGCTTGTTGCCCTGGTGATCCTGGCAATCGGGATTCTCTTTAGCGTGATCACCCTCGGTGGCCTTTCAGGCACGATCTTCGGCGTTGGGTTCTCCGGCCTGGCGATCGTGGTCGCCGTCTTCAACCTTTTGGTCCAGTATGGAAGCAAAGTGGTGATCGCTTTCTTGGGCGGCCGCTGGATCCTGGAAAAACTGACCCCCCAATACGCCGAGAACAAGGCCTTGGCGCTGGTATTGGGTGTGGTTCTCTATGTACTACTGCGCGCAGTGCCGATCTTCGGATGGTTGCTCTCTGTGTTCGTGACGTTGCTCGGCCTGGGCGCAATGTTGCTGCTATACCGTGAGCGGCGTGCATTGGCTGTCGCAGAGGTATGACGTGCGAGTGCGGGCAACTCTTGCCCTCAAGTAATCGCGTATAGCGCATCGCTTGAGCGTGCGCTCAAACGGCGCGGGATCCGGGCGAGTGCAGTCAGACTCGGCAAACTGTTCGTTTAGTATTGAGGAGCCCTGGCAATAAGCCAGGGTTCTTTGTTTGTGTCTTCGTCAATCGTGGCAATTGAATGTGCTTCCTCAGTTGCATCGAGGCGCGACTCTCCCCTCGAGTGAGCGCGCGCTCAATAGAGACCGCTGAAAGGCTTGCCAGAAGAGCCGGGTGCAGCAGCCTAGGTGGGGACAATGGGATAACTCCTCCCGTGTCAACAGCGCTCCCAGGGGACACCCAAGCCCATTCTTGAACGCCCGCGCCACTTCCGCCACCCCCTGACGCCGAAGGAGGCGATGGTCTGGCAGGTTGTGAGAGGACGCCAGCTCGGGTTCAAGATCCGTCGCCAGCATCCGATCGACCGGTTCATCGTCGACTTCTATTGGGCTGAGGCGAGGCTGGTGATCGAGATCGATGGCGATAGCCATACGCCGCCGGATCAAGCGGATTACGACGCGGCGCGGACAAGGTGGCTCGAGGAGCGGGGATACCGGGTGATCCGACCTGCGGCGGCGCAGCAGGTGGAGGAGGATCTAGCAGGGGTAGTGGAAAAAATTAGGAACGCGTGCGAAGAGGCAGCGGGCGGGAAGGACTGAGAGGTTGGAGTCAATC
The DNA here is from genome assembly GCA_964528155.1 of uncultured Anaerolineaceae bacterium. Taxonomy (GTDB): domain Bacteria; phylum Chloroflexota; class Anaerolineae; order Anaerolineales; family E44-bin32. The sequence continues at coordinate 4,455 of CAZGRL010000147.1, forward strand.
TGCCGGCATAGAACTTGACAGGTGCGCACCTAGGGGGTCTAGACCAACTCAGGATGCTTGTCGCGGAGCCAACGCTCGACTTGTGATCTGAAACCAGTTGCTTCGGCCACGAGCTCGTCCGCTTCCGAATCAGAGACCTCTCCGCCTCTGTCGTAGGTCCCTATCTTCCGCTTCACCCGGCAACTCTCGAAGTACGTCGCCGTTTGTGAATGCTCCTTTCCCATGAAGTCCGGAAGCACCTGGAACGTCACCCAATGGTGGCCAGACCCGTGCGTCTCGTACCCGGAACTAAGCATCGGGATTGTTGCCAGGCTGAGCGCGGCATCGTATGCGATCAGGAAACGCCGGTCGGCTGACAATCCCCTAACCACGGCGTCGGCAAGGTCGCGATCTGCCAACCTGATCAACTGAAGGATGTCCGCACGATTGGCTTCACGATGCCTCAGCTGGCCTTCGGCCAGCAAGCTCTCGAAGCTCATCTTCACCCCCTACAAGAAAGATCTTGGGTTCTTGGAGAACGCCTGTGATGAACGGATTCCCCTCGGCAGCCTTCTCCCGGAATTCATCCTCGGTCATCGTCATCGCATTCAGCTCGCGTCCGAGGGTCTTCGCCGGTGAGGATAGCAGCCCGGCCATGTCTCTCCCCGTGACATCGCCGATCACCAGCAGGTCGATGTCACGGGCTGCGGTGTCCGTGCCCTGGGCGATGGAGCCGAACAGGAAGGCCACGAGTATCGAGCCCCGCTTCTCGTCGATGTAACTCTCCAATAATCCTCCGAGCCCCACAGTCTTCAATAGCAGCCCCCTCAAGTCGGCAAAGACGGCTGCTTGACGGTTGGCGCTGTAGTATTTCCGATTGCCTTCCTCAGTCTCGGTAAGAAGGCCTGCGGCCTCCAATCGCGCCACCTCGCGCTGCACGGCACGGACAGGCAGTCCCGTCAACGTGGCGATCTGGCGCAAGTAGTAGCGGCTGGGGGTGTTGAGGATGAGAAGCTGCAAGACGGCCACCCGCGCTCGAGACGTGAAGAGGGCCTCCAAAGTACGTCCAGGATGTATACGTTTTGTAGTCATACGTATACAGAATATATACGCTTGTGCCCGATCCGTCAAGGCCGAATCGGAGAATCTACGTAGCGCTGTTGCCCTTGCCCGAGGTGAATCTGGTGATCGAGATCGATGGTGACAGCCATGCGCCGCCAGATCAGGCGGATTACGACGCGGCGCGGACCAGGGGGCTCGAGGAGCGAGGCTATCGCGTGATCCGGTTCACGGCGGTGCAGGTGGAAGAGGACCTGGCCGGGGTGGTGCAGGGGAAAATGAGGGAGTGTGAGGTGGGAGCAGGCGACGAGGCCTAGCTGGTTTAGATTGATGAGGGACTGACCGAGTTCGCTGAAGGGGAGACCAGAAGCGCGGAGCCTACTCGGGCAGAGATCTGTCACTCAAGGATCCGCCATTGAGGGCCCAACGAACGTACCATAGCTGCAATGCTACAAGGCAGATCAAACCCAAGACCGTGAGAACTAACCCAGCGAGGGCGGGTAGCAGCAGCGAGGACCTCGATCCCGCCGACAGGAGCGACAGGTTGCTCATAGTGATTGCCCAACTCAGGTAGCCAAGCCCAGCGTCCAAGACAAGGAAACCGGGCGCAGAAAGCAGCAACATAATCTTCCGGCGGCCTGGTTCGACGCTCTCCATCCGTTTCTTGATCTCAGTCGCCGACCTAGCCACTTGGCCCCTCTTCCACACCTTCCGACCGGTCGTCAGGCGAAAAACAAGCGCGGTCCCGCCGACGGCGACCACCCCCGCACCTATCGTCAGCGCGATGGCAAGCAAGACTGAGCCGTCCCTTGCCCGGCCTGGACTCGCTTGAGCCCAGGCGATCCCATTGGCCACAGCTCCGTTTGCCAGGACAAGCAACAGAACCAACATAACAGGGATGAGGAGAAGCCCAGTAATTCCCTTGCGTTCCATCGCCCCCTCGTCCTTTCTTCGCTAGCTAGGACCTTCTCGACTCACCAGGCGGCTAGTCGCCTTGACCTCCGCCAGCTCAGTTCGAGCGCAGAGCATCGGCAAGGCAGTTCTCCGACTATTCGCCAACGACCGATTCTATGGCCGCCATGCCCAATCCTGCAAGTCGTCCAATCCGTCGATCGTGTTGCCAGTCACAATCCAGTGCGCGTAATTGAGATGTTGGTACCCAATGTATAGGTCGGCCGCGGCGAGGGCGAGGTCCACAGATGCGAGAGCGAGCTTTGTCAGGAGCTCGGGATCGGCCGCGAGTGCGCTTGAGACAACCATTGTCAGCAGGGCAAGGGTGACGTCAGCTATCAACAGGACTGGAACGACAAGCAATGCGGTGGCAGCTCGCTCCTCCAAAGGTGGCGTGTCGCCTTCTTCGGAGAATGCCGGGTACTCTACTCCGACATATGCCGTTGAACCGGCGATCGTACCTCCTGCAGATGACCATGCCGCCGCCTGGTCATCTCGAGAGCCCAGTCGGAGGGCCGTTGTGGCATCACCAGTCGAGGAATCCTCCTTGTCCGATCGGATTTTGGACGGCCTGGCCTCGTCTTGGGGAGCGGCCCCAACGATCTCCTCATCAAACCTCGCCTTTGGATACACCGGTTCCACCTTCGGCGGATTCTGCGCCGCCTTCAGCTCCGTCGGCGTTGCGACCACCGTGGAGACCGGCGTCGACGGCAGGGCGATCTCATCGTCAAACCTGGCCGTCGTCGCCTTCGGCGGCGCGGTCACACCGGCGATCTCGTCATCGAAGCGCGACTTCGACTTCTTCGGCTCTTTCTCTTTCTCCTTTGCCGGCGGGCTTGACTTCGGCGCCGACCGGACGGGTTTGTAGTTCCCGCCGCCCCCGGCATCCAGCATCCCGCCAATGCCCTGCCTCAACTTCGCCAACGGGGTGGTGCTCACCAGCGCCATCAACCCGGCGGCGAAGGCGACCCACAGCGACAGCACGCCCGGATCGGCCACTTCGGCCGGCGGCTGGGTCGCCACCACTACGCCGCTGTCCCCCTGCAGCCCCCACAACCGCTCGAACTCCGAGGCCGAGATCACCTGCTCGCCCAGCGTCGGATCATTGTAGGCAACCCATCGTCCATCGGAGGAGATCCCCGTTACCGTGACGAAGTGACCGGGAGCGGATTCGCCGTTCAAGCCCAGACTCACCACGATGGGACTCCCCGAAGATACCTGGGCCTGGAGCTGTTCAAAAGAGGCTCCGTGGAAGGCGAACGAGCCGGTGTAGCCGAAGGACTGCGCCGCATAGGCCAGCTCCTCGACCCCGGTGCCGAAGTCGTACATCATGCCGTTCTCTTGCAGCAACCCCAGCAGGGAGGCCGACGTCGGGGCCGCGCCGGGGAGGGCGTCCAACGCCATCCCCAACGCCTGCACACCACAGGAGACGTCACCCGGATCCTGATACCGGACGGGGATGGAGATCGCCGCGAACGAGGCACCTATGGGAGCCGGGTCGACAAAGGTCGGTGCCAGGACGTGGACGGTGATCTCGACCGGGGGCAGCTCGCCGGCCTTCGGGACCTCGACCGCCGAGCCGTCGGCGTGCGCCGGGGCGGGGTTGACCTCGCGCGATTGGGGTG
>CAZGRL010000148.1:0-7992 GCA_964528155.1 uncultured Anaerolineaceae bacterium
ACCCCTCATGGCTGCGCAGTCTGGTGGCCGAGGGCATGATCGGTGGGGTCGGGACGGTACTCACCTTCGTGCCGATTCTCATGATCTTCTTTGTGGCGTTGGGCATGCTTGAGGATGTCGGCTATCTCGCTCGCGCCGCCTATGTGATGGACCGCTTCATGCATCCGATGGGGTTGCACGGGCGCTCCTTCATGCCGCTGTTCCTCGGTTTTGGCTGCAATGTCCCGGCGGTTATGGGTTGTCGGATCATCGAGAACCAGCGGCTGCGACTATTGACCATCCTCCTGGCGCCCTTCGTCCCTTGCACAGCCCGACTGGCCGTCGTGGCCTTCCTGACACCGGCTTTCTTTGGGGGGAATTCGACCCTGGTTTCGTGGGGTCTTGTCTCACTTAACCTGGTCGTGTTGATCCTGGTCGGCCTGGCTGTCCATCGACTGGTCTTCAAAGGCACGCAGCTGGCGTTCATCATGGAGATGCCTCTGTACCATACGCCCAACCTGAGATCGGTCGTTTCTTTCGTCCGGCACAACACCTTGGAGTTTGTCAGGAAGGCAGGCACGATCATCCTGATCTTCTCGGTCGCGGTCTGGTTCCTAAGCCGAGTGCCGACAGGAGAGCTGGAGACGAGCCTGCTGGCCGATATCGGCAATGCGCTGACACCGGCTAGTGAGATGATCGGCGGGAAAGACTGGCGCATCAATGTCGCCCTGCTGACCAGCTTCGTTGCCAAGGAGAACACAATCGCCACGCTTGGCGTTCTGTTTGGCGGCGAAGGGAGCAGCGGCGGGCTGGCGGCCAGAGTTGCGGGGATCCTCGATCCGGGCGCGGCGCTGTCCTTCCTGGTGGTCCAAATGCTCTTCATTCCCTGCGCCCCAACCGTTGCAGTCATTTGGAGCGAAAGCCGGTCATGGCGCTGGACGGCACTCAGTCTGGGGCTGATGCTGGCGATCTCATTCATCATGGGCGCTGCTGTCTACCACGTTTACGCCTGGCTGGCGTACTGATCCGCCGTCCCCCCGTCTTCGGTCCCCGGTCATACCGCCGTCCGTCGTCTATCGTCCGCCGTCCAATCCGGCAGTTCCAGCTCCACCCGCCGGATGCGGGGTGAAGCGAAGGCACTCAACGCCGTGATGACTGCCAGCGCTCCGGTCAGGATGAAGAGCAGCCCCGTACCGCGCCCGGGCCCGAAACCGATGAGCCGACCGAACGTCTGCGCCAGTCGAGTGCCGGATGTCATGAAGGGCTCAAAGACACTGTCGGCAAGAAATCCGCTGAGAGGATAAGCCACCGCGAAGGCCAACGTGTTGAGGGCCACGCGCAGGCCGAACACCCGCCCCTGAATTGCCGGGGCGACTTTGGCTTGCAGGATCGTCTGGCTGGCTCCCATCACCGTCGGCAGTGCCAGGAAGGCTAGGAAGACGGCCGCCCCGACGAGCTCGACCGAGGGCTTCAGTCCGGCGAGAATCACTCCCAGACTCAGGATCGAATAGCCCCCGAACACGGCGAAGATCCTACGCGGACCACCACCGGACGCCGTGAAAACCAGGCTTCCGATGAGCATGCCCAGTCCGCCGACAGTCATGATTCGGCCCAGTACCTCGGGTGAGGTGAACCGAAGCACCATGGGTGTCAGGGCCGCTTCGGCCACGCCGACGAAGAAGTTCACTAGCGCGAAGATCGCCAGCAATCCGACCAGCCCCGGTCGAAGGCGCAGGTAATCAACCGCCTGACCGAGCTGTGAGGCCCAACTCGTTTGCCCATCGGCGGCCGTGACATCGGCGGCCGGAACGCGCGGAAAGCGGGCCGAGAGCAGGGTCCAGAAAGCGAAGAGGAAAGTGGCCATGTCGATCAGCAGGACGCTGGCCAGACCCAGCGCGCCGAACAGGGCACCGGCCAGGACCGGCGCCCCGATCTGACCGACGGCCTCGCCAAGCTGTAGCATGCCGTTCGCCCGGCCGAATTTCTCCTTGGGCACCAACTGCGTCACCGCCGCGCCAAATGCCGGAGCCTGCAGAGCGCTGGCGGCGGCGTTCCATGCCGTGAGGGCATAGACATGCCAGGCTGTGAGCCTGCCGGCGGCGAACAGGATGGCCGCGATCAGCGTGGCCAGGCAGGCACCCAGGTCGGCCAACAACATGATCCAGCGTCGATCATGGCGATCAGCCAACACGCCGGCGGCCGGCGCCAGCAGGGCCTTGGGGAGCATGGTGAGGAGCAGGGTCAGAGCGAAGCCAACGGCCGACCCCGTTTCGAGGAAGATCCACACCCCGAGCGCGAAGCCACTCATGCTCGAACCGAGGATGGAAACCGTCTGGCCGATCCAGATGATGTTGAAAGTCCGCATCGTTTGTTGTCGATCGGAGGCGGCTCGCGCCCTCTTTGTCTCTCGTTCCACCGCTGTTGACATGACTGGTCTCTTCCTAATGCTGAGAAGGGGGGGCTGGCGCTACCGCCAGCCCCTGTTCCAACGCCCTCCGCCCTAGCGGCGATTGAGCATGCTGGCCAGACCCCCGGCGATTACCAGGCCGGGTAGGACGATCCTGGCAGGCTCCTCGACGTACCCGATCGAGCTGAGCAGCCAGAAGCCGCCGATGGCGGCCAGGAGCAGACCCCACCAGAGCCCTCGTCCGCGCCGCTCACCCTCGCCCGCGTGCCAGCGATTACGTAGCTCGTCCATCTTGTCCTCCTTTCATGAGTGTGATACACTCTGTAAGATAAGATCCTGCATATATCATAATAAGCCGCTGAAGCTTGTCAACCGGCAAACTCGCGCCACTGGCTCATACGAGACAGAATCGGAAATCTGGCCCACATCTTTCAAGGAAGCGGCCTGTCACCTGGTACGTGGCAATCGAGGAGGGCCCCAATGAACGAGGAGGATCGGCGTGTGGTGCGGACACGCCGGCTGCTGAGAGAGGCACTGCTCGAACTGATCGCCGAGAAGGCCTACAAAGAAATCACAATCCGTGATCTGACCGACCGAGCTGACATCGGCTATGCCACGTTCTTTCGCCACTATGACAGCGTTGACGACCTGATGTTGGAGATTCTCACAAGTATCATCGGGGAGCTGGAATCATTGGCGGAGGAGGCGGGGGAGGATTACTTCGAGCGAGAGGGTTTCTTGATCTTCCAGAATGTCGCCCGTAACCCGTCGCTCTATCGCGGCATCTTGGGCAGTCATGCCTTCAGCCGCAAGCTCCGGGCGCACGTTCAGGGCATGATGGTCGCCCATCTGAAGAGCCACGCCGGCGACATCGAGTCGACTCTGATCCCGCTGGAGGTCGCCTCCTTGCACATGGTTTCTTCATTGATGGGGCTGATTGAATGGTGGGTCGAGCGCGGGATGGACCTGCCGATCGAGCGCATGGCGACGATCTACGAGCGGCTGATCATCCGCGCCACCTGGCAGGCGCTGACGCCGGGGCTACCGCTGTGGCTGCCGTGGGAGGCTGGACGGCGAACGGAGGACGGAAGACCGGAGACCGAGGACCGGAGACAAGCTAAAAGCTGAATTACCGGTCTCCCGTCTTCGGTCCCCCGTCGTCCATCGTCCCTCGTCCACCATCTGTCGCTATTCGTACGCGAGGACCTCCCGCACCGTCAACCGCATTGCGTTGAGGGCGGGCAGCGCGCTGGCCAGCGCGGCGATGATCGTGACGACACCCAGCCAGATCAGCAGGCCATCCACGCCGAAAGTGAAATCGAGCGGCGCCGACAGGATGGCCGCGCCGACCCCGGCGTTGAGCACTAGGGTGATCGGAACCGAGAGCAGCAAACCCAGAATCCAGCTGATCATCCCTATGATCAACCCTTCGAGGATCACGAGCCTCAATATCGCCGCGTTGGACGCACCCACAGCGCGCAGGACACCGATCTCCCGGCTGCGTTCCAGCACGTTCATGCTCATCGTGCCCATCAATCCCAGGCCGCCGACGATGGCGATCAGGACCGCCATCACCAGCAAGAAATAGATCATCACATCAAACTGCCCGCTTTGTTGCTTTCGCCATGTCTCGCCGGTCGTGATCTCGCTCACCGGGATGTGATTGCGTCGCAGGGCTGTCTCGATCTCATGCGCCACCCTGTCTTGAGTCGCCGGGTCGGGTGAGGTCGTGGTCACTCGCACGGATCCAACCTGTCCAACCTGATTCAACCGATGCGCCAGGTCCTCTTGGGAGGTATAGATCAATGCCGGGACCTGGTTGCCGCCCATTTTGTAGACCCCGACAATCCGCCACTCGTAGTCCTTGTCATTGATCGTCGTCACCACGGTATCTCCGACCTTCAGGTCCGGATACGTATTGAGCACATGGGCCCCGATCACGATCGCCCCTTGATCGCCCGGACGCACCCAACGACCCTCGACCACGATCGGTCGGATCAGCCGGCTGCCGGCCGGAGGGGCGATGAAGGCGATGGGGAGCGTTTCTTCCTGTGCAGGCGATTTGAGCTCCCCCGACTGGTAGTCCCAACCTTCGATCGCGGCGACCTCGGGCAGCCCGCTGATAAGTGTCTCGAGCTTGCCGAATCGGGCGTTCTGCCCCAGAGAAACGTTGACATCAGCCAGGTAGTAGCCCTGAACCTGGGCGATGACCTGGTCGAAGGCAGCCCAGAGATTGAAAACAGCGATGAAGATCGCCCCCCCAAGGGTCAGGGTTGACAAGGTCAAAGCCAGCCGCATCTTGCGTCGGAAGGTATTGCGAATAGAGATCAACGTCGGCCGAGAGGCCAACCGGATCCTCTCGAGCAACTGATCGATTCGACCCTTGCCGAATTCGCCTTTCCCAAGCCCGTAACTTGAGATCGCCTCCCGGACGGTCAGACGCGTGCCGCTCCACACCGGGCCGATCGCCGCCAGAACCGGGATCACCAGGGCGATCCCCGCTTGCAGCACCACGGCCAGCGGGGAGAAGTGGAACGGTCTAACCCTGTAGTTCAGCCAGGCCCCCATCCCCTGCGCCACGCGGTGTGCCGCCAGACCCGAGAGGCCGACAGTGATGGCGAAGGCGGCTAGCCCAAGACATACGACCAATGCCAGATACATCGCCACGATCTGGCGCCGCCGGCCTCCGATGGCTTTCATCACGCCTATGAACCTCACCTGCTGGGATAACATGGCCCCGATGATGTTCACGATCAGAAATGTACTCAGGAAAACCGCCAACACCCCCAGGATCGCCAGGATCGCCGTCACCGCCTCGAAGATGTCCTTGGCGAAGTGCCGGCCCGGGTTATAGATGAACGTCGAGTCCACCTCCAGCCCGTTCTGCTCCATCCGGTGGACGACTGCCTGGGTGACGGCCGTGACATGGGCCGTGTCGGTGCGGCCCTCCTGGACGGTCAGGTAGACCTGGTTGGAATCACGCGTCCCTCCCAGCCATTCCAACGTGGCCGGGTCTGTGTACACCTGGATGATCGAGCCGAAACTAGCTGGGATGGCAGACACGTCGTGAGCGATGGCCGCAACCCCCAGCGTGCGCTTGCTTCTGTCCGAGAGTTCAATCGTGATCGTGTCGCCTGCCTGTACCGGCAACGCACCCAGGGAGGCATCAGCCACGTAGACCTCATGTCGCCCAAGCTCGGGTAGAGGTGCATTGTCGTTGGGAAATAGCCGATCGATCCGCATGCCAGATAGCGCAGGAATGGCGACGATTTGTATGGCACGTCTCTGATCCTGGCCGAGTTCGACTCTGGCCGTTACTGCAGCTCGGCCTTCGAGTTCGGCGACACCCGGGACGCGGCGCAATGCCGGTAGCAGGTCTTCGCTGAAAGGATCGGAGTAGATGATCGCCGAATGCCCGTTGCTGGCGGCGTAGTCGGCATCCATGTCGGAAAGTGAGATATCGCCCAATGCGGCGATGAAGCCGACGGCGAAGATCCCTACGGCGATCGTCAGGATCATCAGCGCGGAGCGGGCCTTGTTTCCCCACAGATCCGCAATGACCTTCTTCCAACGTGGGGGGATCATTCCCGCCCCCCACGGGCGGCCAGGTTCTCGGCCAATCTTTCCTCCACGACCCGCTCGATCGCGTCGCGAGTCGCCTCCGACTGCGCCAGCAAATCGACCAGCGTCTGGCGGTCGAGCGAGACCAGCTCGACCGGGGCCGCATGCGCCGCTCGAACTGTGGCGGCGGTCGTGCCGCCACGCAGAACCTCGATCTCACCGAAGTACTGGCCCGGAGTCATCTCCGACACGACGACATCGGAGGCGTTAGGTCGGTGCAGGACGACTTCCACCTTGCCTTTGGTCACGATATAAAACCGGTCCTCCCGCGCGCCCTGATGCATGATGGCCGTACCCGGGGCAACGGTCTGCGCCTTCAGATGCCGGGTCGCATGCGCCATTTGATCCAGACTCAATGTCGGTAGCGCACGCGCCACGTATTCGTTGACGACCTCGCCATCCGCCAGGAGGATCGTGCGCGAAACCCGCCGGGCGAGGCTCCCGTCGTGAGTGACCATGATCACGGTCTTGCCTCGATCGACCATGTCGTGAAACAGGGCGAAGACCGACTCGGCCGTCTTTGAGTCGAGGTTTCCGGTCGGCTCATCGGCGACCAGGAGTGGCGGATCATTTGCCAGTGCCCGGGCGATGGCCACGCGCTGCTGCTGCCCGCCAGACAGGGCCGAAGGCAACTTGTGGGCGTGCTCACCCATCTCGACCATCTCGAGCAAATGCATCGCCCTCTGGCTTCGCTCGCCCGGTTCGTACATGCCGCAAAAGTCCATCGGCAGCATCACGTTCTCCGCCAACGAGAGCATGGGCAGCGATTGGAAGAACTGGAAGACGATCCCCAGATTCTTGCCCCGCCAGACCGCCATCTGTCCTTCACTCAACTCGTGCACCGGTGTGTCGCCGACCCAGATTTCCCCCGAGGTTGGGCGGTCGACTCCCGTGACCATGTTGAGCAAAGTCGACTTGCCGCTTCCGGATTTCCCCACGACACCGACAAACTCCCCGGCCGGGATCTCCAGGTTGACCTCGCGCAAGACCGGTGTCTCACCGGCCGCGGTTCGATAGGACTTGTAGATATGCTTCAGCTGGACAAATGCCCTGCCGTTCGTCTCGGCTCGTGTATCTCCCATGTTCAAACGCCCTTTCGCGCAACGGAGCGAAGACCGGCCATGGTACTCAAATCAGGCCTACCCGGCATCGCCAACCAGTCGACCTGCACGGACTTGTGGCCTAGCGCGCGTATACCGCCCTTTCCTCTACGTGTGGGAACCTGTATGTGTCGCGCGAGCTGGCGCTGGGGCACGAATGCCGACGGCGCGGGGATTGGAATGTGGGGTTGGAGTGCCGGGCGGCCGGCGAAGCGCTCTCAGAGCCGACCCGGCGGGTCACCGCTCCTGGCCAGTCTACTTCGTTCTGGCAGGGCTTGTCGTCTGTCGGAAATCACACTTCGAGAGGGAGGACTTTCCGGGACAGGCGATCGATGGCGGATGATGGAGCAGGGCGGGGACCGAAGACCGGAGACGGGGGACGGGAGAGTGCACTTCGACGCGGGAGGCAATACCCGTTTACCCTGCAGCTTCGGACAGACCAAACGGACGCCGGCTGCTTTCTGTGGTTTAAGGGCTCTTGCACACATTATTCCGTGTGAAGGGGTAATTCAGGAGCCCTGTACTCGCCGAGAACGATACACAGCCTTTCAAGGGAATCAGCGCATCCCAGCCAGCGGCCAGGCGCTTGTCATCTCGACCGAGGCCGCCCTCCTGAATGAACCTGCGCCTCAGCGAGATAGCGAGTATAAGGTGGGGGACTCTTTCGATCAGGGGAGACGTGCCATACAATGTGGCGTTTCATAAGCATCCAAAGGAGGCTTCCATCCACCTGCGGCATTACTGGGGGGGCGAGAGCGACTTGCCCAATTCGCCAACAGGAGGTTGAATATGTGTCTCCTTCTGGGCACTATGTTGGCCCTTAGCGTTTTTACATCAAGTACTCAAGCGCGACCATGGAGGTGACTGCAATGGCAAGGAAAGCTG
>CAZGRL010000149.1:0-7965 GCA_964528155.1 uncultured Anaerolineaceae bacterium
TCGCCCGGCTGGGGTCATTCCAGGCGATGGCCTTGGCGATCTCGCGTTTCCGGAAGATGCCGGCAACGATCTGTGGCAACTGCTCGGCGTCACACCGAATGAAGGTGCCCCCGAGGTCTTCAAGTTCCTGCTTAAAGCTCAGCACTGGGTCCGCCTGACCATGGGATGGCCCTTCAGAGATCTCCTCGGCCTCCGCCACAGGCTCGCGGGGCATGACGGTTGTGTCGATCGGATCGTATTCGAGGTTTTGGTCTCTCAACATCTGCCGCGCGAAGGGCGGAAAATCGCGGGCGCCGGTCCAGGCTGAGAGCGGTGGCGGCAGCCACCTTACCCAGCCCAGACGTCTTGGCAGGAGGCTTGTTCCGAGCCGGGCGAGACGCTGCGCGATCCGATAGCGGCCCGGATCGGTCATCACCCAGGCATACAGTCGCATGCCCATGTGCATCCGCGATGTCGACGCCTGTTCGGGCGCGTACCGCGCGCGCACTCGCAGAAGTAGAGAGGGGAGGTCGATGTCAACCGGGCACGCATCCTTGCACGCCCCACACAGAGTTGAAGCTTTGGCGAGGTGACCATACGCTCTCAACCCGAAGAGCCCGGGCGAGACAACCGATCCTATGGGTCCCGAATACACGCTCCCATACGAGTGGCCCCCCGCCTCTCGATATACGGGGCAGGCATTCAGGCACGCACCGCAGCGGATGCACAGAAGGGAATCAGCCAGGTCCGAGGCTCGCAGCCGTGATCGACCGTTGTCGACCAGGATAACGTAGCGCGCTCGAGGGCCATCCGGATCTCCTGGTCGGCGCGGTCGCTGAATCAGAGAGACATAGCTTGTGATCTTCTGACCCGTGGCCGATCGCGGCAGGAGCGCCAACATCGGGCCCAGATCTTCCAGCCTCGGGATTAGTCGCTCGATTCCCATGAGGGCGACATGCACGGGCGGCAGCGTGGTGACCATGCGACCGTTGCCTTCATTGGTCACCAGACACAACGTGCCGGTCTCGGCGACTCCGAAGTTGACACCCGAAACGCCCACTGGAGCCGAAAGGAATACCCGACGCAGGATGCGGCGGACAACTGCTGTCATCGCCTTGACGTCAGTTGTGTATTCCATGCCGAGCCGATCGCGAAACGTCTCGGCGACATCCTCCCGTCGCAAGTGAACAGCAGGAGTGATGATGTGGGCCGGCTTCTCACCCCGCAGTTGAATGATGAACTCACCGAGATCAGTCTCGACCGAGCGAATACCAGCTCCCTCCAATCCCCGGTTAATCTCGATTTCCTCGCTGACCATGGACTTTGATTTCGCCACCGTCTCGGCGCCCTCAGCCCGAGCGATGGCTATGACGTGCTCGACGGCCTGGCGCGCGTCGGCGGCGCGCAGGACTCTGATCCCGTTCGACTCGAGGCTCTGAATGAAGATTCCGAGGAGAGCATCGAGATCGTCGAGTGACGCCCGACGAATGACTCGACCCTCTTTCCGAACCCGGGAAACGTCAGGCAGCGATGCAAAGGCCTCGTGTGCTGCCAAGACCCTGCGATCAGCGTTGCGGTCAAACGCCGACTGCAGAGACGCATCTTCCACAGCGCGGCGGACTCTCCGGCGAAACTCGATCGTCATCGCAGTCCCGGTGGTCTACCGGCCAGAACCTGCGCCAAATGCGCACAACGAACGGGTGATCCCGCCTTGCGCAACCCGCCCTCGATGTGCATCAAGCAACTGACGTCGCCGGCAACTACAACCTCAGCGCCGGAAGAGGTGACATCGGCCAGCTTGCGGGCCAACATCTCCTCGGAGAGTTCGGGCTGGTCGACGGAGAAGACGCCTCCGAAACCGCAGCACTCATCACGCAGCCTCCCGACCGTGGCGCCGGCGGCGCCGAGCAGGGCCATGGGCTGGCGGTCGACACCCAATCCGCGCAGCAGGTGGCAGGACGGGTGATACACGACTCGATCAACAACAGGTGAGTCCTCCGGCAGGAAACCGCAGACATCGACGAGATACTCGCTCAACTCGTACGTCCGGTTCGCGAGCGCGTGCGCGCGGGCAAGTTGCGTGCGGGACTCACGGAAGAGTTCGGGATAGCCATGCCGGAGCATGGCCGCGCACGATCCGGAGGGCACGACCACCGGATCGGATGATTGACTGAAGAGGTCTATCGTACGGGAGGCCATCGAGCGGGCTTCGGCGCGGAAACCGGCGTTGAACGCCGGTTGGCCGCAGCACGTCTGTCCTCGAGGGAAGTGAACCCTTAGCCCGGCGCGGCGCAAGACCTCGATCACGGCCTCTCCAACCTCTGGGAACAGGCTGTCGATCAGGCAGGTCGCCATGAATTGGACCGTTTGCGCCATCAGGTACTATCCCGGCTGCCGGACGAATGGAGTGTATCACCTCCTGATCGCAGCCCGTGCGGACAGACGCTGCCTGGCCCGGGCGAATTCGTGTCAACCTCATGGGGAAGTCAATCGCCTGCGACACGGACCCACCGAAAGGTTGAGACAGCGGAGCACTGCACAGGCGGCGGGCTCCCAGGAGGCAGGATTCGGCGCCTCAGCCAGGTTCATTGCGGGCAACGCTGGTCCAAGAATGGCTGACCCAGCGGGACGAAATACCCATGACGGTGTTGTTAGACTAGGGCAAGGCTGCATGGTATGATCTAGCCCTTGTGTGGCATGCAGGCCGCGCCCGGAGGTTGTCTAGACAAGAATGGACCCGGATTCCTATCCTCACCTTCGGGAAGGGGCTCCGAACGGGTTTCGTCTTCCTCAGCGTCTGACTCGCCTGTCCGACCTGTCCTACAACCTATGGTGGACCTGGAACAGCGAGGCTCAGCGCGTCTTCCGCCTGATCGATCTCGAGGATTGGGAGGCTGCCGAGCACAATCCAGTCACCTTCCTTCGCAAGATAGGACGGCGCAAGCTGAACGCGGCCGCGCGCGATCGCACCTACCTGGAACTCTACGATCAGGTGATCCGTCAGTTTGATGAATACATGCGAGGCTGGGACAGGACGTGGTTCGCCCGAGTGCATGAGGATCATCGCTTCCAGCCGATTGCGTACTTCTCGACCGAGTTCGGCCTGCACGAGTCGCTGCCGATCTACGCCGGCGGTCTGGGCATTCTCTCCGCCGATCACTTGAAGGAGGCCAGCGATCTCGGCTTGCCGATGGTCGCCCTGGGCTTCCTGTACACGCAGGGGTACTTCAAGCAGCACATCCGCGAGGACGGATGGCAGGAGGCCCGGTACACGACTCTGTCGTTCACCGACTTGCCGGTATACCCGGTGATGGATTCGGCCGGCGAGCCGATGACGATCCACGTCGATCTCGACGATCACATCATCCAGGCCAGGTTGTGGCGCATTCAGGTCGGTCGAGTGCCGCTATACCTGTTGGATAGCAACGTCGAAGCCAACCAACCTGCCGACCGGGCGCTGACCGCCCAGCTCTACATCAGTGATCTCGGCATGCGCATCTCTCAGGAGATCGTCCTCGGGCTGGGAGGCGTTCGGGCGTTGCGGGCGCTGGGCTACAACCCAGCCGTCTGGCATCTCAATGAAGGACATTCGGCTTTCATGATGCTCGAGCGTGTGCGCGAAATCGTGGCTGCCGGGCGATCCTTTGAACAGGCAGCCGAGCTGGTGCGCTTGAGCACGATCTTCACAACACATACGCCCGTCCCCGCCGGACATGATGCATTTCCCTACGATTTGATCGACCGGCATTTCAGAAAGTTCTGGCCTCAGATCGGACTCGATCGGGCCGCCTTCATCGAACTTGGCCGGCATGCCGATACATCGGGTGATGTTTTCAGCATGTCGGCCCTGGCCTTTCGTCTGTCGGATCGCTTCAACGCGGTTTCCGAGATGCACGGGCAGGTGGCTCGGCAGATGTGGTCGTCCCTCTGGCCGAACCTCGAACCGGAAGAATCGCCTATCCGCCACATCACCAACGGTGTGCACACCGGAACCTGGCTGGCGCGGCGAATGCGAGGTCTGTACAACCGTTACCTGGATCTCGAGTGGGAAGAGCACCTCGATCAAGATGAGGTCTGGCAGGCGATCGAGCGCGTCCCGGATGAGGAACTGTGGGAGGTCAGGCGCCATCTCAAGCGCAAGCTCATCGCCTTCATGCGAGAGCGAGCCCGGCGGCAGTGGATCCCGGGCAGCCTGCATCCCGTGCAGATTGTCGCCAGCGGGGTCTTGCTCGACCCCTACGCGTTGACCA
Source organism: uncultured Anaerolineaceae bacterium (assembly GCA_964528155.1). Classification (GTDB taxonomy): domain Bacteria; phylum Chloroflexota; class Anaerolineae; order Anaerolineales; family E44-bin32. The sequence goes on from CAZGRL010000149.1 coordinate 4,230, forward strand.
TCGGTTTCGCCCGGCGGTTTGCCACGTACAAGAGGGCCAATCTCATCTTGCGGGATCCGGATCGCATTCTCAAGCTGATCACTCAGCGCGGCCGGCCGTTGCAGTTGGTCTTTGCCGGGAAGGCGCACCCGGCTGACGAGCCCGGTAAGCTCTTAATCCAACAGGTCTACAACCTGGTGAAACGCTCGGAGAACGGCGGACGGCTGGTCTTCCTGGAAGACTACGACATGAATGTCGCTCGCTATTTGATCCAGGGCGTTGACGTGTGGCTCAACACGCCTCGCCGACCGAATGAAGCCTCGGGGACTTCGGGGCAGAAGGCGGCATTGAACGGCGTGCTCAACCTGTCCATCCTCGATGGTTGGTGGCCGGAGGGGTATAACGGCAGCAACGGTTGGGCGATCGGCGGGACCGAGGACCTCGACGACCTCGAGGCCCAGGACGCCGCTGACGCCGAATCCCTGTATCAATTGCTTGAGGAAGAGATTATCTCGCTATACTACGACGAACGCTCGAGCGATGGCCTTCCGCGCGAGTGGCTGGCCCGGATCAAGGAATCGATACGCACCCTCGCCCCGCGCTTCAGCATGCGCCGGATGGTCAAAGAATACGTTGAGACGATGTACCTGCCCGCGCTTCCGGAACCGGAACAAGTCGCGTGAGCGAAGCTCACTTCAGACTCTTGCGTGTCGGCCCGCTTGACTCCAAGATGAGCCCCCACGGCGGGAAGGTCCCGCCTCAGCGCCCGCCCACCGGCGCTGCGTCTCCATAAGAGGATCAACGATGCTCAATCTACTGGCGATTCCGACGGCTGTCATGCCGTTGATCATCTTCTGTCTGCGCGTTGGCGACATGTCGCTCGACACGTTGAGGGTGTTGTTCGTGGTCCGAGGCCGGAAACCCGTCGCCTGGATCCTGGGATTCTTTCAGTCGGCCCTGTGGGTCGTCGCCATCACGAGCGTCCTGAGCAACTTGAACAACCTGTGGAACGTCATTGGGTACGCCGGGGGATTCGCCACGGGCAACGTTGTCGGCATGGTCATCGAGGGGTGGCTGGCAGTCGGCCACGGGCACATGCGCATCATCAGCTCGCGTCGCGGCACTGCTATCGCCGAGGCGATCCGTGAGGCCGGATACGCCGCCACAGAGCTTTCCGGCCGCGGAAAGGACGGGATGGTCAGCGTGATCAACTGCAGTGTACGCCGGCGTGACATCGACAGCGTGCGCACACAGGTCAAACGTATCGATCCCGAGGCATTCCTGACTGTCGAAGAAGTGCGACCTCTGCAGCGCGGGTTCTGGCGTGCGTGACAGCTATCCCGTGCTCAGCAGGGCCGGAGTAGGCGACCGGCCACGCACCGCAGGCACTCCTGGAAGGTGATTGGTGTGGATGCGACGCTGACCCCTGGAATCAACCTTGCAAGTCTACCGGTCTGGCTGGTGACGCTGGCAATCTTGCTGCTGCGCTGCACGGACACGACGTTGAGCACGCTGCGGATGCTGGCCGTGCTGCGAGGCCGTCGCCTGTTGGCCTGGACCCTGGGCTTCTTCGGATCCCTGCTGTTTGTGTCGGCGGTGGCCGTCGTCCTGCAGAATCTCGGCAAGCCATTGAACCTTCTGGCATACGCCGCCGGGTTCGCCACAGGGAACGTCTTGGGGATTGTGATCGAAGATCGCCTGGCGGCGGGACACAGCTTGCTGAGGATCGTCAGCCCGGGACGTGGACCGGCCCTGATCGAGGCCTTGCGCTCGGCCGGGAGAGGCGCGACCGAGCTGCCCGCCAGGTCCGAGAGTGGAACAGTCACGATGATCTATTGCTATGTCCCGCGTCGGGATGTACCGTTGGCTCGGCGGCAGATATCGACTCTCGATCCGCTGGCCCACGTCACGGTCGAGAACGTTCGGCAGCTCAAGGGCGGCTGGCAGGCCTGACCGATCGGACTGCCTCCGTTCGGTACCATTTTCCTACCCTGGCGCGACCTGTTGCTACCGTACCGATACCTGGAAAGCGGGCCCGCGATCGACTTGGTTTGCATTCGCCTATACCCAAAAGTATAATCCCGCCACCCAGTGGAAGCATGTCCACGAGGCGTGCATGGCACTCAAAGGCAACCTGCGTGACTTCAGCGTCACTCAGCTGCTCAATCTGATCAACCTCGCCCGGAAAACCGGAACATTGACCCTCGAAGGACCCAATGAGGCAGCGTGGGTTTCTTTTCGTGAGGGCAAATTGATCTTTGCCCAGCTGGGCAACGAGGATGGGACGCTCACCGGGATCCTGCTCAAGTCTGGAAAGATCACCGCCAAACAAGCGCAATTGATCAAGGCGCACGCCGGGGACAAGAGCGACCAGGAATTGGGCCTGATGTTGATCAATGCCGGCTATCTCAACCAGCACGACATACTGGCCAACATCCGCCAGTACATCCTGGATATCGTCTACCGGTTGTTCACCTGGGTCGAAGGTTACTTCCGCTTCGACGCCGACGTGCTTCCCCCGGATGATCGCATCACCATCCGCCTCGACCTCGAGAACGTCATCATGGAGGGCTCGCGCCGGATGCGCGAGTATGAACAGCTTCAAGAGGAAATCCCCAACCTGGACATGGCCCTGAATTTCGTCGACCGGCCGGGAGCCAACATACACGATGTGAACCTGAACGTCCAGGAGTGGAAGGTCGTTTCATTCATCAACCCCAAGAACACCATCCGCCAGATCGGTAAGGCGAACCGAATGAACGACCTGGAAATCCGTCGGATTGTCTATGGGTTGTTGCAGGCCGGTCTGGTCGAAATCGTCAGGCCGGCCGGCATGCCGCTGCCGCCCCAGGCGCGACAGCTGCCGCCGGTCAACAAAGAACAGCAGGCATCATTGGTGAATCGCCTGATCAACCGGATCCGTTCCTTGTAATCGGGGATGGCGCATGCAAACCGTCAAGATGGTAGTCACCGGTCCGTTCAACGCTGGAAAGACGGCCTTCATCCAGTCGATCAGCGAGATCGACGTCGTCTCGACTGAACGCAAGATCAGCTCGGAGGCCGAACGCGTCAAGGAAACAACGACGGTCGCCATGGATTTCGGCCGAATCACCGTCGATGACGATCTGGTCCTGTACCTCTTCGGCACACCCGGCCAGAAGCGGTTCGATTTCATGTGGGAGATCCTCTCGGAAGGCATGCTGGGGTTCGTCGTCATCGTCGACAGCGCCCGGCCGGAGACCTTCCGCGAAGCCAAAGGCATCCTGCAGACGTTCCGGGCCTACGCCCCCACTCCGTATGTCGTAGCCGCCAACAAACAGGACCGTGAGGATGCCTGGACGGTGGAAGACTTGAGGATCGCGCTCAAGCTCGACCGAAATATCAAGATGTTGCCTTGCGTCGCCTCCGATCGCGAGTCGGTCAAGAAGGTGTTGCTCGAGCTGCTCTACAGCATTCTGGAAGAGATGAAGGAGAAGTAGGTTAGCGTCGTTGCCCGACGCCCTGGCGCCGAAGGAATCCATTCGACCTCTTCAGACCGCGCGCTGGCGCGGTCTTCATTTGCGGTCTTCCCGTGGTGTCCAAGCAGGCACACACTTCAGGGCCGATCCAACGAGAATGTCATAATGGGAGCGTCCACAAGGATGCACTCGGATCTGGAGGGCGCCCTCCGGGATTCTCCTTCGCGGGGGGGGAAGGTGGGTGTGTGTTATTACCACACCCGCGCCACGGCCGCCCCCCCCCCCCACCCCCCCCCCCA
>CAZGRL010000150.1:0-7939 GCA_964528155.1 uncultured Anaerolineaceae bacterium
GTGCCTATATGGACATAATTAGCGTAGTCGCTAGGGTTATAATCTTGCCAATCTAGTTCCAGGCCGGTATCGGTGCGTTTAGCATCGGTGAGAGTTAGGGTGAAACTATTGATCGCGCTTATCTTGTCCCCAATTTTCTCGATCAAGCCTGCCACGGGTGTAGCAACCGGATACTTCAAGTCTTTGACAACTTGACCAAGATCCAATTCCATCGTTCCATTGACGGGCACAGACGGAACGTGAAGATCGTAAGCTCCGGTCACATAGCTGTAGTCGATCGAGAGTTTGGACCCTGGAGACGCTACGGCGCCTTTACATTCCACATAGAGGAGCTGGAGCTTGGGCTGGGATTTCGTCCCTCCCGTGTAACCCTGCATCTGAAAGCCTGGCGCCAGACTTGTTCCACCTGTGCCGACAAAGACGGTATCACAGTTGGTCCTCTTGCCGTCGCCGGTTGTGAGTACTGCAGGCCTACCTTGAACGGCCTGCATGGCGCTCCAATCCTGGGTATCGTTCCTGATCGCGAGATCAATATGCAAATCCCCGGCATCAGAGTCGCCGACATTCGTCACCATACCGCTCCAACCTTTTGACAGAACTGAAGTCGGAGTAGTCAATAGATCAGCAGGCACTACGATGTACGCGCAGGCAAAACTCAGTAGCGCACATGATACGATCGGAATTAGCACTCTTTTCATACCCATCTTTCTTTGTCCTCTTCATAGAACAGCAAGGCAATGAATAGTGGGGGCAATCCGCCCTCCTCGTTCTTGGGATCGTCTAAGGAGCAGGAGCAAATTGTGGGAGGAGCGTGGAGAACTGGCCGGTCATCAACCAGTACTCGGATGGAGCATCCGTTCCACCATCCACAGCCTGCACGGTCTTTGCCAGACCGCTATAAGCAACACTGGTAAAATACGTATAACATACCTTGCACGGGACATGCGAGGTCGAATACATATTATCTGTGAACCATCCCACGTTGATGCTGATAAACGAAAGCAATTTGCCCACATCATCGGGCGTCACCTGCTTCTCGATTTGTTGCGTGCCGTTATCCCCCACAATTCGCCCGTCTGCATAAATGGCATATAGCTCGTCAATACAGTTGACTCCGCCGTTGCGTTCATAGGTAATAACCGCCCCACCTTTCATCAGGTCTGCCGCCTGATCCTGGCGGAAGGGTTTCAATTCACAAGCAGAGACAGTGCCGGTGCTTCCTCTGCTGAGAATGTAGGAAGCAAACACGGCCATGACGACGACAACGATCGCGCCGCCACCATATAACAGCACTTGACGGACTCGTTTTGCGCGACTTACCTTGGTGCGTGCTGCCTCGCCAATTTTCAGATTGGCGATCACGGACTGTAAGCCGATGAAAAAGAGCGTAATCAGACCGACCGCGATAAGTGTCCACCAGGTAATGAGTGTTCCCTGGATTTGGATCATGGTTTGAGTCAGGATGGTGATCAGCGTGCCAAATAATGCTCCGAACACATACCCTACGCCGCCGGTGAGCATCGTACCGCCAATCACCACTGCAGCGATGACGGTCAATTCCATGCCATTTCCCAACAAGCCCTGCCCGGATTTAGTGTAGATGCTCAGAAAAATGCCGGCCAGTGCCGAACAGAATCCATTAAACGTGTAGACCAACACCTTGGTCCGGTCTACTGGCAGGCCCATCAATCTGGCAGATTGTTCGTTCTTCCCGAAATTGCCACCCATTGCATATAGTGTGCGGCCAGAGGACGTATAGTGGGCAATGTAGTTCGCTGCCGCGAACACGGTCATCGCCACGACGACGGAGATGGTGATGTAGTCGCCCTTCTGGGTCACAGGGTTGCTTAGCCCCGGGATCAGGATTTTCGTTCTGGCAAGAATTGAATAAGTTCGGTCATAGATTGCGATCGATTCATTGCTGATCGTGTAAGCCAATCCGCGGCCGACCCACATGCCTGCCAGGGTGGCGATAAAAGGTTGTACTTTCATGTAGGTGATGAGATAACCCATAGTGGCGCCCATCGCTGTACCGGTTGCCAGCATGAGGAGCATCACCTCCCAGGGGGTCCAGCCTATGCGGAGCAACGCAGCCGAAGCTGTGGACGTTAGGGCCACGACACCACCCACCGAAAGGTCAATGCCCCCGGAGATAACAACCAGGGTCTCACCAACAACGGCGACCAGCAGGTGGGGAGTCTGATTGAACAGGTTGAAGAATATCTGCGAATCTCTCATTCCCGGGAGGTAAGCTGCGCCTATACTGTAAGCGATAAGAAACAATACGATCGCTGCAGAAAGCGGAAGGAGCCGCCGAATCCTGGCAATGAAGGCGCCTGATTTCTTCATCATGGGTTGGTCTCCTTCAGCCTCCTTTGTTCTGTGATTCTCCGCATGAGGTCTTGCACCTGTCGCGAATACAGGAGAATCAACAGAATGACGACCACACCCTTGACCGCCAAAAGTGAGTTCGCATTAACACCGATTGCGTACATGGAGGTGGTGACCGCCTGCATGACCACTCCACCAATGACACTGGCTAGCAAGGAAAACCGCCCGCCTGCCCCCAGTAGAGTTCCACCGATGACCACCGCCAGGATTGCGTCCAGCTCCAGGTTCAAGCCCATACTCGTGGCATCCGATGTGCTTATGTTCGAAGTTCCGATCAGACCTGCTATCCCCGCACAGAAGCCGCAAAACATGTAAGCGAACAGCTTAACCTGCTTTTCGCCGATGCCGCTGAATAAACTGGAGCGAGCATTGATGCCTACCGATTCGACAAATAGTCCGATGGACGTTCTGCGTGTCAAGAGCCAGGCAAGTGCTAACAGAAAAGCTACAATGTATAAAGAAAAAGGCACGAGAAGCCAGCCGTTTCCGATGTAGACGAATGGCCCATAGAAAACCTGGATCTTCTGTGAGTTTGTAATCAGTTGGGCAACCCCTCGGCCGGAGATCATCAGGATTAGCGTAGCCACCATAGGTTCAATTCTCCCGTAGGCAACCAGCAGCCCGTTCCAAAGGCCACAGACGGTGGCTACAATCAGCGGCAGAAGAATCACCATCCAGAACGGTGAAAAGCTGTACGTGGGATCGTTTTTGATGGCCTGCAGTTGTGTGCCGAGGACGAACGGATTCATCAGAAGGGCTGCCACCGAAGACACAATCGCCATGATGGCACCCACCGAAAGGTCCACCCCGCCCGTGGCAATCACCGGCGTCATGCCTATGGCTAATGCTACAACCGGCATACTATTTCGCAGGATATCAATCAGGTTGCCATACAGATGACCTTGTTGGAACGAAATGCTGAAAAAGTTGGGAATAAGGATCAAATCAAACAGTAGAATCAGTGCCAAGGATACAATCGGAAAGAAGAGTTTGCTCTCTATGCTCTTCCGCAAATCAAAAGAGGGTTTGGAGCGTCTCATTCTAGACTCCCTGCAATCGCGTGCATGACTTTACTTTCGGCGACTTCACCAGAGAATTCGGCTACCTTCTTTCGGTCGCGCATCACAACGATGCGGTGGCTCGTGCGCAGTACCTCATCGAGTTCAGAGGAAATGAACACGCATGACTTGCCTTCCTCGGCCAGCGAAAGTACCAGTTTCTGAATTTCGGCCTTCGTTCCCACATCGATGCCGCGGGTGGGTTCATCCATGATCAGGAGCTTCGGGTTCGTGGCAAGCCAGCGCGCCAGTATCACTTTCTGCTGGTTGCCGCCACTGAGATTCCTTAGAGGCTGATCGGCCGAGGGCGTAGCGATATTCAACAGTTCTATGTATCTCTCAGCAATCTCATACTGTTCTTGAGTGCTCAGGTGCCTGAACCAGCCCAGGCTGGCTTGCATAGCCAGGATGATGTTCTCTCTCACAGTCAATTCCCCTACGACCCCTGCTTCTTGTCGATCCTCCGGGCACAGCGCGACCCCCCGGGAGATGGATCCGATCGGCGAATAATCATTGACCTGTCGGCCATCCATAGTGATCGTCCCGCTATCTGGTTTATCGATACCGAACAAGAGTTGTGCGATTTCGGTACGCCCCGAACCCAGCAGACCGGCCAAGCCTACTACTTCCCCTCCATGCAATTCCAAGTCAAATGGCTGGACCGAGCCTGTGCGGCCCGCTCCCTTAACCTCCATCAGTACCTCGCCCTTTATGTGCTGACTGCTTTCACGCTTGAGTTTTGTCATCTCGTCAAATTCGGTCAAGGTACGACCGATCATTTTTGCAATCAATTCCAAGCGATTTAAAGCTTCTACATCATAGCTTCCCACCAATCGCCCATTTCTAAGGACGGTGATTCTGTCGGCAACTTCATATACCTGTTCCAGAAAATGAGTGATGAAAATGATTCCCATTCCCTCGCTCTTTAGCTTTCGCATCACACTAAAGAGCTGCTCGGTTTCGTGAGTGGTGAGGCTGGAGGTAGGCTCATCCAAAATCAGGATCTTAGCAGACGTAATCTTGAGCGCCCGTGCAATCGCCGCCATTTGTTGTACAGCGACCGAGCAAGAGCTCAGTGTTTGGGTCACGTCCAGATCGATATCCAATCCCCGGAGGATTTGTCTGGCCTGGTTATTCATCGCCCTCCAATCAATGCTCCCCCACCTCATGGGTTCCCGGCCAATCAGGATGTTTTCCGCCACGGTTAGATTGGGACAAAGATTGACTTCCTGATAGACTGTGCTAATGCCCAGTGCTTGAGCATGTTGGGGCGATCTTATCGAGATTGTTTGTCGGTCAATTGTGATCGTGCCGCTGTCGGGTTGCTCGACGCCAGTCAATATCTTGATCAGGGTGGATTTGCCAGCACCGTTTTCTCCCACTATGGCATGGATCTCGCCTCTCTTGAGAGAAAAGTCCACATCTTCAAGAGCTTGCACACCCGGAAAGGACTTGGAAATGCCTTTCATTGCGATGATCTCGATGTCAGACTGTGCCATGAGCAACCTCATCTTTCGTAAGAGGGGGAGAAGCGGTATCAATACCGCTTCTCCCCATTTCGTGCAGACTGCCTTCTACCTAGCGACTCCTTGCAGAACTGCCCATTTCCCTTTGGGGTTTAGTACTTGCGGGTGGGCAGGATTGCCTTCAGCGCGTCTGCGCCCTGCGCAGCGAAGAATTCACCTTCCTGTGAAGGAACATAGCTGGGCATGGTTGTGTCGCCATTCAAGCCTTTCAGGGCGGCATCCAATACCTGCGGCCCCAGTAGCGGGTTGCACTCTATGTCAGCACCTAGGGTCCCGTCGATCAGAGCAGCAAAACCATCCTTGGTTGCGTCCACACCAACAACCATGACATCCTTGCCCGGAACCAGGCCGGCTTCCTGGATGGCCTGGATGGCGCCCAGCGCTTCCTCGTCATTATGGGCAAACACACCCTGGAAATCCTTGAGCGTGGGATCTTTCAACCAAGCTTCGACGACGGCTTTGCTATCTGCGACGGCCCAGTTACCGGTCTGAGAAGCGGTAATTGTGATGCCGCAATCACCCATCTTCTGGCGGAAACCCTTTGCTCGGTCGATGCCCGCGCCAGCGCCTACGGCACCCGACACTTCAACGACATTCTTCTTCGTGAAGTCATTGAGCAGGTCGCACATGGCGGCTGCGGCTTTCTGCCCCTCGTCAACGAAGTCAGAGCCGATGCGGGTGTAGTACAGGTCCGCCGACGAATCGACGGTGCGGTCCTCCAGCACGACGAGTTTGCCATTCGCCTTGGCTTCTTGCAGCACGTCATCAAAACCCTTTGTGTCATCAGCGGCAAGGATGATGACGTTCACGGTGGCATCTTGATTGAATGTGTGGAAGGCCGAAATCTGATTCTCGACTTTGCCCTGGGCGTCGTAGACCTTCAGTGTGATTCCCTGTTGTTGGGCATATTCATCGAAGGATGCGTTATTAGCAGTGCGCCAAGCCCCTTCGGGACCGGTCTGAATGAAGCCGACGACCATGTCTGTGTAGGTGCAGTTGGGCGCGCACTCCTGTGCGGGGACCACGTAGCCGGACGAGGTTGCAGGGGCAGCCGCGGCGGCAGGCGGCTCAGTCGCGGCGGGTGCGGCGGGCGGCTCGGTTGGGGCGGCGGGCTGCGCCGGAGCCGGCGTGGCCGCCGGGGCACATGCTGCCAGGATCATGGCGATGGCAGCGATCAGAACAAATGCACTCTTGAAGCGGTACATGATTTTCCTCCAACCCTTTCGGATCTCGTCGCTTCTCCTCGCGGAGAGTCACGGGCTATAATGGAGGAGCGAGAAGGCCTCAACCGCCTCGGCGATTGACCTCTCGTCCCTGAAGCGCTTGCCTGACGACCTCAATCCCTGGGCAAGCGCTTCACTCGTCTTGTCTCATTCATCGTCTGGCTGGCTCACCTCCTTTTCTTCCGACTTCCGACGCAATGAGCTGCGTCGGATGACCAGGGTCGGCTCGATCAGCACGGCGCGCGGTTCGTCCGGCTCGTGTCCGTCCCAGGCCGATTCGATGATGCGGATGACTCCTTCGACGGCCGTCCGGCCCAGATGGATCTGGTCCTGATCCACAGTGGTCAGCGGCGGCCAGAAGAACGCGCCTTCGGGGATGTTGTCGAACCCGACGATCCCCAGATCGTCGGGGACGGAGATATTGTTGCGGCAGGCGTACTGCAAGGCGCTCAGGGCCATCTGGTCGTTGGCGACGAAGACGGCGTCCATCTCGGGGTACTGGTCGTGCAGGTCCTGGATCGCCTGCGCGCCGGAGGCGGACGACCAGTTGCCTTCGACGCGCGCCCGGTCGTCGTACTCGAGCCCGGCCTGGATGAGCGCGTCCTTCCAGGCGGCGGTGCGTTCGCGCGCTTCCCACCAATCCATCGGCCCGGAGATGTGACCGATGTGGCGATAGCCCTGTTCGATCAGGTGATTGACGGCCATGTGTGCGCCGATGTAGTTGTCGACGGCGACGATGTGCATCCCCGGGCGTGGCTGCATGGTGAGATAGACGATGGGCACGTCCAGGTCGAGCGAGAAGGCGTCGACCCAACTGCGGTTATCGCCGACCTCGGGGACGGCCCAGATGATGCCGTCGACGTGGCGGGCGAGCAGTTTTTGGAACACGGCGCTGACGTCGTTGGAGTCGAAGCGCGGCTGTTCTTTAAGGAGGAGGGAGTAGCCCAGGGCTTCGGCAGCGCCGGTGATCCCGTTGAGGGTGCGGCTGGGTCCGATGAACTTGAGCCCGGCGGTGACCACGCCCAGGGTATAGGAGCGTTGGCGGATCAGGCTGCGGGCCAGGGCGCTGGGCTGGTAGCCGAGCCGGTCGATGATGTCCTGGACGCGTTTGCGTGTTTCGGGGGATACGTCGGGCCGTTCGTTGATCACGCGGGAGACGGTCTGGGTGGAGACTCCGGCGGCGGCGGCGACTTCTTTGATGGTGGGTCGTAGGGAGCGGTGGGGCACTGTCTGATCTTCCCGTTATCGATCCCGTTATCGTTCACGGTATCGATAACAAGATAGCATGGAAGAAAGAGGCGTGTCAATAGATTGGGGGCAATCTGACCGAGGCAGGGGGAATTGTCCAGGCAGGAGGAAGTATTGACCGGGGACGGGGGACGGAAGACGGGCGGACGACGGACGGTGGACGATGGACGACGGACCCTCCCTTTCTCCGGTCTCCTCTCTTTTGTCCGCGGTCCGCGCATTGGCCGTCCGCCGTCTTCCGTCAGTGGTCTGCCCACGCGTCGTCCGTCCCGTGACCAGAGTGCGATTGGCGCGGTTGACTCGCCCGCCCTATAATGAAATATCGTTGCGCATGGGGGAGACCTGGACGCAGCGGCGCTCGGCTTCTCCCTTGAGAAAGAATTTCCGCATAACACAATGAATGGGCAGATTGCGGTGGATTGCTTCGGCATACTCACGAGTTGAACTAAGCGCTTCGCGCAGTCCCCTTTTTCCCAAGTAGTTCTCCCAGCAT
>CAZGRL010000151.1:0-2340 GCA_964528155.1 uncultured Anaerolineaceae bacterium
TTTTAATACTGATTGTCACCCTGAAATTCTATAAAATTAGAAAAGCCGCCGGCATTTTATTTATTCCTTATATTCTTTGGGTCACCTTCGCTACAATTTTAAACTTCGCCATCTGGCAACTGAATGTGTAACCAGTGGCTATTAATTAGGATGAAATAAAGATTATTAAATAGACAGATATATACGAAACTTTTTAGCTTCGTTTTTTTATAATCGAAAAACGCATCTTGTCGGACGCTCCCAATTTATCGTTTTTTATCGGATATCTGGGTTTTTGGTATATAGACAAAACATCTCAAAAGTGGCAAAATTAAATAAGGTTTATGGGTAGAATTAATGACTTAAAGTTGAATAACTGGAAAGAATATGAGGATATCTTAACAGATAGCCTTTGGATTATACCCGAACGAGATAAATCAGGGGTACATAATGCCGGGTATCATGGGAATTTTGTTCCACAGATTCCTAATCAATTGATAAGAAGGTTTACCAAGAAAGGAGATGTTGTTTTGGATGCTTTTTTGGGTAGCGGGACCACTTTAATAGAGTCCCGAAGACTAGGCAGAAACGGAATAGGGATTGAGCTTATCTCTAGAGTGGCGAATAACGCCAAAAAAATAATCAGCCGACAGCCCACTAGCGGAAAGGTTTTTACTAGCGTTCTTATTGGTGATAGTACAACTTGTAACGCTAAAAAAGAAGTTCTCAAGATTCTAAATGACAAAAAGAAAAGAAATCTTCAACTCATTATTTTGCATCCTCCCTATCATGATATTATTAAATTCAGCAATAGAAAAGAAGATCTCTGTAATGCTAAAAACATAGAAGATTTCAGCAAAAAGTTTGGCAATGTAGTTGAGAATTTTGCTGATATCTTGGAGAAGAACCATTATTTAGCTGTCGTAATTGGTGATAAGTATACGAATAGCGAATGGGTTCCTCTTGGTTACTATCTTATGCGGGAGACTCTTGAGAGAGGACATAATCTAAAACTAAAAAGTATATTAATAAAGAATATGGTTAATAATAGAGCCAAGCGAAACCAGGAACATTTATGGAGGTATAGAGCTTTAGTGGGTGGCTTTTATATATTTAAACACGAATATATTTTACTTTTTCAAAAAATATAATATGTTAGTTTCAAAAAAGGAATTAACAAATCTTAAATTAAAGTCAATTAAATTGGAAAACTTAAAAGAATTAGCCGATTCTTTAGGTATCAATTCGAGGGGCACTGCCACAGACCTTGTTAAAAAACTTATTAACACTTCTCAAGATAAAATTGATTATTTCATTAAAAAGAAATATCAAGAACAGGTTAAAGAAAGACAAAAACTTATATCTGATGAGAATTTAAAAAGGGAGTTAATAAAAGTCCAGGAATTTAGATGGGGCGTTGTCCAGGGTCAGTTAGATCAAAAGATTCAAACGGAATATGTTCGCCGATTTGTGAGGTACGAAGATTTGCTAAGTGGTGTAAAAAGCAAATTACATGACGATATTACTCATTATGTAATTGCTACTTGGTACAATCACTGGACAACAGTTTTAATAGAAGACCATATTAGCCAACACCTAAGGGTTATACCAACGCTTAAAAACAATTTTGGCGTTGATATTTTCTTTAATGACCAGCCGTTTGATTTGAAGATCACATATCTTCCGAGAGATTTTACACTTAGACAGGTTTTGCAAAATCCAAAAGATTTAATTGTATGGCTTTACGAAAATCAAGGAGCGCAAAGATTTGGTGCAGATAATCGATTTTTTGTGGTGCTAGCAAGCCAAGATAATTTTGATGAAAGTTGGAAGATTAAAAGAGATTTTAGTTTTGTTTTTGGAGAGATTGATAAATTTTTTAATAGTGCCTTTGTTTCGAGTGAAGACGAGATAACCTTCAGTTTTAAGGGCAAAACCTATACAACAATTTCTAAAATTCTAATTATTACAAAATAAATTGTAGATTATGGCATCCAAGAAAATAATACTATTTCTTGTCGACGGTCTTCCTAAAGGGTTGAGGTCTGCGAGTATTGATCAATGGAATGGTAGGGTTGTTGCCGGACCAAGAAATAAAATTAGTGAAACAATAACCTTATTTGAAAAAACTGGAGGGGGATCTTGCATTTATTTTCTTATAGGAGAATCAGATGAAGGAGGTCTTCCATTGGTCTATGTTGGTGAATCGGATCAGATTATCTCGCGGATAAAACAACACGATAAGAACAAAGATTGGTGGAGAAGTATCGTTATATTTTTCACCCCAGATAATTCTTTAACCACTACTGGTTCTCAATATCTTGAGGCAATTTGTATTAAAGGATTACAATTAGCTGGTCG
>CAZGRL010000151.1:2350-7930 GCA_964528155.1 uncultured Anaerolineaceae bacterium
ATTCCGCTAGAAGATGTTAGTGGATTGCAATATTTTTTTAAAAACATTGTATTGCTACTTCCTCTTCTTGGTTACGATGTTTTAGTTGGGGATACACATAAAGAAAAAATAGGAGAAAATATTATATTCTTTTTAACTAGAAAAGGTATAAAGGCTAAAGCTTTTTTGCGTGAAGATGGTCAATTACAGGTTTTAAAAGGATCGACAGCTGTTCTTAAGACGACACCGTCTTTCGAAAAACACCCCTATAAATCGTTGAGGGATGATTTAATTAAAATTGGAAAATTAGTAAGACAGAAAGATGGTTATCGTTTTGTTGATGATTATATTTTTAATAGTTCTAGTGCGGCTGGCGCTGTGGTATTAGGGAATTCTACTAATGGGCCTCTCGCATGGAAAAATAAAAATAAAAAAACTTTAAAGGAAATTATTAATTAATATTCATGCCTAAGAAAAATAATTTTAAGAAAATATCTGTAATTATTCCCAAAAATCCATTTGTTGAACAAGATGTTACGCATTGTCTAACGGCGCTTGATGTTGAAGATTTAATGTTATGGTGGCCTGGGACAGCGCATACGCCACATAGAGATTCTCAGAAAGTTTTAAACATTCAACGTTTTCTAGATTGGAAGCGTGTTGCGCAAATTGCGGCCTATCTTCTTCAAAGAGAAATTACTGATGTTCCTAAAAAAATTGATAGATATTTTCGTGATATATATGAACCCAAGAAGCTTGAGCCTGGCCGCGAATGGCCACCCAAAGTGTCGAATATAATCGGTCCACAAAGAAGCGGATATCCTACATTTTCAAATATATTACTTCATGTGAATGGCGCTAAAATCGAAAAAGTTAAAACTGAAACAGGGGAAGCCGCGAATCTTATTTTTAATGAGAATGATAAAAATCTTCATTTTACCGTGATTGATGGTCAACACAGGATCAACGGTGCGTATTTAGCATTAAAAATACTTCAAGAAGAAAATCCAAAGCAAAAATGGGAAATTCCAGCAGAGATATTTCTTGACCTAGATAAGGTAGGCGATCCTCCACGTAAACAAGCTCAGATATTTATTGATGTTAATTTTTATCAAAAAAAAGTAGATCGTTCTCTTGTAGCTGATCTTTTCCCAACTGCTCGTGGCGATAGAACTCCGATTGATGATAAAGAAAGAGCTCAAGATATAGGGAGAAAACTTATGCTTGAGGTTGGTCCACTGGTCGGGATGATACAAATCCCAGGAATTAAATTTGGAGTTAAGGATGTTGTAACTTTGGCAACTCTTAATTCTGCCATTGAAGATATACTGAGGTATATGTTTGAGGCTGATATAAATAGTTTGGAAAAACAGACAGAATTTCTTGCACAATCTTTAGGGGCTTGGTTAGAAGCTACAGGACGAAAAGATGATATTATAAATCCCGATAAGCTTAACCCTACCAATGTTACTTATCAAGGACGCGTACTCGTTTCATTTCTTAATCTTTTACCTGCCTGTATTTGGTACCTAAAGAAGAAAAAGATAGTCTTAATTTCTGATGAGGCTCAAAAAATACTTACTAAATGGTTACATGAATTGATGAAAAGGGCTAGTTTATTGGAGAGAGAAAAATTTATTTCTAAAGATAAGTTTAAGAAAAAAGGATATCTGGGTAGTGGTGGCATCGGCAGATTTCGAGATAGGCTGTGGGTCGCTATTGAGAAAAAGGCATTAAAGAATTTATCTGATAAGAAGATAGAGGAAATCGCTAAAAAGAGTAGAAACAAATGATATGAAGAATTAGCTAAATTATGATTATAGATGAAGAATTTAAACAAAGAATACTCAAAACCTTTCAGCCGTTAAATAGTAGTTCTGTCCGATCTTTTCCTGAAGCGAAATATTTATCAAACTATTTAAAAGAAAAATCTAAAGAGAGATCCAGTTTAATACCTCCGAAAGCAGCAGTGTTATTTGCTAAGGCAGCAATCGAAATTTGGCATCGTAGCATACATAGTTTTTTAATATCTCTATCTCTTATAGACGAAAGTCCAATTTGGGCCGCCATTATTGGTTATTATTCTAGCCACTATTCTGTGAGGGCTATAGCGCATATGCTTGGTTATTTTTATCTTTACGGGGATAATAAATTATTTCGATTAGAGTTTGGTAGAGAGGGGACTTATTCTTATTCTAATCCACGCAGGAGTGATAAAAGTCGTAGTGAACACAAACTATACTGGCTGTTGGTAAAAAGGAATTCTACTTTCTCTTTAAATACACTTTTCGATGAAAATCCCAAAGAAAAATCAGATTCTGCACATCGTAATTACGCAAATTATATAGATTTTTTATCTAAATATTATAATAGCTTTAAGAGTCCATTGAGTAAAGAAAGAATCAAGAATCAAATTGATACACTTTCGGCACTCTCATCTAAAGATATTTCACGTCCTGACATCAAGAAATTTCCTGATGCCGCGTCCGTACAATTACATGCCTATAGTAGAATTATAATCTTCAGAAGGATATTAGACACAGTTTTGTCTAATAAAAATAAATTTTGGAATAATAATAGAAATCCTACTTTTGCTATAGAATTTATGAATTATCAATTAAAAGATGAGGATAACAATAGTATAAGCCTAAGTTAAAATTCCTATGAAGTATATGGGATCAAAACGTTATATGTTGGATAACGGCTTGGGATTATTAATTAGTAAACAAATCATTGGTCGTAAACGATTCGTGGATCTTTTTTGTGGCGCGGGATATGTTTCACGTTTTGTTTCTGACAGATTTAATATCCCAGTATTAGCCTCAGATCTTCAAAAATATGCAACCACATTAACTGGTGCCATTATTGAAAGAACAGTTATCACCAATACGATAAGGCTAGAAGAAGGATGGATTAAAAAAGCAGAAAAATCATTAAAACTATCAGATCTATATAGAAAAGCGATTAATTTAGAGAAACGGGGAGTAAATAATATAAAATTATTAGTTAAAAATAGTCGTTTTTTATGCGAAAGGGGGAAAAATAGCATCGGCCCTATTTGGAAGGCATATGGTGGCCATTACTTTAGTCCGGTCCAAGCGTTGTCGATTGATTATCTGATAAGAGGAATTCCGGAGGTTCCAAGATCTAAAAAATTATTATGTCTTGCCTCTGTTATTGTCGCTGCTAGCAAATGTGCCGCAGCTCCAGGGCATACTGCACAACCATTTCAACCAACTGCCGGAGCTAAAAAATATTTATATCAATCTTGGCAGCTCAACATATTTCAAAAAACAATAGATGCTTTAAGAGATCTTTCTCAATTGAAGGCAAATGTAAAAGGGAAAACAGTAACCAAAGCAGCGGAGGAAATTATTAACCAACTCAATCCTGAAGACTTAGTTTTTATTGATCCGCCGTATTCGGGAGTTCAATATAGCCGTTTTTATCATGTGTTGGAAACTATAGCTCGTAATAAATGTGGCCTCGTATATGGAGTGGGGAGATACCCAGATTTAAAAGAGAGACCACAATCCGCTTTTAGTAATTCAAGTCAATCTCAAGAGGCGTTAAAAAATCTCATGGAGAAAATAGCTGAAAAGGGATCCTCGGTCATTTTTACTTTTCCAAATAAAGAATGTAGCAATGGATTATCCGGGAAAATAGTTAAAGAAATAGTAAAAGAATGGTTTTGTATTGCGGAAGAACGCATACATGGAAGATTTAGTACCCTTGGCGGAAATAATAGTAAGGATAGTAGGCCAGGAAGACAAAAATCAGAAGAATTATTATTATTTTTACAACCCAAATAATTATCACCTTAATTTTTGTCAATAAATGTCACACAAGGTATAGAAAGAAAAATTATAATTATAAATAAAAACATATAAAGTAAAGGAGTAAAAAATTATGGATGATAAAAGATACCCAGAACCAATAGTTGGTGTTTTAATTTTTAACCAAGAGGGTAAAATTTTCATCATGGTTTCGCCAAAATGGCAAGGAAAATATAGTCTTCCCGGTGGGCATATTGAACTTGGGGAGAGAATAGAAGAAGCGGCGAAAAGAGAGATTAAGGAAGAAACGGCTTTGGACATTTTTGATATAGAATTTTTAATGGTCCAAGAATGTATTTTTAGCGAAGAATTTCACAAAAAGAAACATTTTATTTTTTTGGATTATATCGCTAAAGCACGGAATACTAATGTTATTTTAGATGGGCGGGAGGGGACAAAACATGTATGGATTACGATTGATGAATCGTTAAAACTTCCTCTTAATCTATACACAAGAAACACGATTTTAGAATATAAAAAGAAATATTAAAAACTAATCAAAATTTAGCCCGAAGTTGAGGAAAAAAGTCGCACAAGGCGTAATTGGCAGACATTTGATTTTTAAAACTTACGAGTTATTCTAGAAATAGAAGTAAGAGTAAAAAAATATATTTATGTCACAGAAAAATAAGAAAAAAAGAAAAGAGCAGATTCTTATAGACACAAATATTTATTTGGAATATTTTAGGATGTCTTCCGCAACTACCAGTTCTTTAGAGTGGTTGTTAGATTCATTAGAAAAAGAAAGGTTAGATTTAATATTACCTAAACAAATAGAAGACGAATATTGGAGAAATAAACAATCAACGATTAATCAAGCCCGAAAAGAAATTATAAACCAACTTCCTCAAAAGCCTAAATTACCTTCTCCAGTCAAAAATTTACCAGAAGCAAAAAAAGTGGAAGAATTTTATTCTAAATTTAAAAAAAGCTTTGATAGGTTAGTAAAAAAATATGATAAAGAATTTAAGAAAAAAACAAAAACTGAGGAACTCATCGAGAAGATTTTTGATAAAGCCGAACGTGTAGCAGATAATCCGAAAATAATTAAGAAAGCATATTACAGATATTTAAAAGGAAATCCTCCGGGGAAAAACAAGTCTTTTGGTGATGCAATTATTTGGGAAACACTACTTGAGAAATTTATTAATCAGGATTTGACTATAATGACAGAAGATGAAGACTGGTACACTGATAAAGAAAAAAAATCCTTAAATGAACTTTTGACTATAGAATGGAGAAGAAAAACAAAGAAAAAATTAAAATTTAGTGTTTCTCTCGCGAGTTTTATTAATCAATTTACAGGCAAAACGACAATTAAGAAAACAGTGGTCCAGGAAGAAAAAGCTCCAAAAGAATATTTTTCACCCAATTTAATGGCATCAGGAGTTTTTGACACAGGAACAATTACAGCTAGAGATTTTTATGTACACGGATTATCGGAGGCTAATCAAAACCTCTTAAGAGCTTCAATGCCCGAATCTTATCAAGTGATTGGGGGAATATTATATGAAAGAAGATGCCCTTATTGTTTAAAAGAAAATAAATCTGACGCTAAATTTTGTTCTTATTGTGGCCAAAATTTACCACGCTACCCTTAATAAAAACCTTCATTCTAGGCGGTTTTTACGTCACACTACGTGGGTTATGTGATATAAGAGCTAAAAAATGTCTTACGACAAAGTTTAGCTTAAAAAGGAGTTTATGAAGGAAAATAAAGTAGAAACTATTAATAAATTTCAAGAAAAATTAAGGGGCCTAGAAG
>CAZGRL010000152.1:0-7821 GCA_964528155.1 uncultured Anaerolineaceae bacterium
GCTTCTGAGAGGGACCGGCCTTCTCATTCCATCTCGCTGGAGCGAACCCGGCCAGGGCGGCGCGATACTCTGAAGGAGGCTTGGCTGGGTCGCTCAGCTCGAGGCCACCAGGGCGCTCATCCCTCAGAGCACCCCGTGCTACACTCCCCCCAGCGAGCATCTTTAGATTGGAAGGACTGAATCCGTGCGAACCACATCAGATGGGGGCAGCCTGGACCAAGCTGTCATCCGCCAGGCTCTCGTGACCTACTTGATGAGCCAGCATCCTCGTGGCGAGCGCAGTTTGATCGCAGAACTCCCCCTCCGAGCCGGAGCGAGCCGCGCCGATCTCGTGCTGCTCGGCGATGAACTGCATGCATTTGAAATAAAGAGTGACCGGGACTCCCTCGACCGTCTCCAAACGCAGATCCACGCCTACAGCCGGGTCTTTGACGAGGTCACGATTGTCACCGGCTCAGTCCACCTTGCACGGGCGTCAAAGTCAGTCCCAGAATGGTGGGGGGTCATGCTTGGGTTTCGGAGTTACTCCGGCAACGTCAACTTCGCCTGTGTGAAGCACTCACGGAAGAATCCATCTCCCGATAATTACGCCCTCGCGCAAATCCTGCGCATCGATGAAGTAGACTTCTTAATGTCCCAGCACTTCTCTCATGTAGCCCCTCGGTCTTCATCGAGGAAGGCTGCGTGCCAGGCGCTCGCCGACCTCACGGATCACGATCTCCTCAGGTCCATCGTCGCCACTTCTCTTAGAAGGAGGAGATCCGCTCAAGTTGCCGCACCACCACTGTCAGATGGTGGTTGACCCCAGCCCGGATCCAGCTCATCGGGCTACCCGGATTCACGCGTCCCCCAGCGACGTCCGAGATGTACTGGTCGCCTCTCGAGAAACTAGCTCCGTAGTACTCGTCGCGGTCAATCAAAATGATTGCGTGCCCCGCATATTGCGCATTGCCCAGCTCGCTTGTATATAGTCCCTCTCCCCTCATGATCAGCCACGATTCCTCTACCGCGTATCGGATTGAGGCACTGGGATTTGCCCTCCGAGGGGCTCTCTGAACACCGGATGCTGTATGGTGTAAAATCACCAAAGAGAGGCGACCCGCCCCCGCGATCGCCTGCCATCTGGCTTCTCCACGCTGTCCATTCCCTTCGCGGGGCCGATTGAATCCCGACCTCATAACCTGTCAGGTCGACGGGAAACGAGCCCCCAAGGAACGCCACAAGAGCCCAACTATCCGCTTCGGGGACGCGCCCCCAGACCTTCTCGAACGCCAACACACCGTCGCCCAAATGGCCGAAGTCAACGACAAGGACCACGTTCTCCCGTCGAAGCCCGACCTGGTCTGGGAATCTCAGAATGGAATCTTGGCCTCCTCGACTCTGTAGTTCGGTGGGCGCAACCCGCAGGCCGACGTTGCCATGCCTTGCAGCCCAGTCCGACACAGCTCTCTGGTAAGCGCCCTCTCTAGCAAGCCCGGTAACGGGGATGATACCTAACCCCCTACTCGCGCACTCCTCAAGGACGGAGCGGAGCAAGCGCGCTGCAACTCCATTTTCCGTATCAATCTGATCAAGCAGATTCATGTTAATGAGGAACGGCAACCTACCCCAGCTGCGCTCGAGTTGCTGTGCCGTTGTCGCACCGCACGTCGCGATTCCTCCGGCATATAGCCTGTCGCGAGGAGGCAACCTACTGGGTGGAATCTCAATCAGCGGTAGCAACCTTGCCCTAACCTGATCCCCCAGGCCGCGGAGTGCCATCCACTCCCCCATCTTCCATCTCAGGACAGGGACGTATGAAATGCCCTTGAACACATCAGCCTTCCCACGATACGGCCTGGAAATGACTTCTCACAGTCCCGTATCCCACAAGTTGTGCGAGGATCCTGTAGTTTCTGAATTCATGACGCATCCTTCCAGCCACAATCGCTGGGTGAATCCCTAGCTTGTTCGCTAAGTGAATCGCCGCCTCTGGCGAGCGGAGCTTGCTCGCCGCGCTTCTCTCCCACTCTTTAGGTGGTATGAGCGCGTCCCGGGCCAGACGATCCGCCTCCTCCTCCCTCGGATCCAGCTTTTCCTCGAAATCTAGATCGTCAATGAAACTGTCATACCCGCTTTCAATATGCAACGCAATGTGGGCGAGCTCATGCATTATCGTGAACCAGAAGTTGTCAAGCCGATCGTGCCGGATCGTCATCCCAACAATGGGCAACTCTCCATCCACTACAATTGCCGCTCCGTCAAGGTAAGTTCCCGGCAGGTGCGGCTCCACAACTAGAGCCAGGCCCACAGCCTTCAACATTTCTGCGGTCAACTCAGGCCCCGAATCCGACAGACTCAGCCTAGCGAGCTCGCGCATGAATCCCTTGTCGACACCCCCGCCGTACGGCTGAAGCCCGTCCATCTGCCGTGCACGAATCTGGATCCTTGCCGTCCACGCGGACAGAGAATACCAGTCCATTGTTCGTGCGGATCTAACTAGCTCGGACCTCCGATATAGGACATGCCCAACCGGAAGCGAGCTCAATGGTTCGAGGAAGCGCCTAACCACACCCTCTGGGTCTCCCTCAATCTCCTTCCGCTTCGCCAGGACCCAGCCCCGCTTCACCATCTCCTTGAGAGGAAACGCGCCCCAATCCATTTCTGCGAGAGCATCTCTTGAAGCCTGTCCTTGCTGAATTAGCGCTTTTGCGGGGATTCCCAGCGCTGTGTGAAGCGCTCTGATCATCGGCAGCGTCAGACCCCGCTTTCGATTGAGCACTTCCGACACCTTGCTGCGACTCCCAATGATCGGGATCAAGTCCCGTGGCTTTAGTCCCTGTTGCTCCATACGAAACTTGATTGCCTCAACAGGATCAGGAGCGTCTGCGGGGTACACGCGGCGCTCATAGTCCTCGATCAGAAGAGCCAACAATTCGATGCGGGCCCTCTCAGTTGACCCACGTTCCGGGTCGCGGAGAACGAGATCTTCAAGCTCCCGCAAGGAATCGGAGTATTCGGCCTCGTTTCGGATAATCCCGCTAACCATTCCTAAATCCCCTATAGAACCCACTCGTCGTACTCCGCATGGGTCCCCAGCTCCTTCATAATCACGAGTTTCGATTCGTAGTCAATCATCGCAAGCGCTCGGTATCTGTTTCCCTTGATGTTGAACACCACTCTCTTCCCACCTAGAATGCTCGCGGAGGGATATCGAGCCTTGAGATCAATCGGCGTCTCCCATTCGGCCTCCTCGAGCTCAGCGACCCATGAATCTAGGGCGCCCTTTGCATCAGGGTGTGTCAATGAGAACTCATGGACCAGCCTTATGTTGAGTACCTTCATTACGCTCTAACCTTGACTGGGCCATACTTACCCTCCCCGGTAAGTGTTCCCAACCTGGGAACATTATAGCACGCTTGTCAAGGCCCGATGCCCCATTCGTGGGCCTAACCACCCGCCCCGGTGAGATCCCGGGACACGTTAGACCTCTGGAAGAACACCAGTGTGGTCAGCGACGGCGCCCGACCAGCTCGGCGCGATAATGAAACGTGCCTTCTCCGCGCTGAGGGCCGCCTCCTTGGCGACAAACGGCCCCGGCTGCCTGGATGAGGGCGCGGCCGCAGCAAGACGGCCCAGCTCGGATCACGGACGGTTCGGCGCCAAGCACACACGGCAGCCTTGCCAACACGGGGGATGATGCACGCACGGGGGCGAATTGCTCTGGGGGTGGGGGCGCTCTGGGTCGGCCTGCTCGGTCAGTCCCTCCTGAACTCGACCGTCCGGCCGTCCGCTTCCTTCATTGGCACAGCCTCTCAGACGAGCGTCGCTACTCTCCCTGAAGGCAGAGTCTCCGTGCCGAGTGGCGCCTCAACCGGTGCGGCCGAGCCGTTGCCGATCTCGGATCGTTCAGGCGAGTCCGCCTGCTTCTCCCTCGATGACGGGCCACCACCCGCGCTCGATTTGCCCTATCGCCTGCTCTACCGTAGAGGGGACAGGATAATCGCCTACGATTTCCAAACCGGCCGGAGACGCCTCGTAGTCGAACTCCCCACAGGGTCCTACGTTCTTTCGGATGACGATGCCGCCGTCTCCCCCGATGGTCGCTGGCTGGCGTTCCTTGAGAGCAGATTCGATGACGAACTTCGCCTGAAAACCAGGACGCTACACCTCCTGAGCAAGTCGGGGCGTTCCCTCGACATGACGGACTGGCCGGAGCATTGGCAGTGGCTCCTGGGTTGGCTCGACACCAGTCGGCTCATGCTCTGGATGCCCCACCTGGGAAGGGCTCAGGTGACCGTCCTGGATCCGTTCACCGGCGCGGCGCAACGCCTGACCCCCGATCTCCCTGGGCTGACGCCCTCGCGGTGGACCAATCCCGAAAGCATTCTCTACAACGCCACGCTCGACAGGGTGACCTACCCGTCCCGAGAGTGGCCGTTTGACTTCTCCGTGATGGACCTCGAGGCGAACCGCCTCATGTGGGTGGGAGAAGTCGGAAGCGTACCCGTGTGGTCCCCCGACGGAAGCACGCTCGCAATGGCGTACTCCGTCTGCGGTGATTGCAGGGCACTGATCACTCTGGACCAAAAGGGGGCAGTGACGTTTCTTACGGATCCCACCGACCCGAATGACGAAACGTCGTTCGTCGACGTGTGGGGAATCTCATGGTCCCCGGACAGCAAAACCATCGCGGCCTGGGGGGAGATCCCCTCGCCCGATATCTCCTCAACGTCCACGTGGAACCTTGCGATCGTCAACGTCCAGGGGCGAAGTGTTCGAGATACGTGCCTTGAATTTGAGGGGTATTTCTACGGTCAGACCGTTTGGTCCCCCGATGGGGATTGGCTGGCCTTCGCCGATTGGGAGAGGTCACCCGGATATTGGACGGAACTCGTCACGACCGTGGTTGACCTCAGAGGCGAGCGTGCCTACAAGCTGAGGCAGGGAGCAACTCCGTTCGGGTGGATGGCCGTTCCTTGAGAGGGGCGGGGCGCGGTCCCTGATTGCGTCGCTCCGCCGCGCCTCCCGAATATTCAGTGGAGGATCGCGTGAACAAGAAGACGCTGGTGATCGGTGGGCTGGCGATCCTGCTCGTCGGGAACCTTGCCCTCCTCGGCTACATGTTCCTCCGACCAAACTCGGCCGGCCTGCCGCTCACCCTGGCAGGCGCCGCGACTCCTTCGTCGGACGCGTTTCGCCTTCCACCGTCCTGGACACCGACGCAGCCCCCATCTCCCGTTGAGAGCGCGACAGCCTCTCCAGCAACTGACACGCCGGCGACTGTCCCTCCCGCCGTCGAGGCCCCGACCTTCGCGTTGGGAAGTGCGGAAGAGGCAGCTCAGGCCAATCTGGCCGACGACGTGCTGTGGGTCAATCAGATCATGAACGCCGAACACCAGGTCGTGATCGCCTCATCCGAGCCGTTGCTGTGGGGCAAGGGCTGGTGCGCCAGCACACAGGAAATCCTCGACGCCAACTTCGAGCTGATGACCGCCCAGCTTTTCGTGAACGGTGAGACGATCGAACCGAGTTACTACTCGGTTCGAGACTACGGGAATACCGGTCCCGAAGAACGGACATACTGTCGAAGCCACTTCGTCCTTGTCCGTTCGTGGCCGACCGGTGTAACCACGCTTAAGGGGTGCTACCTCATCACCCAAAGATTGAACGATGGATGGAGCGACTACGATCCGGGCTACTCTTGCTCCAACTTCATCGTGGAATTGGCTCCGGGGTGAAAGATATCTCATCAAACAGATCGGCAAACAGGCGGCCCGCACGTTCTTGGTGGGGCCCCATCCGCGGAGTCCCACCTGTGCCTGCCTGCTTGCCCCTGACGCAATGCGAGAGGGGCCCTTCTGCTCTTGAAGGGCGCCCAGGTGCAGGCAGGCCGCGGCCAGGGAGCGAAGTCGAGGGGTCCATAGACAGCCACGCTGTCCCGGCCAGCTCGGCGATTTCAGATGTAGGTCTCTTGGCCGGGCCGCTCCCTGGCCCGGCCTGGCGGCCAGCCAGGACAGGCAGCTTGAGGCCGCTAGGCGCCCGAAGTCGTGGAGGGATCGGGGACAATGACCTTAACCAAGGGACGGACTGAGCGTTTTGCAGCCCTTCTGTTGGCGTTGATCGCTCTAGCGGGTTTGTCCGCCGCGTGCTCCAGTAGTCCCGACCCGGACGAGCATCGGTTCGCGCAGCCTTGGCCGTTTTATCTGTACCTTCCAGATACGTATACGCCTGATCGGGCCTGGCCTCTCTTTATCGGTGTGAGTGGCTCATCCACCGACGGACGGAGTTGTTGGAATACATGGCAACGATACGCGGATGAGAAGGGGTATGTCCTCCTGTGCCCGGAGTTGGCCGACCCGGATGGGCAGCTCGAACAGCTCCGCGGAAACGCGAAGCTGTTGGACATTCTTGGGCGGGTCTATAAGGAGTATTCCCTACAACCCAAGATCTTCATGGCCGGCTTTTCGGCCGGCGGGCAATTCGTCCACGGTTATGCATTCATGAATCCCAACTATGTTGTGGGGGTCTCGGTGATAGCCACGGGGAACTACTACCAGCCGCCTCCATCAACAAGGCATATCCCCTTCGTCGTGATCGTCGGCGATCGCGATGATCCAGGGAATGTGGAGAATGCCAAGCAATTGGCTCGACTCTTGGAGCAGGGCGGATACTCAGTTGAGTTGCACGTCCTTGCAGGCGAAGGGCACACGATCTCAGAGGAAGCGATCCAGCTTACACTAGCCCTATTTGATCGTACCGTCGGGAGTGACTGAGTGTCGGGAGCGAAGGTCCCTCTGTCTCTATGATGTGTTGGACACCGACCGCTTATGATTTAGTGTAGGGCGGAAGGAGACCAACGTGAACCAGAATCCGCTCACGGATGTCTTGATCGCTGCCCCGCCAGAGGCGACCAGCGAGGTCATCGCCCGTCCGGTGCGACGACGTTTCACTGCCGAGTATAAGCTGCGCATCCTGCAGGAGGCCGATCGATGTGCGCCTGGGGAGCTGGGCGCACTGCTGCGGCGCGAGGGGCTGTACAGCTCGAACCTGAGCAAGTGGCGGCGGCAGCGCCAAGCCGGACAACTGGCAGGCCTGAGCCCCAACAAGCGTGGGCGCAAAGTCGACGCCCAGGCCCAGGAACTGGCGCGGCTGGAGCGCGAGAATGCTCGACTGCAGGCGCAGCTCGAGCGGGCTGAGTTGATCATCGAGGCGCAAAAAAAGCTGCTCGTGCTGCTCAACCAGGAGATCCCCGAAGAGCCCGAGCCGAAGTGATCGGGCAGGTGGAGAGCCTGGGTGGGCAGATCGGCATGACGAAGGCATGTGAGGTGCTGGGTCTGCCGCGCAGCAGCCTGTATGCGTCGCGCAAGCCGCGGCCGGCCAGGGTTCGCCAGCCGGGCGTGCCGCCTCGGGCGCTGACCGCCGAGGAGAAAGCGCGGGTGCGGGAAACCCTGAACGGCGAGCGCTTCGCCGACCTGGCGCCGCGGGAAGTCTACGCTACGCTGCTGGACGAAGGCCAATACCTGTGCTCGGTCCCGACGATGTATCGCATTCTGGGAGCCAACGGGGAGATACGCGAGCGCCGCAACCAGCTGCGCCACCCGGTCTATGCCAAGCCCCGCTTGGTGGCCACCGCACCCAATCAGGTTTGGACCTGGGACATCACCCGCCTGCCCGGGCCGGCGAGATGGGTCGGCTTCTGCCTGTACGTGCTGCTGGATCTGTTCAGCCGCTTCGTCGTCGGTTGGCTGGTCGCCGAGCGCGAGAGCGCCGCCTTGGCCGAGCAATTGATCGACGAAAGCGCCGCTCGGCAGGGCATCACCCCGGGCCAACTGTGCCTGC
>CAZGRL010000153.1:0-7676 GCA_964528155.1 uncultured Anaerolineaceae bacterium
CCATACAAGCTTCATCTTGAGGAGGGTCCGGCAATTCATTCACACGCTCTCTGGGGAGAGGGGATCGCCTCCCTGAGCTTCCCCTCACAGGGGGAGGGCTGGGGTGGGGGTGGATCCTCACCGATCAACCCGTCGCCCGAGACGCGACACTACGCCCCCGCTCCGAGTCTGCCCTCTCCTGGAGCTGAGCCCGCAGGGTGTCGATGTCCTCCGGGACGAGGTAGGCCGCGAAACCAAGCAGGACGAAGCAAATCAACCACGCGCTGACGCAAATGGTCAGGATCGCCACATGGATCGAAGCCCGATCGGCGATCACACCCACGATCAACGGGGCCAGTGCCGCGCCGCCGTTCTCAATGAAGTATTGGATCGCCAGGGCTGTGCTGCGCACTTCGGGCAAGGTGATGTCGTACACGGTCGAGACCACGTTCGGCGAAGAGAACGGGATGAAAAGCGCGGTCACGATCAACATCCCGGTGAACAGCTCTCGCTGCTCGATCGGGACATTCAGCGTGAACGTGATGAGCAACGCGCCGACCAACACCCCCACCATCGAGACCAGGAGTCGGCCGCGCTTGCTGCGCTTGAAAAAGAAGTCTCCCAGCGCTCCCCCGACAAAGTAGCCGCCCGCCAACACCAGGATCGTCGGCGCCATTGTCCCCAGGATCTCGCCCGGCGCGTAATTCCTCTCCAACTCGAGATAGGCGAACACCCAATACGCCAGGGCATTCCACGGAAACACGCCGACGAAACCCTGGGCGAACAAGAACAGCAGGCTTCGCTTGCGGAAGAGGCCCAGGGCCACCTTCGAGTCGAACTTGTACGTGCCGATTTGGTCCAACTCGGCCAGCTCAGGTTCACTGCTACCGCGAGGGATGTCGTGCACGGCGAAAAAGATCAAGACGGCGATCGCCAGACCCAGGCTGCCCGTGATGTAGAAGACCTTCCGCCAACCGATCACCGGCCCAAGCCCGAGGGCCAGCCCCATCCCCGCCAGGTATCCGAGCGGAGCCGTCAACTGTAAGAAGCCGTAGATCTTGCCGCGCAGATGCGGGCCGTAGTAGTCCGAGATCAGGCTGTACAGACCGGGGTAGCTCGAATCGTCGATCCCGGTCGAGGCTCGCATGGCCAGGAACGTCGGGTACGTCGGTGCGATCGCGCTCAACCAGGTCGTGGCCCCCCAGATCGCCGAGGCCAGCGCCAACAGCTTGGCCCTGGCGTACCTGTCGTACAGATAGCCCCAGATCGGGTAGAGCATGGCGCCGACGATCAGCGCCCCGGTCACGACCGCACCCATCTGGGTGTTGGTCAGTCGGAAGGTGGCCATGATGTCGGTCGTCAGCGGCCCGATCAACAGCTTGTCGGACTGGTGGAGCAACATGAAGACGAAGAAAACCGCCACCACCACCCAACGGTTTCCCGGTTTGAAACCTGGCTTTTCTGTCATGTGGCCTCCGACGAAGGAGAGGCTGCATTCGCCGGCAGAACGAAGAGGATGTGGACCGAGGGAGCAGACGCGAAAGCGCCTGCGCCCTCAGATGATGCTCACGCGTGACCGACGTGCGGTGGAGGGACGTGGCCGGCCTCCGCCTCGGGCTTGTCCTGCAAGAGCTGGACGGCGTGCGGCAGAACCGCTCGGATCGTCTCGAGGTTCTCGATCGCCCCGGTCGGGCTCCCGGGCAAGTTCACGATCAACGTCGACCCTCGGATTCCGGCCACTGCTCGCGACAACATCGCGTGCGGTGTTACGCGCAGACTTGCGGCGCGCATCACCTCAGCCAGGCCGGGAGCGAGCCGCTCCACCACCGCCAACGTCGCTTCCGGTGTCCGATCTCTGGGCGAGAATCCCGTTCCCCCGGCTGTGAACACGACATCGACCCCGCCGGTGTCCGCCCACTTGATCAACTTGTCCACGATTTGGGACTCCTCGTCTGGGACCACGCCGGTTTCGACGATCGACCACCCGAAGAATTTGGCTTTCTCCTCCAGCGCCGGACCGGTTCGATCCGCCCTTCGTCCGTCGGCGGCGCGGTCGGAAACGGTCAGGATGGCGACGTTCATCCGATGGCCTTTCCCATGACATGCAGGTCCATGACCTCGACCCCCATGTGTTCGTAGAAGTCGACTGCCTCCGGGTTGTCTTTCGTGACCAAGAGGTAGTACTTGATACAACCCTTGTCGCGCAGTCTGGTTTCGAGTTCCTGCATCAGGCTCCGCCCCACCCCTTTGTTCCGCTCATCTCGCCGCACGGCCAGGTGATACACGATCCCGCGCCGGCCGTCGTATCCACCCAACACGGCCCCGATAACCTGACCGTCCTCTTCAGCGACAAGGAACAGGTCGGGGTCTCGCTCCAGCTTGTGCTTGATCTTCTCCGGTGAATCGGACGGAGAGAGGCGGATCCCCGGGCCTGAGCTTTCCCACAGGGCGAGGACGGCGTCGAAGTGTTTCTCGAAATCGAAGGTCCTGATCCGCACGGTCTCGTTTTCCTTTGTCACGGGGGTTCGCACGTCGACCGGCATGTTAACCGGTAAACCAACTCGGGCGCGACCGGTTCGCACCGGATCGCGCCCGAGATTCTTCATCACATCAGCGCCGCGAGAGTCGCCCGCCGATCACCTCGGCCAATTCGCCGGTCATTCCCCTTCAGCGCCGACGAGGCGCTTCCACTCGCCGTGCACACCGTCTTCGGTCACGCCGAAATACAGGCGAACCTTGTCCGGCGTCTTCTGGACCAGATCGTAGCGCCGGCCCTTACCGCGCTTCTTCTCACCCAGTATGCCCAGATCCCCCTGCCATGTGATCGGCGCTCGTGTCAGGTCTTCGGGCAATCCGGTGAACTCGGTGATGGCGTAGTGCCACAAACGCCGCGCAGACGATTTGGTCACATTCTTGACCACGTTTCCGTTGCGCAGATCGCGCATGGTGTAGTAGCGCACGCCGTTGCGGTCCTCGGCTTCGACGATCTCGACGCCGGTGCGCGGCGGCGGCGTGAGGTGATCGAATTCGGCGACGGGCTCGGGCTCGGCTTCCACCGGCACCGGCGCCGGTGCCTCGGCTTCGGCCGGCTGTCCGCGCAGCACCATCGACACGATCTCGTCCCGCACCGCCAACCCGGTCTCGGACTCATCCCGCACATAGATCTTATTGTCGTCCACGGCGTAAGGCGGGTCTTCACCGCGCGGCACGAGCACGCGCAGAACCTTCTTTCCCTTGTATTCCTGCACGTCGACATCACAGTTGAGCACCGGGCTGATGCGTTTGCTCAGCTCGCGCTGGAGCTGCTGGATGGCCGTCCCGGGGTTGGAGACGCCGGTCGGCGGGGTACTTGGATCGGCGTCAAAACCGATGAACAGAGTCCCCCCGTTGGCGTTGGCGAAAGCGCACACGTCGGCGATGATGGCGTACAGCCTTCCACCACGGACGGTCATGCTCTCGTGAAAATCCTGGATGATGCTCGGACCTTCCTCAACCGCCTGCTGAATGAAGTCGAAGCTCTCCTCGGCGCTTGCCCGGTGCGGCCGCGTGCGGGCGAAGTCGTTGCCGGCGAACAGATCTCTCAAACCCTCGAAGGAGACTTCGTCGATCGACACTTCCGTCGCCCGGTCCCCCACCCCGAGGTTCTTCTTGTTGTTCGGATCCGTTCGCAGCCGGTGGGCATCCGAGCCCTGGATGCAATGCATCCGGCGCGGATACTCCGGCTTGGTGCCGCTGAAGAACGCCGCCGTCGAGCGGCGCCCCTTCACCTCTAGGTCGGTCACCTCCAGCGCGTGAAGGTGCGGATCCTGGGTGAAGGCGATCTTGGTCTGCCCGCCGAAACCGAAGCCGCGCATGGCTACGCCGTTGGTCGAGTTGGCGTGGGCGGCGATCGCCAGCCCGCCGGCCTGATCGATCAGTCGGTAGGCGGCCAGCACGTCCGATGTCGCCCCGACGGTCGACGACCCCAGGTCGAGCTGATCATCCGGGATTCCCAGGGTGAGCAGAAGATGTTCGAGCTCGCGCACGGACTTGTCCGGCGGGAAAATCGCCAGGATGTGAAATCCGAATGTGGCGGTGAACTCGAACCCGGGCAAGACGAGAATGTCTTCGAGCAGCCGGCGATACTCCTTCAGCCGGCGCACCTCCTCGTCCGTCAATCGGCCCAGCCCCTCCAGCATTTCCAGCTGGCCGATTTCTTCTTGCATCTTGCGAAAGCCAGCGACCGAGTTGTGATCGGTCATGGCAACGATGTCGAGGCCGCGAGCCTCGCATCGATGCAGGATATCCAGGTTTGTCGCTTGTGGTTCTTGATAGTCGCTTGATGCGGGGGTATGCAAATGCAGGTCGATCACGCGCCATTGGCGAGCCGACTTACCTCCTCGGTTACGTTTCACGAAGTTACTTACTCCTGATGAAGCGCCGCACCGGCGGATTCGCCGCCGTCGGCGCCGAGATTTTCTTGGATCACTTTCGTCAGTTGATCGGGGGTGTACGGTTTCAGCAGGAACGCATTCGCCCCCGCTGCCAGACACTGCTCCTCCAGGTCCATTCCGGAGGTCATCACCACGCGCACGTCGGCCAGGTCCGGAGCCGATCGCAGATCAGCCAGCACGCCCATCCCGTCCGATTGCGCCAGGAAGACGTCCATCAAGACGACATCCGGTGCGGCCGAGCGGATGCCCGGAAGGATCAACTCCTTCCTGGCTTCGGTGACCACTTCGAAACCATCCATTTGCAGAAGGGTCTCCAACAGGCTGACAGTTGTTCGGTCGTCATCAACGATCATGACTTTCGGCATACGTATCTCCGGAAATCACCTGCGTGCGCCCGACGCCTCCGGCTCAGCCTTCGGCGTGCGCTTTGCGGTTCGGCTTTGTTTCCGTCCCGTCGTCTTTCGACTCGACTTGGCCGACGGTTTCTTGCGTTTCCGCCCGTCGGTCGGAGGCTCGAGGGCGATCGAGAAGACGTCGGAAACCGTGTCGACCATCTTGAAGTGCATCTTGTTGCGGATTTCCTCGGGCACATCTTCCAGGTCGGCCTCATTGCGCCGAGGCAAGATCACCGTGTCCAAACCAGTCCGGTGCGCCGCAAGGATCTTCTCCTTGAGGCCTCCGATCGGCAGCACCTTGCCGCGCAAGGTGATCTCGCCCGTCATGCCGACATTGTAGCGGACCGGCCGGTTGCTCGCCAGCGACGCCAGCGCCACGGCCATCGTGATCCCCGCCGACGGCCCATCCTTGGGTTGGCCGCCGGCCGGAATGTGCAGGTGAATCTCGTGGTTCTTCCAGAACTCCGGAGAGACCCCCAGATTGTCGGATTTCGCCCGGACGTAGGAGAGGGCCGCCCGCGCAGATTCCTGCATCACCTGCCCTAGAGAGCCGGTGAGCACGAAGTCGCGATTGCCCGGCACGGCCGCAGCTTCGATGTACAAGACCTGCCCGCCGGTCGGCGTCCAGGCCAGACCGGTTGCCACGCCCGGCATATCGGTCCGCTCCATCAACTCTTCTTCACCCAGGAACTTTGCCCGGCCGATCAGCTCGGAGATCTGCTCGCGTCCGACGTCGACATGCTCGGTGCTCCCCTCGGCCACGCGCGTGGCGACCTTGCGGCACAACCTTCCGAGCTCCCGTTCCAGGTTTCGCACGCCGGCTTCGCGCGTGTACGCGCGGATCACCTCAGAGATCGCTTCCTCCGAGATGGCGATCTCACCCGGCTTGAGGCCGTTCTCGCGAATCTGGCGTGGAATCAGATAGCCGGTGGCGATGGCGATCTTCTCGTTCTCGGTGTAGCCGGCGAGTTGGATGACCTCCATCCGGTCCAACAACGGCGGCGGGATCGAATCGAGCCAGTTGGCGGTGGTGATGAACATCACCTGCGACAGATCGAAGGCAACTTCGAGATAGTGGTCGCGGAACTCACGGTTCTGCTCGGGGTCGAGCACCTCCAGCAGCGCCGACGACGGATCGCCGCGGAAGTCGCTGCCCAGCTTGTCGACCTCGTCGAGCATGAACACCGGGTTGCGTGTCTCCACCCTCCGCAGCGCCTGCAGGATGCGCCCGGGCAGCGCGCCGATATACGTGCGCCGGTGACCGCGGATCTCGGCTTCGTCGTGCACGCCGCCCAACGAGATGCGCACGAACTCGCGCCCCATCGACCGGGCGATCGATCGCCCCAGCGATGTCTTGCCGACGCCCGGCGGACCGACGAAGCACAGGATGATCCCTTCGCGCTCGCGGCGAATCGCATCTACCAGCTCTTCCTCTTCGGTGTCGCCGCGTTCGAGTTTCAGTTTGCGGACGGCCAGGTACTCGAGGATCCTCTCCTTCACATCCTTGAGGCCGTAGTGGTCCTCGTCGAGCACCTCGCGGGCGTGCGCCAGATCGAGATTGTCCTTGGTCGTCTTCGACCACGGGAGCGTGGTCAGCCAGTCGAGATACGTTCGGATCACCCCGTACTCGGCCGCCGCCGTCGGCAGCCGGCTCAGCCGTTCGAGCTCGCGCCGCGCCTGCTTCTCGGCTTCCTCCGGCATCCCGGCGGCGTCGATCTTCTTGCGGAACTCGTCGGCCTCTACCGTCTGCTCGTCCCCCTCGCCGAGCTCGCGTTGGATCGCCTTGAGCTGTTCGCGCAGGAAGTACTCGCGCTGGACCTTCTCGATTTCGGTTCGAGCCTCTTGCTGGATCTGCTGCCCGAGGGAGAGCACTTCCACTTCTCGGCTGAGCATCTGGTTGAGGCGCTTGAGCTTCTCCAGGGCCGAGTTCTGTTCCAGGATCGCCTGGGCATCGCCGAGTTCCATGCGCTGATAGTTGGCCACGGTGTAGGCCACGTTCAGCGGATCGTCGAGCATCAGCACACTTCCCACGATCTCGCGTGGAAGCGCCGTGGCAATCTCGGCGACCTGCTGGAACTGATCCTTGGCGGCACGAACCTGGGCCTCGATCTCCACGCCTTCCTCGACCTCTTCGGGCCGAAGGCTAATCTGGGCGACCAGATAAGGTTCCTTCTCACTGAACTCGCCCAGTTCGAAGCGCGCCAGCCCCTGGATGATCAGCCGGATGGTGCTATCGGGCGCCCGGAACAAGCGTTGCACGATCCCCACGGTTCCGAAGCGATACAAATCCTCCGGCCCGGGGAGCTCGAGGTCGGGGTTGCGAGAGGCGACGAGACCGATCAGCCGGTTGCCGGCGACGACGTCGTCGACAAGCTTGATCGAGCGCGCCTGACCCACTGTCAGAGGGACGGCCGTCTGGGGATAGACCACCACCCCGCGGAGCGGCAAGATCGGGAGCCGATCGGGGATTTCGGAGCTTTCCGGTGTTCGCGGCGTGGACGAAGAATCCTCTCCCTCGCCCTGGACGGGGATGATAGAAGACATCGATAGCGGATCCTCGGGAAACTGCGACGACGGGCTACGGGGTCCGAACAGGAGCCCGGCGCTTCGCGTGGATGGAGGGAAGCGAGTGTCGGTCACGCGCGGATACTGCGAGGCGCAGCCCTCAGCTTTCAATCGGAACGTTCTTGGGCTGAAGTTTCGGGAGAGTGACTCTAAGGAACCCATCAGCGTAGACGGCTTCAATCCCACCTGAATCGATCGGTACGGATACCTCCACCTCGCAGATGAACTCTCCGTAGGCGATCTCCATCTGATGATAGGCCTTCATGCCCCCGGAGTCCGGCCGGACGCCCTGGATGCGAAGGTT
>CAZGRL010000154.1:0-7645 GCA_964528155.1 uncultured Anaerolineaceae bacterium
CGCTTAGTTCAACTATTGATTCTACAGATGCCATTCCCAAAGCCGCCGCGATTCGGTAAGATGCGGCTCTGAGTACGCCTAGTCCCTCGCTGGGGGATGTTATGCGGAAAGGGATCGGTATAGCATGCAATCGGGGGCGATTTGCGGAAACCAAGCTATATCCCCCATCCTGTGGTCCAAGCTTGCACCTCAATTCTCGCGCCTTCCCGGAGACGCGCAAGCCGCCCGGAGCACCCGAGGGGGGCGGGCACTCAGAGCGGCTGCGAGTCCGATTCTACCTCAACGTTTCCGGGCTCAGAAGATCGCTTCCGCGCCCTTGCATCTGACTGCAAATGGCGCGATAAGAATACCGCGCACTTGTATTCCGGAAACCGTCACTCCTACGCGACAAAAAGGCCCCACGTTTGAACGTGAGACCTGTCCCCGCAACTCCGGCTTAACCCCCTGCATCCCATGCAGGTGCGCTAGCCGGGCTGCGCCACGCCCCGATCGTTTCGGAATTATAGCCCAGCCCGACTCGACCGACAAGGAAAACCTCACCATAGTTGCATCCGCGTCGCGTTTGGATGAACTCATGTGGGTGCCAAGCCTCTGGCGCTTGTCTTCCTCGCGCTCAACCCCCCACGGGCAAAGGCTCTTGTAGCCGCACCCTTTGTGGATGCCCACTGCATGGCGGGCGGGGTGCGCAGGTCGCGGATCTGCGGCTACAAGAACGGCTTATATGCGACGGCTCTCATGCCTCACCCTTTATGGGTGCGCCCTGCGTCACGGGCGGGTTGCGCAGGTCGCAGATCTGCGGCTACAAGAACGGCTTCTATGCAAGGGCTCCCTTGCGTCTCCTTTCTCGCTCTACATTGTGGATCGAGGATGCCGTCATGTGTCTGCGAAGCGTGAAATGATCCTCGCGGTATGTCGGACACCGGCAGTGAAGTTCTCCAGCACGACATTCTCATTCGGTGCATGCACTTGCGCTCCGGGGTAGCTTATCCCGGCGGTGGCGATAGGAACCCCCAATGCGTGAATGAACGCATGGTTGGGACCCGATCCCCCCGACATGGGGACGGTCAGTTGCGGGACGCCGTAGACCTCTCGAGCGCATTCGGCGACCATCTGCAGAAATGGATCGTCCGGATCCGTCCTCCCCGGCGGTTCGGCCCCGAGCAACGTCACCTGGATGTCGGGGAACCCATTCTGATCAAGGTGAGATCGCAGTTGAGCCAACACATCGGCGGGCATCTGATCGGGGACGAGCCGAAAGTCGACCTTGGCGCTGGCCGTCGCAGGTTGCACAGTCTTGGCGCCGGCGGCCTGGTATCCGGAGGTCAGGCCGCAAATCGTGCAGGTCGGCGAGAAGATCTCCTCCCGCTTGATGTCGAGCTCATTCGTCAGGCCCTTGATGAATCCGCTCAGGCCATAGGTCTGCCGGTAGTCATCGGTGACATCGGGGATTTGATCCAGGAGCTCGATGTCGCGTTCGCTCGGCTGCCTCACGCGGTCATAGAAGCCCGGCAGCATGATCCGCTCATCCGGCCCCTTGAGGGACGCCAGCGCCCATGTCAACCGCCAGGCGGCGTTGGGAAAGATGGATCCTCCGAGCCCTGAATGGGCATCCTGGCTGGCGGTCCTGACGCTCAACTCCACGTAGCAGATGCCCCTCAGCCCGGCGTATTGGATCGGTGTCCCCGTGTGATCCACACCGCCAAACTCCCAGACGCACGCGTCGGCCGCAAGCAGATCGGCGTGCGCGTTGACGAAATCGCCAAGGTGAACGCTGCCGATCTCTTCCTCGCCTTCGACGACGAATTTGATGTTGCAGGGCATGTCGCCTTCGACGGCGAGCAAAGCATCCAATGCCGCCAATCGGCACATGAGGTGTCCCTTGTCGTCACTGACCCCGCGCGCGTACATCTTGCCCTCGCGTATGGATGGCTCGAAAGGAGGGGTTACCCACAAATCGAGGGGCTCGGGAGGTTGGACGTCGTAGTGATTGTAGAAGAGCAACGTCCGATCGCTCCGACCTCGTCTTTCGGCGAACACGGCCGGCGCGCCTCCGGTGGGCATGATCTGCGTAGAGAAGCCGCGACGAGCGAGCATCTCGGACACAAGCGCGGCGCATTCGTCCATGCCGATGTTCTGGGCGGCGATGCTTGGCTGAGAACACAGTCGACTCAGTTCTTCCAGGCTGGCCGACATGTGGGTTTCGATGGCCTGGTCCACCGCGTTGAGATCCGTCATCTGAGTTCTCCTGGTCGAGGCGAGAGGGCATTATAGCCCCTACGCGCTCGCCCGCCCGCGGACCTCCTGCACCGGCCGAGATCGAACCCGCTCATCCAGACCCCTCGCTATTGCACTGCCCCGGAGGAAGGTGGGCTGATTTGGGTTTGTGGGGTGGCTGCGCCGCCCCACAAACCCAAATCAGCCAGAACTACTGCGCGGCGGGCGCGCCGCGCGTGGAACGATCCAATGCGACCGAGGGTGGAATGTGCCCGTCGAGGCGGCATTTGCGATTCGCCTCAGCCGACTCTATAATTCCGGGCTCCGGAGGTCGGATGCGGATACACGACATCTCCATGGGAGTGCAGCCCAGCATGCCGGTTTGGCCCGGCGATCCTCCCGTCAGCCTGGAACGGGTCGAGTCGATGGCCGACGGCGGGCATGCCAACGTCTCCCGGATCGCGTGCAGCGTGCACGTCGGCACCCACGTCGACGCGCCGATTCACTTTCTCGACGGCGCGGCGACGGTGGATAAGCTGGCTCTCAAGGTGCTTGTGGGGCGGGCGTATGTCGTACACCTGCCGCGGGCGGAGGTCCTTGACGCAAAGGTGCTGGACGGGGCCGGCATTCCACCTCGCACGCGGCGGGTTCTTTTCCGCACCCGCAACTCCACCCAGTGGGCCCGAGGCGAACGAGCTTTCCACAAGAACTACGTCGCTGTCGACCCGAGCGGCGCCGAATGGTTGGTCAAGAAAGGCGTTCACCTGGTCGGCGTCGACTATCTCTCGGTGGCGCCGTTCCGTAAGGGGGCCGAGACCCATCGCATTCTGCTGGAAGCCGGGGCGGTCATCGTCGAAGGTCTGTGTCTGGCAGATGTAAAGCAAGGCCGATACACTTTGTATTGTCTACCTTTGAAGCTTGTCGGAAGCGACGGCGCTCCCGCCAGGGCGATTCTGGTCGGGGTGTGACCGGTCGGACCGAGCGCGCTGCAAACCCAACGCAGACACGAATTGATCCAGCTCGCAGGCATCTACCCACCGATCCCGACTCCCTTCACCAGTGAAGGGGCCTTGGCCCTTTCGCATCTCGAATCCAACATGCAACGTTGGAATCGAGAGCCGATATCGGGCTACGTCGTGGGCGGATCGAACGGTGAGTTCGTGCACCTGTCCGTCGAGGAACGGGTCGAAGTTGTACGGACGGCGCTGCAGACTCGTGCGCCGGGCCGACACGTCATCGCCGGCGCCGGATTGGAGTCGGCCCACGAGACGATCGTCCTCGCCCGAGAGATGGCTTCCGTCGGCGCAGATCTGGCGATCGTGGTCACCCCCAGCTACTACAAGTCGAAGATGACCTCACCCGCCTTCCAGGATTACTACACGCGCGTCGCCGACGCCTCGCCGATCCCGGTGTTGATCTACAACGTTCCCCCCAACACGGGGGTGGATATCTCGGCGGAGGCGGTCATTCGTCTTTCCGAGCACCCGAATATCGTCGGGATGAAGGATAGCAGCGGGAACCTGGCCAAGATGGCTTTCGTGATCCGGGAAGCTGCGGAGGGTTTTCAGGTGCTGACAGGGTCGGCGGGTTTTCTCCTTCCGGCCCTCTCCGTGGGAGCCGTTGGGGTTGTGCCGGCGTTGGGCAACTTCGCCTCCCCATTGCTCAAGGAACTGATGGATCGGTTTGCGGCGGGTGACCTTGACCGCGCCAGGGCCCTGCAGTGGCAGGCTGTCGAGGCGAATACGGCGGTGACGACACGCTTCGGCGTCCCAGGGCTCAAGGCAGCGCTGGACATGCTTGGCTACTACGGCGGGCCGGTGCGATCTCCCCTGCTTCCCCTCACCCAAGAAGAAAGGAGCACGCTGAAGGACATCCTCCAGCGTGCCGGCCTGCTCGCGTAGGCAGCCCTTGCTTAAGGATCCACGAACCAAACAACCTCATTGCGACCGGCGTCGCCTGACGACGGTCCGATCCCCATGCAGCCCTCTCAATCCGCCAGGTTGTCGAACGTCGGGCCTATCTGCGCCGGCTTCCGACCGTGACGAGGCGAGCGGGCCCGAGGATCGATGTCTTGCCTTCGACGATCTGAGAATGATCAGAGTTGGCCGGTCGTGCCCCAGTTCTTGAGCAGTTCCTGATAGGCCGGATCTTCGTAGCGCTCAAGGCCGAAGGCAGAAGCGTATCCTGGCAGCTCGCCACCGACGATGTGCCGCGCCAGGAGCTCTCCGGCAGCCATGGATGCCATCAACCCGAAGCCTGAGAGAGCGCCAATCACGTATGCCCCTGGGACAGGAAGGGGGCCGATCAGCGGTCTGTTCTCCTGGGTCTTGGTGTAGTAGCCACCATCGATGGACGGCTTGGGGAGCCGTTCGAAGTATTGGCGCAATCCCGGGATCATCGTCGCCAGACCGCGGATGGCAATCTCTGGGTAATCCGGGTCGATCGGAGGGGGGAAGACAGGCTCAACCGGTTCGGTATGGTATGTCCACAGGATCAGGACGATCGGACTGCCTTCAGGTCCTTCCGGTCGCGCGTGCACACCCTGAGGGAACGTGTCAAGCAGCCAACGCGTATCCTGCGATTCGGCCAGCACTTGTTTCTCTTCATCGCTCCACGGGAGTCGCTGTTCGTCGGACCAGATGAGCAAGGGCGCTCCTCGTGGAACGACGCCCAATCGGTCAGGGATGGCGACCTTGGCGTGATACTCGCTGTAGACAGGCAGTTCCACGCCGATCATGCGGCCGACCAATCGTAGGTGTGGCCCTGCTGCGATGACGAAGCATCGGGTCGAGACCGACCGCCGTCCATTCGGCCCGTCGAGCTCGACTGCACTGATCCGGTCGCCGTCGAGCCGGACCCCTGAGATCCGAGCGTTCTCGAGTCGAACGCCGCGCTGGCGCGCTTGAGCGAGCAGATGGCCCCCCAATTGCTGTGCGCTGAACCAGCCGGCTCGACGTGGCTGGACAACGGCCACAGTCTCCGGTGAAAGATAGGCGAAGTGTTCTCGGAGAAGCCTATTGTCGGTGATCAGGTCAGCCCCGGTTGGCTGCCCGTGGAATCCATCCGGCGGCGGGGGTTCGTAGGACGGCTCACCCGGTGCGCCTGTGTGCAGGCGCATCGGGCCGGCCCCCAAGGCGGTCGCCTCCTCCGCCGTCCGGCGGAAATCCTCCACGCGACGCGGGTCGGCGGTGGCGAAAAGATAGCCACGCCGGTTGAGGTGGATGGCATTCCCGGTCGCATCGGCCACTTCCTCGAGAAGATCGATGCTCCGGTTCATAAGCTCGACCATCGCCGAACCGGGTCCGGGCCACCAGTTGCGGTAGCACTCGGTTGACTTGTCACTGGTCAGTGACAGTGGAGGGCCTTCGTCCACGAGCAAGATGTCGCGGACATCGAACCGAGTGCTCAAGTGATAGGCGGCGGAAATTCCGGCGATGCCCGCACCGCAAATCACGATCTCGGCAGTTGTGTCCGTCAACATCCTGCATTGCTCCTTACGTTGTTGTGCCTCTCAGAGGATGATGGCGCGGGTGAGGGGAGATGTGAAGCCCGTGGGGCCGAGCCGCGCTGAGGCGCACCGTCCTTCCGTCGACCGAACGCGCGTTGCACTCATTCTTGAGTCGCAGGTCTGCGGGGAACTGTCAGGACGATCGACGGATCCATTTTCAAGGCTGCGCGTGGGCGAAGCCGCTGGGCGATCGCTTCAAGAGTCTCGCCGGTTATTGGATGGTGGAACTCCGGCATGAGCTCAGCCAAGGGAATCGCCAGGTGGGGCAGTCGATCGGCACCACGATCCGGTAGAACCCATCCGTCGAATTCCTCGTCCGCATCGCCCAGGTAACACAGATCGAGGTCGATCGTGCGCGGCGCATACTTGTCCACCTGGCGGATGCGCCCCAAATCGGCTTCGATGCTTCGCAGCCGGGCGCGGATCTCGGTCGGGCCCAGAGAAGTCTCAAGCAGCACCGCGGCGTTGACGAATTCGGGCTGTGGGGCGGGGCCGATCGCAGGATTGCGGTATGCCGCTGACACGCGCAGCACATGTCCAATCGAACTCAATCGGTTGACGGCCTCAGGCAAATGGAGTTCGGGGTCGATGTTCGAGCCGAGGGAGATGAAAGCAAGATCAGGCAAGATCCTCAGCCTGCCGCTCGATCTCGACGCCGACGGAGCGGGCAAAGCGCAAAGCCCCTGGTTTCTCGAGGCGCACGCGAACCCTCTCGGCGCCCGGTTCCTGGAGGCAGATGCGGGCGATGTCGGCGGCCAGGGCCTCCACCGTGAATCGTTGGCTTGTCTCGACGAGCTGAATGATCTTCTTGGTCACAGTGCGGTAGTTCACAGAGTCATGGATGTCATCACTGAGGCCGGCCCGGTGCAGGTCAGCGAAGAGGGTGATATTGATCAGAATGTCTTGCGGCTGCTCGCGCTCCCAATCGTTGACTCCGACAATCCCGCGCAAGAGCAAGTCCCTGATCTCAATTCGATCTTGTGACATATAGTGTTCCTCAAACCAGATGCCGGCCACCGTCGACATGGAGAATCTGGCCCGTGATGTACTCCGACCCGGTTACGAGAAAGATCAGCGCTTGGCAGGCCTCTTCCACTTCCCCCCATCGTCCGAGCGGGACATGCTTGATCGGCCCCTGCGTCTTCTCGGCCTCGCCCGGAGGAGGCAGGATCGCCCCCAGGGCAAGCGCGTTCACGCGGATCGTCGGCGCCAGACCCTGAGCCAGGCTGAGAGTCATCGCTGCCAGCCCGGCCTTGCTGATGGTGTAAGGGAAATGGTCCGATCCCGGCCGTAGAGCTCGCCAGTCGAGGATATTAACGATCGAGCCCTGTTCACCGTTTCTCATCCGGGCGAAAGCCTGACTGAGCACGAATGGCGCCGTGAGATTGACCGAGACGTGCCTCTCCCAACTCTCCAGGCTGCAATCGACTGCACCGACCGTCTCAAAGATCGCCGCGCTGTTGACCAGAACGTCAATAAACCCGAAGGCGTCCGTCGCTTGCCGAATCAAGTTCATTGCGGCTTGAGGGTCGGAAAGATCGGCCTGGAAGGTCTCGGCCTTCACGCCGTGCGCGCGGGCGGTTTTGACGGTGGCCTGAGCCCCGCCCACGTCGCTCCCGTAGTGCACAGCCAGGGCCGCGCCTCGTTCGGCCAGGCTCTCGGCGAAGGCTCGCCCGAGGCGGCGGCCGGCGCCGGTGACCAGGGCAACCTGCCCTTTCAGACTCGTCGCATTGTCCATGCAGTGAATTGTAACCGTTGCCGATTGCGTGTCCATCAGAGAGGACGGCTCATGCAAGGGTATATCGGGAATGAAGCGAGGCGCATACTCCGACTTCCCTTCCTGCTCGATTCCTTGGACAGAGGCCGGACAATAAGGGGCGTGGTTGTTTTGAAGGATGCGGGCGGCGAAGCCGCCCGCATCCT
>CAZGRL010000155.1:0-883 GCA_964528155.1 uncultured Anaerolineaceae bacterium
GCCTCTCCTGCGCATCCTGAGCGGAGTGAGGCTGACAGGCCGAACCAAGTCGAAGGATCCCCCTTCGCCCCCCTCAGCCCCCCATCCCCCTTCCGCAAATGGCCGTTGTTGGAGTCCTCCCCAGAGCACGATCTCGGCCATCCCTGATTGCCCCTTGACTACGGTCCTTGGAGCATCTGGATTCAACGAAGGTCCCCACTGGCCGAGCCCAAGCCGGGCCCTAAGAAGTGGCGGCCGGGCAAGGACATTTCCCTGCAGTTCGCCGGCGGACTGCGTTGGGCGATCGAGCACGAGATGAGCGTGGTCAACATGAGCCTGAGCACGTCGCGCGAAGAGTACTACGCTCTGTTCCGCGAGTTCGCCGACGAGGCCTACTTCCACAACGTCATGCTCGTGTCCGCCGTGAACAGTATCCCGGCCCCGAGCTACCCGTCACTCTACTCCTCGGTCGTCTCGGTGGCGGCGCACGAAGGCCATGATCCATTCACCTTCTACTACAATCCTTCGCCGCCGGTCGAGTTCGGTGCCCCCGGCATCGACGTCGAAGTCACCTGGCTCAACAAGAGCTACAGCGTCAGCACCGGCAACAGCTTTGCCGCACCCCACATCACCGGGATCGTCGCCCTGATCCGCGCCAAACACCCCGAATTGACTCCCTTCCAGATCAAGACCGTCCTGCTGGCCTACGCCGCCAATTCCAGTCGTACGGCCGAGCGGTAGGCTTCCAGCCTCGGTTTTGTTGCACTCCACAACGATGATAGGTTGTTTTGGGCTTGTGGGGGGGGGGGGGAGCGCCGGAAAAACGAAAGATAGATATTGGGGGCCGCGGGGATGACACCAACCGGGGAGCCAGGGGGGGGTACAAAGGACGGGTAACAGCGGG
>CAZGRL010000155.1:893-7548 GCA_964528155.1 uncultured Anaerolineaceae bacterium
CCGGGGCCGGGGGGGACGCCCCCCGGTCGCTTTTTGCCCCCCCCCCCACCTTTGTTTGGTTTTTTGGGGGGGGCCCGCCCGCCCCCCCCCCCCGACAAGCCCAAAACAACCAGATTTGCTGCGCGGTGCACAACACACCGTCGGATGC
The DNA here is from genome assembly GCA_964528155.1 of uncultured Anaerolineaceae bacterium. GTDB lineage: Bacteria > Chloroflexota > Anaerolineae > Anaerolineales > E44-bin32. The sequence goes on from CAZGRL010000155.1 coordinate 1,042, forward strand.
ACCTCTGACAATCCTTCTCCTTGTCGCGCGAGGACATGCGACTTACAATGCCACGATATTGTGCCATCGCCGCCGCTTATCCCCCATCGGCGATCCAGGGCGGAGGGAAACATGCCTGAACCACGTCGAGTCGTGCACCTCCTCATCCCCGCTTGTCTGGCGGCCGTAACAACGCTGGCTTGCAGTCTCTCCGGGTTGGTCGGCGGACCGACGGCGACCCCGGTTCCGCCACTTGCTCCAACGCCACTCCCGCAAGCGCCGGTGCAACCTGGTGCAGCCAATCCGGATGAACCGGTGGCCGTGATCGGCACCATCCCCTTCACCTCACCCTTCTTCATCAACACGATCTCAGAGCCGTTTGTGTTGCTCGAGGACGAGGCCGGGTTCGTCCGGCGCGATCGTGAATTCGTCTTCCCCCTGGATGGCCAGACAATGGGACCGGTAGAGAAAGTCGATGACCAGACTCTGCGCTTCGAGCTGGGGCTGCCGGCCGTGCCGCAAGGCACGTTCGTTGACGTCGATCAGAACGGGCAGACCGACACAGGGGTCCAGGTATTCGCCGTCGCCTATTGGTCGAATACATGGGACGGTCCGTTTCTCGAAAAGCGAGACGGGACCGGTTGGTCCAATGCGTACACATCGACGGTCACCGATCCCGATCGACAAGATGAAATCATGGGCGGGATGCTGGTCGTGTGGGCTCCGGATGCGAACCAGTCCTTCCCCACCGGTTTCGGTTCGGACGGCGAGCTATTTACAGCCGACGATCCGATCGCTCCGATCCCGGCCGGCTACAACTTCGTCGACCTGGACCAGAAGCCGTTTCATGTCTTCAAGCAAGCCCGCCTCGAGATTGAGTTGAAGGAGGGGGTGTCCGCTGTCCACGACTATTCCGGTCTTGGATATTCGGAGGCCTTCAAAGAAATGTTCGATCAGGCCTCGTTGGAATATCCCTTCACGCAGGAGAAGAACATCGACTGGCAGGCCCTGTATCAGCAATTCGCGCCTCAGGTGGCCGCGGCCAAGGATGACGCTGACTTCTACCGTGCCGTGCGCGACTTCACCTACGCCATCCCTGACGGACACGTCGGCGGCTTGTTTGACAATCTCGTATTCAACCAGGAGCAAGGCGGCGGGTTCGGCCTGGTGCTGGCGCAATTGAGTGATGGAAGTGTGATCGTCACCCAGGTGCTTCCCGGACTGCCGGGCGAAGGCGCCGGCATCCAGGTCGGGGCGCAGATCGTCACCTGGGATGGACAACCAGTCGACCAGGCGTTGGCGGACGTTGTGCCGTACTTCGGTCCATTCTCCAGCCCGCAAGCGTTGCATCAACAGCAGCTGGCCTTCCTGGCCCGGGCCGAGCCAGGGACTCATGTTCAGGTCACCTTCCGCAATCCGGGCTCGGCCAGCGAAGAGACGGCGGACATGACAGCGGCGCACGAACTCGACTCGCTCTTCCAGTCGCTGGCCTTCCTCCAGTCGTCTGCCATAGACCTGCCGATCGAAGCTCGCATCTTGCCCGACTCGGGTCTGGCATACGTCGTCATCCGCTCGTTCTCGGGGGACTACAACTTGATGGCGCGACTCTGGGAGCACATGATCTCGGCCCTTGAAAGCGACAACGTCCCTGGCCTGATCATCGACCTGCGGAACAACGGGGGCGGAAACGAGGGGCTTGCCCTTGACTTCGCCGGCTACTTCTACGATGAAGACATCGTTCTATCGACAACCTCGTACTACAACCGCCGGACAGGCCAGTTCGAACCGCAAGGGTTGCCCGCCAAGATCTCTCCGGCACCATCGCTCTATGACGCCCCGGTCGCCGTCCTGGTCAGCCCGGATTGCGTGAGCGCCTGCGAAGGCTTCGCATACGCCATGCACCACGGCAGCCGCTCAATCGTCGTCGGAGACGCGCCGACCGCCGGCGCCTTCGGGGAGGTCGGTCGAGGACAATACGATCTCCCCGGCGGTTTCTCGCTCCAGTTCCCGACCGGCCGGCCCGAGACACCCGACGGGAAGGTCTTGATCGAGGGTGTCGGCGTCGTCCCCGACGTCACCGTCCCCATCACGCTCGACAGCGCGCTTGGCCGGACGGACGCCGTCCTGGATGCCGCCGTCAACGCTTTGCAGGCGAAGATCAACAAGTAGGAGAGATGCGAGAACATGGACCAGACATCAGATGCCATCATCATCGGAGGAGGCGTGCACGGTGTCAGCCTGGCCTTCCATTTGAGCAAACGCGGTTTGAAGCCAACCATTCTTGAGAAGGATGTCATCGCCGCCGGCGCCACCGGTCGCTCGAGCGGGTTGGTGCGGATGCACTACGACCTCGAGCCAGAGTCGCGCCTTGCATGGCTGTCGTTTCAGTACTTCCGAAACTGGGATGAGATGGTCGGCGGAGACTGCGGGTTCACACGGACAGGCTTCCTTCAGATTGTCAGTCCGAAAATCAGCGACCGGCTGCGGGCCAATGTCGCCATGCATCAACGAATCGGGATTCCGAGTCTGCTGATTACGGCCGATGACGTGAAGCGTCTGGCGCCGTCATTCGTCACGGACGATTTCGAGTTTGCTGCCTACGAGCCCGAATCAGGCTATGCCGACCCCAGCAGCGCTACTTCGACACTCTGGGAAGCCGCGCGCGGCCGCGGCGCCAGCCTCGTCCAGGGCGCGCGTGTGACGGGGATCCGCGTAGAGTCGAAGAAGGTCACCGGAGTAGAGACGACGCGCGGGGCTTTCTCCGCTCCGATCGTGGTCAACACCGCCGGGGCGTGGGCGGCTGAGGCCGCTCGGATGGTCGGGCTGGATATGCCGATTGACACCTGGCGGCACGATACGATGTTCATCCGCCGGCCGCCGGAGGTCGGCGTGAGCCACCCGGCAGTGATCGATGATCCCAACAACATGTACTTCCGCCCGGAAACCGGTGGGCTGACGCTTGTCGGCCTGGAGGACCACAATCCGGTGGGGGATTCACCGGACGGAAATGCGGATATCGCCCTGCCCGGGTTTGTGGATCGCGGCGTGGAACGCATCTGCCGCCGGATACCCGTCATGGAGCGCGGTTCGCTCCACAGCGCGCATGGCGGCTACGATGGCATCACACCCGATCAACGCGCGATTCTCGGCCAAGCGGGCCCGGAGGGGTTCTACCTCCAGTGTGGGTTTAGCGGCACGGGTTTCAAGCTCGCGCCGGCCGTGGGGGAATGCATGGCCGAGCTCATCACCGAAGGCGCTTCCAAGACGCTCGATATCTCCCCGTTCTCACCTCACCGCTTTCGCGAAGGTCGGCTGCTCAAGGGCGAGCATACCTACGGAAATATCTGGCGGTAAGAACATCTGGCTGCAAGCTTCAAGCTACAAGCTCGAGTATCGGAGCTTGCAGCTTGCGGCGTGTGGCCAATCTCTTGTGTCTTGAGTCCTGTGTCCTGCGTCTCACGATGGCGCCGCAAACGTCTCCGTCCGTGTGAGCGTGGTCGTGAAACCGCGTTCGGCCAACTCGTCGAAGAACGGACGGGCTTCGATGACTTGCTCAGGGGCCCACACACCCGGCCGCTTGAGCCTGCCATCGGCCAGCCAACGTGCGATCACGGCCGGGGGGACACCAACCAGAAGTGTGCCGCCGGAAACGCCCCATTCGGGGTGAGGCCAGCCGGTCGTGTCGGCCCGCAGCATGACCGTCTTGCCGTCCTGGGTGCCTTTGACCTCCGTCACAACATCCTTGAACCCTTTGCTCACCGGTTTCACGCTGGTCTGCGGAACTCTCTCCAGCAGCTTGAGCAAGACCTGGCGCGGTCGCACAGCCGCCCCATCGACATCGATCGGACCGGTTCCAGCCAGACCAACATCAGCCAGAAACTGAAGCCGGCGCAGCGACGCCTCGGAATAGCCGAAGAAGGTGATCTTGAAAAAGCACTCGCGGATCCCCTTGTCGGCCAGGCTCAGTGGGATGGTGGCGACTTCTGAGTGCAGGCTTAGATGAGTCTTGGCCCATCCGATCGGATCGGGGAACAGATAGTATTCTTCCTCGCTCACCGGGGGAAGCTCGACGAATTCGCCGTCTCGAAAGACCATGGCCGGCTTGCTGATTTCGTCCAGGATGGTCTGGATGGCATACGGCGCGGCCAGCGACTCGCCTTCATCCTGGGTCGAACCGTTGTATATCCGTACATACTCGACCGTGTCCAGCATGCCGCCTAGCCATCCCGCATGAACGTTGGCCACGCCCGGGCACGAGCCCAATCCGAGGACTGCCGTGACGCCGGCTTCGCGGAATGAGTCATCAAGCTCGAGCTGCTTGCGGGTCACATGGAATAGCCCGCCAAGGTCCAGGTACGGCACGCCGGTATCCTGGCATGCGCGCATGACGTCGATATTGAAGTAGTAGTTGACGCTGTTGATGCAGGCATCCGATCCGCGTAACAGTTCACGCAATGCCGCCTCGTCGGTGACGTCGATCTCGACGGCCCGGGCTCCCTTCCCGGCGCGCTCCGCCGTCTGGGAGGCCGCCCCCAGATCTCGGTCCGCAATGACGACTTCTTCGACATCCTGGACCAGGTCAAGGGCAATCACCCGGCCGATGGTCCCAGCTCCCCCTAGAATGACGATGCGCATCTTCGATGCTCCTCTCCTCACCGGAAATCAAGCGGTCAGCGATCAGCAACAAGCGGCTAGCAATTAGCAACAAGCCATCAGCGTTCAGCGATCAGCGTACAGCCAATGATCCTCAATCTGGGAGAGACCTCACCGGACTCGCTCGCCCCAATCACTTCTTACGTTTTACGTCTTGCGTTTCACGCATCACGTTTCAGATCTTGCAGCTTGAAGCCTGTGGCTTGCGTCTTGAGTCCTGTGTCTTGTGTCCTCTCACTGCCACGGATACCACCACGGCTTGACGCCGCCTTCGATTTCCCAGTGGACGTGTTTGGTTTCGGTGAATGCCTCCAGCCCTTCGAATCCCAGCTCGCGGCCCAGGCCGGATCGTTTGAACCCCCCGAACGGACCGGCCAGATTGTCGATCAGCGGGTCGTTGACCCATACGTTGCCGGCTTCGATGTCCTCGAAGTAGCGCCGCACCTTGCGGGGGTCGTTGGTGAAGAGGGTTGCGCCCAGGCCGTAGGAAGATCGATTGGCCCTCTCCAGCGCCTCTTCCAGGTTATCTACCTCCATCAGTGGACACACAGGCCCGAAGGTCTCTTCCTGCATCAAGGTCATTTCGTCCCGCACACCGGTCAGCACGGTCGGCTCAAGAAAGAAACCGCGGTCAAATCCCTCGGGGGTCTTGCCTCCATGGAGCACATGTGCGCCCTGATCCGCGCAGGCGTCGATCTTGGCGATGACCTTCTTTCTCTCACTGGCGCGAATCATCGGCGTGACCTCGGTTTGCGGATCCATTCCCGGACCGATGACCAGGGAACCGGCCAGGTCGACAACGCGTTCGACAAAGTCGCCGAACACGCCGCGCTCGACGAAGACCCGTTCGATGGATGTGCACACCTGTCCGGCGTTGAGGAACGACCCCCACACGCAAGCTCGAGAGGCGGCTTCCATGTCGGCGTCAGCGCAGACGATCAAAGGATCCTTCCCCCCCAGCTCGAGGTTCAGGCGCTTCACGTCGTCGGCGGCGGTGCGCATGATGTGCTGGCCGACCTCGGTACTTCCGGTGAAGGCGATCATGCGCACATCCGGATGCCGGATCAGCCGCTCCCCGACTTGCGCCCCCGATCCGGCGACGATGTTGACCACGCCTTCCGGCAAGTGATCGAAAATCCTGGTCAGGCCCAGGGTGGTCCAGGGAGTGTAGGATGCCGGCTTGATGACCACAGTGTTGCCGGCCGCAAGCGCGGGCGCCACTTTCCAGGCCAGCAGCAGCAATGGGTAGTTCCAGGGGACGATGCACGCCACGACACCCACCGGCGCTTTCAGAACCAGCGAGAGCTGTCCGGCCTCGGGCGAGGGGATCACCCTACCCCGCACATGTCGCGCCAGCTCAGCGTAGCTGTCCAGGCACTCGGCGGCAAAAGAAACGTAGCCCTTGTTTTTTCGCAGCGTGCGTCCGGTTTCGCCGGTCAGCTCGGCGGCGATCTCATCCAACCGACCACGAAGTTTGTTCGCGCCTTCATGAAGGAGGTTGGCCCGCTCTGGTGCGGGCATCTTGCGCCAGTCGTCGAAGGCTCGCTTGGCCGCGGCCACGGCCCGGTCGACATCCCCCGGGCCACCCTGCGCCGCCTGGCCGAGGACTTCTTCACTCGCCGGATCGATCACTTCCGCCGGCTGTGCCTCGCCGGCCACGGCCTGCCCCCCGATCCACAACTCACGCATCTTGGGAACTCCTGGAAGAAAGCGGTCAGCAATAAGCAGTAGGCAATAAGCAACAAGCAATTAGCAACTGGCAGTTAGCCGTCAGCGATCAGCTGTCAGCCTATGACCACCGATCTGGAAAAAAACACTCCCGGAATCACTCCCCCCACTCACTTATCACTCATTACGTTTTACGTTTTACGTTTT
>CAZGRL010000156.1:0-7504 GCA_964528155.1 uncultured Anaerolineaceae bacterium
TTCTAGTCATCCGCCTCAAATTCGCGAATCAGGGCTGCCCTTTTGGGACAGCCCCTTCTTCCCTTCGGTGCAGAGTGGCAAACGATGTCGGCCGAAAGCTGACCCTCACGACCCGACTTCGACCGTCTCGCTTGCCACAAGATCCGTTCGAGCCACACTGGAGAAGTACTCGAGGAATTTACTGGTTTCCATCGCCGACAAAGAGCGGAGATCCTCCAGCCAGCGGAATGAGACCGGTTGATACAACAACTCAACTGAGAGCGTGAACGGTCCCGGAGCATCGCCGAGGTCGACCGAAAGCTGAACTCGATCGCTCCCACCTATGAAATCCTTGTCGTCCTGCGCCCGCCCGTGGACGGCTACGGCCTCATTCGGGGCTTCTTCATCGTACCCAACGGGAAGCAGGCGGTTATCTTTGATGTAGCCAGCCGCCTCAACCAGATTTGTGGTGGGCTGGCCGGCACCATCCCGCAGGATACCCTCGTAAACCTGCACCTGGTCTGGGCTGACGATCGCCTCGTAGTGTGGCTCCACCTCGGCAGGGTCGACATCGTTGTCGTCGCCGGCGATCATCCCATCATCGCCCACACCTCCCGACTCAAACCGCACCTGGCCGGCGGCATCGGTGATCACAATATGCAGCCACGCCCGTCGCGAAGGGAAGCCGGTAGGGAATTTGTGCCCGGTGATCGATTCCACGACGATATCAGCTGTCAGGCGGCTCCCCGATAGCCGCACATTGTCGAATTTCAGGTCGGCCGTCCCCGAGCGAAGGAGCTCCTCGGCCTGCCCGATACTGACGTCGAAAGCCTCATCTGAGGCGGTCACGCCAAGCGGTTCGCCAAATGCCTTCAGAACCCGCAGCATGGCTGCGTTGCCTCCGGTGAAGGTGTGTTGCGCGAAAGGACTTCGAGGGAATCTGCTCGTGGTGGCGATCCGTGCGCCGCGATAGGCGTCAGGCATGTGACAGTCCTGACAACTCTGTGTTTGGCGGTAGTCACTGTAGAACCACTCGAAGTAAGACGCGTCGACGGCCACCGTGTCGGTCGCGCCGGGCGCCCCCGGGCTGAACGTCGTATGACACGTGGCGCACATCTCCGCCTGAGCGAGGTGAAGACCCTGAATCGGGACGAAACCCGATGCGGTCTGCATGAGATCCGACTGATCAGGCTCGACCGAATATGGTCCGTAGACTGGTCGGGCCCCCATGTGGGTCGTCGTGTCGATCTGGTATCCGCCGTCGTAGCTCGAGGCTGATCCGAGGTTCTCGGCGCGTATTTGATGACACAGACTACATGATACGCCGTCCATAGCCATGTCGTGCATCGCGTTGTTTGAGTCGAGGTATCCACCATCCAGGATGCTCGGCCGTTCGCCGAGGAACCCATCGCTGAAGCTGGCCATCGGCGCGTGACAGGTGCTGCAGTTCTCTTCAATCTCGGAACGCCGGTCGGGATTGGCCTCGACCTCCGCCCTGATCACGGCCAACCAGAACGGATCACGTGCGGCGTTGCCCATCATCGAAGCTCGCCAAGCCGTCTCAATCGAGACATCGTTGCCGCCGTCGTCGGTCAATCCCGTGTGACACGGACCGCAGATTCCCGACGTCCCAAACAGATCATTCGTCTCGGACGGCAATGGCAAGCCTGGCTTTGGCTTATCTTGGTCTGCCTCCTCGGTGGGCGTGGTGATCGCCGTGGCAGTCGGCGGAGGTGTGCGCGTCGGCTCGGGCCGCGTGGGACCCAGAGTGGGCTCCGGCGTCGCCCGAGCGGCGCAGGCCACCCCGACGGCGCCAAGAACCAGGACGAGGGCCAGATTGGCCCTCATCGAATGCTGTCCCGAGCGCGGCGGTCCCAGTGGGATGTCGTAAGAAGTACGGCTACCTTCGGCCCTTTCTCTACTCGCCGGATCAGGGCCGAATCAAATGACGAAAGCACCATTGGAATAAACCACTTCACCATCCAGGCTCATCTCCCCACCCTGGCGCATGTCGCAGACCATGTCCCAATGGATGGCGCTGTTGTTCTTGCTGCCAGTATCCGGATAGCCGGCCCCCAGTGCCATATGAATCGTGCCGCCGATCTTCTCATCGAAGAGGGTATTGCCGGTATGGCGAGTGATGCCGGAGTTCATCCCAATGGCGAATTCGCCGAGGTACCTCGCCCCCGCGTCGGTCTCGAGCATCTCAAGCAGAAATGCCTCGTTCTTTCCCGCCCGGGCTTCCACCACCCGTCCATCCTTGAACGTCAACTCGACCTCACGAACCTGCCGGCTCTGGTAGGTGGCCGGATACGTGAAGCGGATCCAACCGTTGACCGATTCTTCCACCGGGCCGGTGAAGACCTCGCCATCGGGCATGTTGTGGATGCCAAAGGAGTTCACAAAGGTTCGATCTTTGATCGACAGGCTCAGATCACAGTCCCGGCCTCGGACCGCGATCTTGTCGTGCCCGATGAACGACTCGGCAATCCGCTTCTGTTCGGCTTCGACTCCCCGCCAGTAGGCGATCGGGTCGCCGGTCCCACTATCCACGTGACAGGCTTCGTACACGAAATCCTCGTACTCTTCGAGGCACATTTCGGCGCCCATGGCGTACGCCTGGGTCGGGAAAAGCGTCGTGACCCACTTGAACGCTCCGGTCGCGCCGCGCCCAAACTGGGCTTTCAGAATCGGTTGCAAGGCTCTGCGCCTACGGGACAGTCGCCCGCTATCGGCGTTCGTCAAAGCCATCGTGTTCCCACTTGAGTGAATACGAATCCGACCCTCGAAGGTCTCATAGGCGAGCTTGATGAACGATGGCGTGAAATCAAGTTGGTCGTCATTGGCCAGTCGGATGAAACTTGAATCTAGCCCGGTGTGTGTAGTCTCCACACCTTCCAGAGAGAGCAGCATGTGTGGATGACCCCCGGCCGTCAAGATCGCCTCGAACACGGCTCGAACCAGAGGCGAGGCCTCTGTCTCGGCTTCAATGAGTATGCGATCACCCGGCTGGATTCGGACGGAGTGCTCCGCCAGCACGCGCGCGAGCCGTTCCACTCGTGTGTCTGCCATTCAACTCTCCAGAAACAAGGCTGAATTCGAACAAGGGCGGCCATTCTACCACTGCCCAGATTGGCAGGGAAGACAAGCTACGATCGACCGGCTTCGTTCAACATGCGCTTTGCCGCGCGACGCGCAACTTCCACGGCGAAGTTCGTGCCCCGATCCCAGGGATAGACCTGACTCATGCTCGCCAACCATAGATCCGGAATCGGTGTTCGAAGATCAGGTATCGCCTGCGAGTGGTTGACGGGTGGGATGGGCTGCGCATATGGGGTCCGGAACAGCCACGACCGGCGAATCCAATCGGGTCTGAACTTCGGATTGAAGCGCGGTAATGCCGGCATGAATCGCTCGAGAAGTTGGTTCTTCTCCAGGCGGAAGTATTCGTGGTCCGGATCCAGGTAGTCACCACAGTAGACGATATGCTCCCCCCCGAACATGTCCGAGGAGATGAAATTGGTGTGCTCAACCAGTGCGAGAAATGGGAAACCGGCGGCCTTGGGCAGGTTGTGCCAGTAATATCCCGCCTCAGACAGCTGGTGGCTCAGAGCCAGGACCATGACGACGGCACCCATGGATCTCAGACGCGCCAGTCCGTCGAGATATACGGATGGCAATTCGGGGGCCAGGGCGGCCAAGAGACCAGGAGAGGTTGTGACCAGACATTGGTCGAAGCGCGTCTCATCCCCCTCGACGGTGATTCTCAGACCGCCTGCCTGATCTGAGCGGATCCGGCTCACTGGCGTTCCCAACTTGATCACGACGCCTTCCTCGCGAACACGTTCGGCGAAGGCATCCATGAATGCCTGGAACCCGCCTTCGAATGTCCCCAACCTCGGCGTTCGCGCCTTCACCCGCGCCCAGAACCAGGCCATGTTGACTTCTTTGTAGTGGGAACCGAATTTCCCGACCAGCAGCGGTTCCCACAGTGTCCGATAAGCGCGGTCTCCAGCCCGCCGCCGTAGCCATTCGTGAGCCGTCACCCGCTCGAATGGTTTCCACGAAGGCGCCATGAGCAGGCTGACCCCCATCCACCCGTAGCGCAGCGTATCGGCCAGCGACAAGGCCGGGAACTTGAAGACCCACAGTGCTCGCGAGAGCAGACTGGCGCCGGGCATCTTGTCCAGCCACGGCATACCGGGGAGCGCCCGTGAGATCGGCCCGTCCAGCGGATAGAACTTTCCGTCGTCGTACACCGCTGTGACCGGCCAGGGGAAACGAACCTTATCCTGCCATCCGAGTTCGGCGATCAAGCCCAGGACATGTCGATCGCTGGCGAACCAGTGATGGTAATAGCGCTCCACTGACCAGTCCCACCCGTCGGCCTTGAAGCCTGAAGAGAGACCGCCGACTTGATCGGCGGCCTCGAAGATCGTGACCTCACGGCCGGCCCGAGCCAGGTCATATGCGGCGGCCAGGCCACCTGCGCCTGCTCCGACAATAGCGACCTTCATGCGCCGCTCTCCTCGACTATCTCAACTTTCACCTCTTCCCAGTGTAGCTGACCGCGGAACATGAAGTAACCCCCCAGAAGTGTGATGGGTAGCCATAGAGCGGCGTGAAGCACCAGGGTGTAGCCCGCAGCCAGGGCCCCCGGAATGCCGTAAGCCTGGAGAACGGCAATCCCCGGCGCGTCGAACGTCCCGATGTACCCGGGCGCAGATGGAAGCGTCGTCGCCAGATTGACGATCCCGTTCATCAGCATCAGCGCAAAGAAGCTGACTTGGAATGGGAAAGCATGCATGACGAACCAATACTTGCCCGTTTCCAAGAGCCAGATCACGGTTGAAGTCAGTAGCACCATCAGGACATCGGCCGGTGATCGCAGGGACCCCAGGCCGCTCAAGAACCGGGCTGTCAAGTCACGGACGGGCAGGCGAAAGCGCTCCGGCAACAAGCGGTCGGTCAGCCAGGCGATAGCGCGGATCGAAACGTCGGGGAAGATCGCCAGCAAGACGAACGCCACGACAGCAGCCATGAAGAGCCCGGCCCCCCACAGTGCCAGCGTCTGGATGCTTCCGGCGAAGCCCGAGTCTCCTCCCAGCCGCGTCAGTTCGGGCAGGTTGAGGAACACAAACGCCAGCATGACCACCCCGTCGAATGCACGCTCGACAAGGATCGTGGCCAGAGATGCCGAGATCGGAACACCTTCCTCCCGGCGCAGGATATAGGCGCGCAGAAGCTCTCCCGCCCGGGCCGGGTAGATGTTGTTGCCCATATAGCCGATGGTGACAATTAGGAACATGCGGCCGGTTGAGATCTTTTTCAGGCCGCGCAGCAGATAGTGCCACCGCCAGGCTCGTGCCCACACAGCCAGGAAATAGACCGCGATCCCAGGCAGCAGCCAGACATAGTGGGCGTTTTCGAGCGCGTGCCAGACGTCACCCAGCCGCAGCGAGCGCAGGGCGAACCACAGGAAGACACCGCTGATAACGACGCCGAGCCAGAACTGCCAGCGTTTCAACCGTCCTCCATAGACCCACCCGTCGGACCGGCGGCGAATTCTACCATGTAGCGGAAATCAAAACGGGCGCATAGGTGACCTATGCGCCCGCAACACTCGCGAACGTCGGGTCAAACGGCCTCAACCGGGAGGCTCAGCATCCCCTCTAGAATGCGCTCGAGGGCCATCGTGTGACTGCAAACACCGCGCGACACGAAGAAATCACAATCACAGCGCCACGAGCCGCCGTCATACTTCACCGTGTGCGGGTTATTTTCCCCATCGAAAGTAGCCTGGAAGGCCTCAAACCGAATCCGCTCGCGCTCCTCAGCGTAGCGTTTGGCCTTCTCGATCTTGCCAATCATCCCATAGTCCATAGTGTCTCCTTTCCCGATCTGGCGCAACAAAAAGGCACGGCGTTTGGTTAGCTCCGTGCCCGTGGTCGGCTAGCCTTCAGTTGTGACCGAAATCCGCTCATCGTGGGGGAAGCTCCTGGGGCTCAGTGCCAGTATAAGAGCCCCTACCGGGAGTGTCAACGTACGATCGACCTACGGGACGCTTACGACGCTTAGGGGGCTCCCGCCTCTGCGGCTTGGCGCCCAGGCAGCCTACCGGGGGTCCAGAACAGCCCATGCCCGACTGCCTGAGGCCGTCACTTGATAGGATGGCCGGCCCCCCGGCCTCAGCGGATCCCGGAGGGGCAAATCCGCACCTGGGCGACCCGGGCTCCGGTCTCATCCCGCGTCTCTCGGCTAGATCAACCAGGAATGGTCCTGACCTGGGCGTCGGTGCTGCCGCCCAGGCTGGCCCGCAGACGGAGCTCATGTCCTCCGCCTAGCCTCCGATGAACGACATTTCGACCTTGTGGAGATCCTTCGTTTCCGCTCCGCGGATCTCCGAATAGCGGTCGGCCCGCCGGAGCCACACACCTCCCACAGCTGAGGCGATCTCCGCATCTGACGCCCCACTCCTGAGCAGCCCTCTCAGGTCGAAGCCCTGGGTGGCGAACAGGCATGTGTAGAGCGATCCGTCGGCCGAGAGTCGCGCCCGGGTGCAATCGGCACAGAAGGCCTGCGTGACCGAGGCTACAATCCCGAACTCGCCGCCGCCATCGAGGTATCGCCATCGCTTGGCGACCTCGCCTCGATAAGACGGCTCGACCGGCTCGATCGCCATTTCAGAACCGATCCGTCGTACGATTTGCGCCGCCGATACAACATCATCCAGGCGCCACCCATTCGTGTTCCCCACATCCATATACTCAATGAAGCGCAGGATGTGCCCGGTGCCGTGGAAGTGACGCGCCATCGGTAACACGCTGTCTTCATTGACACCACGCTTCACAACCATGTTGATCTTGATGGGCGACAGCCCGGCCTCGGCCGCAGCCTTGATCCCATCCAGGACTCTTGCTACAGGGAAGTCGACATCGTTCATCGCCATGAAGACGGCATCATCAAGCGAATCCAGGCTGACCGAGATTCGATCCAACCCGGCCTGCGCCAGTCCGACCGCCTTCTTCCCCAACAGCGACCCGTTGGTCGTCAGCGTCAACTCGATTTCTGGAAGTCGCGCCAGCATCGCCACCAGGGTCTCAATATCACGGCGCAGGAGAGGCTCTCCGCCTGTCAGACGGATCTTCTTCAGACCAAAGCCGGAAAAGATCCGGGCGAGCCGCTCGATCTCCTCGAAGGACAGCACCATGTCCTTCGCCAGGAACACATAATCCCGGCCGAAGACTTCTTTCGGCATACAGTAGCGGCAGCGGAAGTTGCAGCGGTCGGTCACGGAGGTGCGCAAATCTCGCAGCGACCTTCCGAACGTGTCATTGATTTCCAAAGTCAGCCTTTCATCGCCCCGGGAGGTGCGCAAACCGGGGAGTGAGTGTCATCCCCGGCGGCTTCGACGATCCCTTGAGCGTCATGTGATTCTATCATGACGCCCGATCGATCACAACGGCGGCCGGGCGTGGGTGCATGACAACAGGTGAGTATCCGGAGCCGTTGGGTATCGTTCGGG
>CAZGRL010000157.1:0-7481 GCA_964528155.1 uncultured Anaerolineaceae bacterium
GCGGTCCCATCTGTGGCGTGGTACTCCCGTTAATGCTGTCGTCGGGGAAGGGTTGTTGAGCAGCTTAGCGCTGATGTATATACTTCGCGCACGGACCGGGCTCCGGGGGCTTCCGCAGCGACAGCAGAAGCCTTCTCGCTTTCAACAGCGGCAGGAGCCCGGCCGTCCATCCCAGGGCCCATGACGCGCAAGCCAGAGCATCGTCGGGCGGCCCGAACTACCGAAGGAGGCTGATATGCGTAAGTCGATCGTTGTCGTATTGGTTCTGCTGGGTTTGCTCGTGGCGGGAGTGATGCCCGTCGCCGCAATCACGAACGGCCAGCCGGACGGATCCAACCATCCCTATGTCGGGCTGGTCGTCCTGATCGATGCCGACGGATTCCCGCTCTGGCGCTGCAGCGGGTCCCTCATTTCAGAAGATCGGTTCCTCACCGCCGGGCACTGCACTGCCCCGGATGGGCCTGACGTTCCGGCCAAGGCGGCCATCTGGTTCGGCGCTGGACCCATCCTGACCGATCAGAATTTCCTGGACGGTGATGGGACGTGCAATGCTCCCGACATTGAGGGGTATCCGTGTGTGGGAGACGCATCCGGCACGCCGTATACCAACCCGGACTACAACGCAGGCAATCCATACGGCGGTGGGAACGGTCTTCCTGCATTCGCCTATCGAGACGTCGGGGTCATTGTCCTCGATGACCCAGTCTCCATGGACGAATATGCCAAGTTGCCCGAAGCCGGCCAGGTCGATACCCTGAGGAACAAGACGGCCATCGACTTCGTCGGCTACGGTGTCCAGTACCAGGCTCAGATCCCCGGCAAGTTCCTTCCGCAACCGCCTCCGTACTATCGCTGGGCAGGCCCGCGCGAACGCATGTACGCGCCGAGCCAGTTGATCTCGGGGAAATTCATTCACAGTGCCGAATTCATGCGGCTGGCACTGAATCCCGGTGGCGGATCGGGCGGCACATGCTTCGGCGACTCGGGTGGCCCGGACTTGCTCGGTGGGACGAACATTGTGCTCGCGGTCAACTCGTACGTGACCAACGTCAACTGCTCAGGAGTCGGCTACTCCAGCCGGGTGGACATTCCCGAAGTGCTGGACTGGATCAACGGCGAAATGCGCTAAGCCGGACACTGTCGATACTCAAACAACGAAGGCCCGCCGAAAGGCGGGCCTTCTTGGATCACTCGCTCTGTCTGCACAGTTCTTGATTTGCCGGTCCCCGCACCAAGCGCAGCTCCCTGTTTTCCATCTCCCAACCGCCAAGTTGGGCTTCACTGACTCGGACGACCAAGTGTATGCTCGATGCCATCTGAACCCCGGGCCACGATCGTGACGGCCAGGTTTTCGACCTGGATGTCCTGCTCCCCGTAGTTGCGAATCTCGAGCGCCACTGTCCCATCTCGCCCGACATACGGGTCGGGGAACCTGTATTCGATATCGTTTGTTCCGAAAGGAATCTTGTTGTAGCCCTGGTTGCTCGCCCACCCGGCATCCAGAGGGCTGTAGATGGAGAAGTCCAGAGTGGATGCATCTGCCCCCTCGGCCTCGGTGACCGTGAAGTGCAATGTCAAGGAAACCACGAAATCGATGGGTGCCTGTGGCTCGATTAAGGACCCGAAGATCATCAACACCGTGTCGTGTGCCGGAACGACGAAGGGGCCCGTTCCCTCGAGCGGCACCGGGGTCGCATAGGCAAGATAGTAAGGAGTGGGGGCCACCTTCGAGGTGGAAATGGGGGCAGGGGTCACCGCCTGGATGAGAGCCGACTGCGTCTGTTGGTGCTGGACCGCCTCTTCCGCCAGCAGGCGTTGGTAGGCGACCACGGTCGAAGCCACGGATGTCTCCAGCGCCTTCAACGTTGCGCTCGTCTCGGCATTGTAGCTGGCCTGGCGAGCTCCAAGGGTCGCCGCCACCGACGTTGCGACACTCGATTGCTGAGCGGCTGTCCATGGGAGCACGCAGCCGAGCGCTACAAATGCCAAGCCGGCCAAACAGCACATGATCACTCTGGCAGTCATCTTCACTCCTCGCGCCTCACGGGGCAACAGCGGATGGCGTCGGCGTGCCCATGATCCGCGCCAGGTCTTCAATTCGTGACCTGGCCAACGGTCGAAGGGGATCCGCCTCCTCCCCGTCCCAATCCGCCAACTCGATATAGCGGGCCATGGCGTGTTCATGATCGCCGCCCAAGTAATAGGCCTCCGCCAGTAGATAGAGGTGGTCAACCGTAGGCGCCAGTTCGACCAGCCTATCAAGATAGCCGGCGGCGAGCTGGTAATGGTTCAAGGAGAACTCCGCCTCGGCAAGCACCTGGTAGGCCCTGATCAAGTCTTGATCCGACTCGAGTTCCTCCAAACGCGGGGCAAGCGCGTTGATGGCCTGCTCGGCCTGGCCGTACTGCGCCAGCAAGCACTCGGACTCTTCCACAGGCCCCGAGGTGTCCTGACATGGCTCCCGCGTGGGAGGCGATGCAGCCGGCGTCGGGGGGCTGGATTCTCCGGTAGGTGCGAGGCCCACCCCGGCGACGAGCAACACGCCCAGCGTGGCCGCGCAACCCGCACACGCCCCCGCAGCAAACCCCAGCAATCCGTACCTGATTGGAACAAGCGAGCGGATCTTATGGATCATGGCTCAGGGCCACGCTTCCGGCTTCAGCCCGATACTCAGGGGCGTACCGTCTGACAGCCTGACGACGAGCTCGACCCCAAGGCGGAGCACGGTCTGGCCTTCCGCTCTGCCGGATGAGACACCGACAATGACGCGACCGTCTGAGCTCACATAGAACTGAGGGAAGTCGACATGATAGGCCCCGTCTTGAGAGTAGAGATACCTGATGCTCGCGTCCACCGGACTCCAGATCAGCACGTCCATTCTCGCCGCCGAATCGGAGGGTTTCAACTCAACGAACACCGTGAGCGATTCCACGCTCTCGAACTCCAGGGGCGATGCCGGTTCGAAGGCGAATTTGTACACACTATCCGGTTCGACCGTGAGCCACCGAATGGGATGCTCCATCGATTTGATATTAATCGTCGTAGGCGTGGGCATGGGGACCGCGCCGAAGGCCGTGGCCGTGACATAGGCCGACGGCGTCGGGATGGCGGTGGCCGGAGTCCGCGAATCGGGCAATGAGGTGAGCGGTTCGCCGCCAAGATCGAGCAGCTCGCCGCGAATGCGTCCAAGCAGCGGACCGTAGCCGCGGGTAAGCGTCGCCTCGGCCATCTGGAATTCCCGGATGGCCTCCTGCTTGTCTCCGTCCTGAAGTGCCAGCAACCCGCGAACGTACGCGGCCAGGCCGTACTGCTCCCAGGTCTGGCCGGATCCGAATTCCAGGTCCGAGCGGGCGCTCCCGACATCACCCAATTCGTACTCGATCAGGGCTCGAAGGTAGTAGCGGTATCCTCGGTAGTACGGTGACTCCGCAATCCACTCGTCGAGCTGTCCCTTAGCCTCAGCCAACCGCCCCAGGCTGTAGAGGACAGTCAATCTGGTCCATCGGCGCTCGTCTGTTGGATAGAGCTGATACGCCAGTTCGATGTGCTCCAGCGCACGCTGCGGATCGCCTTCGCACAAGTAGCCTTCGGCGAGCATGGTGTTGAGACCGGCGCTGGGAGGTGAGGCTGGGCCGCGAGCCAGGATTAACTGATAGGTGCTCTCCAGAGATTCATCGCAACGACCGAGGTCGGCCAAGAGACCCGGCACGTACCGATCGGAGAGCGTGTCGCTATTCCCTAGCCGGTTGGCGATCAGCAGATTGTCGAGAGCGATCTCCATGAGCGAGTCCGCCCGGACTCGGTACTCCTGGGCAGCTGCCAGGTACCGGTAGGCCGAATATCGCTGATAGTAGTATTCGCCGACGGCCGGATCGAGCTCGATCGCCCGGTCCAAGTCGGCGATCGCGCGCATGAAATAGTCCTCGGACTCCTGGAGGACGCGCTGGTTCGCGGTGAGCTCATAATAGGCACGCGCCCGTTGGGAATAGGCCTCAGCGTAGTCAGGCACCACGTCGAGCACATGATCCCACAGCAGAATCGCCTGGGCGTACTCACCCGCATCCATCAGAGCTAAGGCTTGATTAACGTCGGCCGAGACGTCTTGGTAGCGATCGGCGAAGGGCTCGGCCTTGGTAGGGGTCGGCGAAATCGTTGCCAGAGCAGGTGCGGTGCGAGCCGTTGGGGAAGGCGCGGCTGTCTTCACGGCCCCGACGGTCAGACTGGGAAGGGCCGCTCTCCCTAGAAACGCTATCGGAACTCCGCAGAGGAACGCCCCCAACACGAACCCGCCGATTAGAACCAGCAGGCGGCGGCGAGGGCTGGCCTTCTTCAGCGCGGATTGTGTTGGATCGCCTTCAAATGCCATGGCCCAGGTTAGCCTGCGGTCCCCCGCATCCCTGCTTTGCGAATGTGCCCAACGGTGCACATGCGGGACACATGATGAATCGTATACGGATGAGCAGCGCGCCGAAAGATTACGCAAGACCCATGGGGTCCCCCCGGACGGCGCGCCAGGGCGAGGGGTGGATGCGCCCTCGGCTTCGGCGCAAACTGAACCATTGCCGCGCAACCGGGGTGCCGCCAGTGCCACAGCTTCCGTTCGTCTCGACGCTGCGCAATGGATGGCACACCCGCAGGCCCGTCAGATGTCGGGCCCTCATTTCTATGCACATGGTTCTATCGGCTGAAGCCGAGCCGACCGGCGACTGCCTGGGCTAGGAGCAACCTATGACGGCCGGTGTCACATCCTCAGCGTGTTTGTGGGAGAATGGAGCGGGCTTGAATGCCGCGCCTGGCCCACGCCACTTCCAGGGCCGCGCCGTGCGCTCGGCATCAGGAAGACGCCGATCACCAACGTGAACGTAGCCACGAACTCCTCGGGAGCATCATGAATTTCAATGCCTCTCCAAGCTGGCAGACCACCTACCCAGGCGCGATGATTGGGGTCCTGGCAATCGGCGGTGTCGCCAATCCCGCTCACCATCCCGAATTGCAGGCGCGCAAGGCCGACCTCGAGGCCCGGTTGCGAGATCGATACAGTTCCGGGAGCAAAGCCGAGTTGCGCTCGCATCCGGTTCTGCAGGCGTATGCTTCCTATTACAGGACCTTCGACAAGACTTACCACGTCCAGCTCCAGCTCGAGTCCGTGATCTACAAGGCGAAGTCGATCCCCAGCGTCGCTGCGTTGGTCGAGGCGATGTTCATGGCTGAGCTCGAGGATATGATGCTCACCGCCGGCCACGACCTCGACGCAGTGCAGGGCGATCTGGCGGTCGACGTAGCCGCGGGGACCGAGATCTACGTCTTGATGAGCGGCCAGCCTCAGTCGTTGAAACGGGGCGACATGTTCATCCACGATGATGCGAGTGTGCTCTCGAGCATCATCTACGGACCAGCCGACCGGGCTCGAATCGCACCCGAAACACAGCGCGTCCTCTTCACGGTCTACGCGCCTCCCGGGATCGCGGCCGAGTGGCTTCAGGCCCACCTTGCGCGGCTGGTGGAACTGGTTCAGCTGGTCGCGCCCGAATCGCAGATCGAGCAACGAGATATCCTGTTCGCTCACGAGGCGTGATGATCACGCCCTCTGAAGACTATTGCGTGTGAGACAGTGATGACAGGCGAGACAATCGGCGCGCCCTTCATCCTCGGGGTGAACTACTGGCCGCGACGCAAAGCCATGTACTGGTGGTCGGATTTCGATGCCGGGGAGGTCCAGGACGAATTCGACACGATCCAGCAGTTGGGCCTTACCCTGGTGCGGATCTTTCTCCTTTGGGAGGACTTCCAGCCGACGCCTGATCGGATCGACCCCGTCGCGCTCGAGAATCTTCAAGTTGTGTGTGATGCCGCGGCCGACCGCGACCTCGACCTCGACATCACCTTCTTCACCGGTCACATGAGCGGTCCTTCTTGGACGCCGGGGTGGATGATCCGCGACGATCTTCCGGTCCCGCCGCGGGTGCGCCAGGTTGTCTCCGGAGGACAGGCAGTCGAACGCGGATACGTCAATCCGTTCACCGATCCAACGGCGTCGGTCGCGGCCGAGCTTCAGTTGCGGACGGTGGTGAAACGCTTCAAGGACCACCCGGCGATTGGGATGTGGAACCTGGGAAACGAGCCCGACCTTTTCGCTTGGCCGCCGGACCCGAGGCAGGGCAGGGAATGGGTCCGCCGGATGCGAAGCGTGATCGGGGAGATCGACCCCGACCACCCGGTCACATGCGGTCTGCATGCGGCCAACCTTCTACAGGACAACGGGCTGAGGGTGAACGACGTCTTTGGCGAGGTCGACGTGGCGGTGATGCACGGCTACCCGATGTACACCCCCTGGGCCAAAGGGCCACTCGACCCGGATTTCGTGCCGTTCGTGTGCGCCCTGACCTCGGCGTTATGCGGTAAGCCGACCATGATGGAAGAGTTCGGCGGATGCACGGCCCCGCCCGGCCAACGCTCATTCATCAATGAGTGGTCGAGCTATGGAAGGCCGCGTCGTCAATTCATGGCCTCCGAGGACGAGCTCGCAGTCTACGTGGGGGAAGTTCTGCCGCGGCTCCTGGATGTGGGTGCGACGGGCGGACTGATCTGGTGCTTCGCTGACTACGTCCCTGGTTTGTATGACAGACCGCCGTGCGAAGAGTCGTGGCACGAGCGCTTCTTCGGATTGGTCCGCCCGGACGGATCCATCAAACCCCACGCACAAGTCATCCGACGCTTCGCCGACTCAAACCCGCTCGTCCAGCCAGCCCGGCGACGGGTCACCCTGGACCTGACGCCCGAGGAGTACTACCGCGATCCGATGAGGAACGCCCAGCGCGCATACACCGCCTATCTGGAGGCGGAGGAGAGCTGATAGAAGCTACAAGCTTCAAGCTGCAAGCTTCAAGAGGACGCAAGACACAAGGATTGGCTCCAAGCTGCAGGCTTCAGTCATTACGTTTTACGATTTACGTTTTACGAGTCACGTTTCACTGAGGTCTACCCGAAGGAGAACGCGCCATGGATCCCGCAAACGACATCGCCGCGACCGTCATCGGAATGGAAGAAGCTGCGCTGGATCGTTGGGGCAGGGGGGACCCGGACGGGTTTCTTGAGATTTGCGCACCCGAAATCGTGTACTTCGATCCGTACGTAGAGAGACGGATCGACGGCCTTGACTCATTGGCCGACTACTACGTCGACACTCGAGGCGTAGTGAAATTCGACCGCTTCGAACTCATCAATCCGACGGTTCAGGTGCAGGGTGACGTAGCGGTCCTGACGTTCAACTATGTCTCCTATCGAGGTGAGGGGGAGTCCCGCTGGAACTGCACCGAGGTATATGCGCGCCGGGCCGATCAGTGGAGGATCATCCAGACCCACTGGTCGTACACAGCCCGTGCCCAGTAGAGCGAGCACATCGCCACACGTGTCAAGCCAAATGAAAATGTTACCGAACGGGAATGGTTCTGCCAAATGATAATGTTACCGAGTCAGGGCCT
>CAZGRL010000158.1:0-7397 GCA_964528155.1 uncultured Anaerolineaceae bacterium
CCATTCCAGACAAGAGGGTCTTGACAGGGCAGCGCTTTCATAGATGGTTAGGCAGCCTGCCATGCGGTTGCACTCACTGCTCGCCTGCCGGCCTCTACGTGCAGAGTACAGCGGCTGTTGCGAAGCCACTTGCACTCCCCGGGGTCCTTCCCTCGGGCCAGTTGGGTCTACGGCGCAGACGGTTTCGTGAATTGAAAGTAGCCGAAACCGAGGGCCAGGAGGAGGTAGATGACCACATTCAGCCATCCGAGGGCGTTCGGGATCCCTTGGAGTTGCCCAACTACTGAAAGGATGAAGCCCAGGCCATCAGAAACGAAGAGCGCAAGTACGATGGCGTTGCGCGCGTCGGAGGCTGAGGCCTTCCGCGCTGACCAGGTCAGAACGGCGAAACCGACGAGCGCGGCTCCGAATAGCTGGGAAACCAGGTGAAACGCCGCATCTGCCGACAAGCCATACAAGGCAAGGATTTGGCCTGGCACAATGACAAAGGCGATTCCGAAGATCGCGGCAACGATAGTATTGATGGTCATGAGCAGCGAAATATCCATTTTGGCGACTCCTTCCTTTCAAGACCTGATAGTTGGCAGGCTGCACAACGGTTTCGAGCTGAGCGGCCCGGCCAAGACTTATTCACATCTTCGCGCCGAGCTGGCCGTGAGCCGTCGGAGACCGTTCGTCCCGGATGTTCTTACCGGGATCCTGGTGCACTTCCAGGGCTCCAGCTAGTGGTCAGACGAGACGGTGGTAGAGCCCAAAGTCAAGGGAAGCACTTTGTTCTGAGGACATCGGTAACACTCGGCGGGCCAGGTCGAGCTGGCGGCGCGTGACTGCGCCCCTGGAGACAATATCGTGGATCTTGTAGGGTCGCAACTCATAGCAGCCGATCTGGTAGAAACAGAAGAGCAAATCGCAGACACCGTCGTCGACTTCTCCAGCACCCTGACACTCACTTGAATACTTTGACATAACACACTCGGCCATGCTATATTGAAAGTGCTTTCATGCACCCCATCTTGATGAATGATGTGCGCTAAGAAGAATCCAACCATTTATGATGTCGCAGAATACTCCGGGACGAGCATTTCAACCGTTTCCCGAGTGGTGAATTCGCCTGACAAGGTCAGTGTTGAGACCCGGCACAGGGTTTTTGCCGCCATCGATGCTCTTGGGTTCGTGCCTAAGGCTGAGGCTCGTGCTCGTGCCCTGCGCCTGAATGGGCGCATCGGCGTGATCACCCCCTTCTTTACGGCACCTTCCTTCGTCCAACGACTACGGGGCCTAGCAGGGGAATTGTCCAAGAAGAACAACGACTTGGTGATCTACACGGTTGACTCAGTGGATCGATTTCAGAGTCACCTGTCGTCATTACCCCTCAGGGGCAACCTTGACGGGTTGGTCATCATGTCCCTACCAGTTGAAGATGCCTATGTGGACCAGCTGCTCAAGCACAATCTCCCGACTGTACTGATCGAATTCCCCAATACAAGACTGAACAGCGTCGAAATTGATGATGTGGCTGGCGGGCGGATGGTTGCCGAATATCTTGTCGCAAAAGGACATCGCCGGATTGCATTTCTGGGTGATACCGACTTGCCTGAATATGCTATTCATCCTGTTAACTTGCGTTTGGTCGGTTTCAGACAGGGCCTGCAAGAAGCGGGTATCGTGCTTGAAGATGAGTTCGTTCGTCTTGCACCTTACACTCTGGAACTGACTCGTCAGGCAGCCGTTGAACTTCTCAACACCTCGAACCCACCGACGGCTATCTTTGCCGCGACGGATTTTCAGGCACTTAGTGTGATCAAAGTTGCGCGCCAGCTTGGAGTCAAAATCCCAGAACAGCTGGCGGTCATCGGTTTCGATGATCTCGATATGGCAGAGTATGCGGATCTCACCACCGTTCGTCAACACTTGGACGAATCCGGGCGTCTCGCGATTGAGATTCTTCTTGCCCATATCGCGGACAATTCACGGCCGGTTCAACACATCAGACTCCCCTTGACCATCATTGAGCGCTTAACAGCCTAGTAGCCGCCCTCTAGCACCTTGAGCACCATGTGCTAGGCAGACAACCCAATGCTCCATAATCAAGCCTAGGCCAGGCGGTTCGTGCTGACCGACCCCACGGCTCTGAAGCTGCGTGGATGAAGTCACCTACGTTGACGGTGGGGCTGTCCTATGCTAGAATCTGCCTGAAAGTGCTTTCAGCAAAACACTTTCCCGCATTCACTGGATACCCCTTTCTGTAGCCTTGGCAGACAACGAGAACCCGAAGAGCGGGATCAATGGGCAACGTTCATGCCGTGTTGTTGGAACTATCCCTGTTCATGGGCAAATCGCGATGCTCATCACGCCGAACGGGATCAGGCGTTACGCGATGTCGATCAATCTGGATAAGCCAACCGGAGCAAGTCGAAGGAGGTGACCGAAAGCGAGGCGACTGTCAACCATCGAGCAGGGAAAGATCCGGATTCTCAACACGATCGTGTATGGCCATAGCGATATGGAGGAGCACATGAAGAGAATGTCGCTGCAACTGGTTTCGCTGTTGGTCTTGAGCACCATGGTCTTGGGTGGCTGTGCGCCAGCAGCAACTGCTATCCCCGCCGCAACACAGGCGCCGGCAACACAGGCGCCAGCCACAGCGGCTGCTACCGAAGCCCCGCCGACTACGGCGCCGACGGAAGCTCCGGCAGCCGTGGGCCCGAGCTGCGGGACGGATCCTGTCGTGATGAACGCCTACGTAGAGACTGGCTTCGAAACCATCATAAGGCTTACCGAAGAGTTCACGAAGCAGTTCCCCAACGTGACCTGGGACATCAAGCAGGACCAGTTCGCGAATCTCATCACCACGACGCCGCTCCTGCTCTCGAGTGACAACCCACCGGACATCATCCGGCTGCCGACTTTCGTCACGTTCGCCAAGGATGGGCTGCTCATGAACCTTGACGACTACGCGACGGCATTCGGCTGGAACGATTGGCCAGTACCACTCCAATTTGCCCGCCTCGATGCGAACGGCATCCGCGGCTCCGGCACGCTCTATGCCATGGGCCTCAACTACCAATTGACCGGTGTCTTCTACAACAAGGAGCTGGCGGCCCAGATCGGCATGACTGAGCCGCCTAAGACGCTCGCCGAGTTCGATGCCCTGCTCGCCGCGGCCAAGGCCGCCGGGCTCCAACCGATCATGGAATGGGGCAGCGCCAAGAGCGGCATGGGGCTCGCTTTCCCGCTTCAGCAGCTGATGGCAGCCTATGGCCCGGTCGGTCCGATCAACGACTGGATCTTCAATAAACCCGGCGCGACGATCGATACGCCGACGAACCTCATTGCCGCCCAGCACCTCCAGCAGTGGATCGAGAACGGGTACTTCCCGCCCGACATCAACGCCATCGAGTACACCGACGCCGCCACCCGCTTCGGCCAGGGTGAAGGGGTCTTCACCTTCAACGGCGACTGGCAGAATGCCGGGTACGATACGGACTTGCCCGGCAACGTCGGGTTCTTCGTGATGCCGCCCGCTGTGGCCGGCGGACAACCTGCCGCCATGTCCGGTCCTCTGACGTACGGCATTGCTGCCAATGCCAAGCACGGGGACTGCGCAGCATTCTTCTTCAACTGGCTCGCCACGAACGACGCGGCCCGCCAGATCAACGTGACTGTTGGCGGCTCCAACCCCGGTGGGCCGGCGGGTGCTACGATACCTTCCGTCGCTGCCGGCTCGGTCACGGCCGAGACGCTCGCTGCCGGACCGGTGGTGGGCAGCAACGCGATGGACTTCATCGCCAACGCGACGAGCTCGATCTTCGCCCAGGGCTGGACGCCCGAGCTCCAGAAGATGGTCGGTGGCAAGCAGGACGCCGCTGGCCTTCTCAAGGCCGTTCAGGCTGAATACGAGAGGGAACTCGCTCAGTAATGGTGACGCCCGCGGTATGATTCCTGCGCCTGCCAGATCGACGGTGACATCGATGGCGACGTCAGACAATCGCCCCGCGGCCCTCGTAGTCTCCCGGCGGGCCTACTCAAGCAAACGGACCCGCCGGGAGGCTCTTATTGGCTGGCTGTTCGTCCTGCCCGCGCTGCTCATGTACGCGGTCTTCGTGCTCGTGCCTATCCTGTTGACCATCCTGTACTCGTTCTATCGCTGGAACGGTGTCGGTCCTATGACCTGGGTGGGGTTGAAGAACTATGTGTCTGTCTTCCAGGTTCCCAACCTGATCGGGACGGTCTTCAACGCATTCTGGCTGGTCGTGTGGTTCAGCTTCATTCCGGTGGGCCTTGGTCTCGTCGTCGCGAGCGTGATGCACCGCGTGGCGACCGGGCGGTTCGGGGCGATAGCCCGGACCGTTCTGTTCCTGCCCCAGGTCATAGCGCTCGTCGCTGCCGGCATCATCTGGGGCTGGCTGCTGGCCCTCCCGGGCTTGATCAACCAGATCCTCAAGGCCGTCGGTCTCGGCGCGATCACCCGTGCCTGGCTCGGCGACTTCCACTGGGCGCTCCCATCCGTCGGCGTCATCGGGATCTGGGTCTTGCTGGGATTCTGCATTGTCCTGCTGTTGACGGCCATGACGAAGATCGACTCGGCCCTCTATGAGTCCGCGAGGCTCGACGGCGCAAGATGGCTCCAGGAGTTCCTTGCAATCACCGTCCCGCTTCTCCGATACGAGATCGGCGTGTGCCTGACCGTCACTATGATCTTCGCGCTCGCCGCGTTTGACATCGTCTACGTCTCGACGGCCGGCGGGCCCGGCAACTCGACGGCGGTCCCAGGGCTCCAGATCTACATCCTTGCGTTCACCCAGCGAGCGGTGGGCCTGGCTTCTGCCCTGGCCGTCATACTCATGGTCCTGGTCATCGTGGTAATCCTCCCGATCCAGCGCCTGAACCGGGAGGTCGCGCTATGAGGGTTGGACGTTTCGAACTCTTTGCGGGACGAGCGCTCCTCTTGGCGCTGATGGCGTTCACGATCCTGCCCTTCATCAGCATCTTCACGACCGCGCTGGCTCCGTCGAACACTCTGCCCAGGGGGTTCGAATGGCCCGCGGAGCCGCAGTGGGGTAACTTCGTCGAGGCGTTCAAGCAGGCGCACATGCCCGTGCTCCTCGCCTCGAGCACGTTCCTTGTCCTCGCCATCGTGCCCGTGTCTCTTGTCATCTCGACGATGGCCGGGTTCGCCATCGGCCTGCTGCGTATCCCTGGCGCGAACGTGCTCCTTTTCTTGTTCGTGTTCGGGCTGACGATCCCGTTCCCCGGAATCATCATCCCCATCTACATCTTGGAGCGGGCGGTGCATCTCTACAACACTCGGTTCGCGATCGTGCTGCCGCTGATCGCCTTGTACATGCCCTTTGCCGTCTTCTGGATGCGCGCCCACTTTGTCAATATGCAGCCTGAGATCACGGATGCGGCCCGCGTCGATGGCGCGACAACATGGGACCTGTTCCGGCACATCCACATCCCGCTCGCGCGGGCGCCGGTCACGTCGCTCGGGATCCTCATGTCCATCTGGACCTGGAACCATTTACTCCTTGCGCTGGTGCTCGTCGAGGACCCGAACCAGCGGACAATGGCCGGTGCGCTGGGAGCGTTCCAGGGCCACTACGCGACCGATATCCCCCTGCTGTGCGCCGGCACGATACTGATCCTGGTGCCCACCCTCGTCATCTTCGTGCTGTTCCAGCGTCAGATCATCACGGCGCTGATCCAGGGCGCGGTCAAGGGATGAGAGCGGGGTCTGGAGCAGTGGCGTGCCGAGTGTGTGGATCGAGCTCGCCGATGGTCGGCGTGTCCAGGGTTTCGTCGACCAGGGGCACGAGCCCGTCGTAGAGACGTTCCGGTGCGGGCGCAGTCGGTGGGTATGCCTCGTCGGCCAACCCGGCTCTTGCCAAGTTGAGGGGCATCTGCACTGCCGGGCTGGAAGATCTTCTTGCGGGTTTCCGTCAGATTGTGAATTCCCGAGCGTCCCGCGCCGACAACCGCGAGGATGGCATCGGCATCCTCCTGATGATCTGCCGGGGGGAAACCCACCTGCTGCAGCTTGAACCTCGACTACCTGCCTAAGCTGGAGCCGGACGTCAACCTTCTAGACATCGTCGGTGCTTCTCTCAGGGTGATCAATTCCTTAACAAACTGGCTGGGCGAGAGCAGTCAGACCGAACTCGTCCGGAACGCAAGGAGGCGCCCGTGTAAGAGATTGGGGGAAGGCATTGATATCGTGACCTGCCAGATGAACGGAAGGGTGCAGTATCCATCTTCCTGGCATCGACGGAGAGGACGAAGCCAGAGAGAACAGAATGCCACTCATCTTCGATCTTCCACTCGAGCAGTTGGCAAGCTATCAGGGCAGGAGTCCGCGCCCGCAGGACTTTGATACCTTCTGGGAGAAAGGCCTTGCCGAAATGCGGGCGACCGATCCGGGGGCCGAGCTCGTTCCCGCTGAGTTCAGAGCAGCGAATGCAGCATGTTTTCACCTGTATTTCACCGGGGTAGGGGGGGCGCGCATCCACGCGAAGCTGCTGCAACCGGTAAGAGCCCCTGATCCACATCCGGCCGTCTTGTTCTTCCATGGGTACACGGGCGACTCCGGCGATTGGTCCGACAAGCTCGGTTACGTCTCGGAGGGGTTCACCATAGCGGCATTGGACTGCCGCGGGCAGGCAGGATTGTCGCAAGATAAGGGTGGTGTGACTGGAAACACCCTCCATGGCCATATCATACGCGGATTGGAGGATGCCCTGAAG
Organism: uncultured Anaerolineaceae bacterium; assembly: GCA_964528155.1. GTDB lineage: Bacteria > Chloroflexota > Anaerolineae > Anaerolineales > E44-bin32. The sequence goes on from CAZGRL010000158.1 coordinate 6,744, forward strand.
GGCTTGCCCGAAAGGCTGCTCTTCCGGCAAGTATTCCTTGACGCTGCTCAACTCGCCAAGATCGTTATGGAAATGCCCGACGTTGATCCAAATCGGGTGGGCGCAACGGGCATCAGTCAGGGAGGCGCCTTGACCGTCGCCTGCTCCGCACTGGAACCTCGCATCAAGCGCGCAGCTCCGATATTTCCCTTCCTCAGTGATTACAAGCGGGTATGGGAGATGGACCAGGCAAAAGATGCCTACATAGAACTACAAGAGTACTTCCGCCATTCGGACCCCACCCATAGACTTGAAGATAGTGTCTTCGATAAGCTGGGCTACATCGACATCCAATTCCTGGCTTCCCGCATCCAGGCAGAAGTGATATGGGGAATTGGATTGATGGATACCATCTGCCCACCTTCAACCCAATTTGCTGTATACAACAAGATCGTCTCGCCAAAGACAATGATGATATATCCCGATTTCGGGCATGAACCTCTGCCGGGTCTCAATGATCGGATCTTTCGATTCATGTTGGGGTTGTAGGTGGTAATCTGGTCCGGCATGGCTGTAATGCAAGAGACAGCGGCGTGGTAGAGAAGCCCGATATTGACCGCACTAGTACTCCGTCAAGCTGGAATGGACGGATAAAGACGGTGCAAGGTGATGCGT
>CAZGRL010000159.1:0-7392 GCA_964528155.1 uncultured Anaerolineaceae bacterium
CCCGCCTCGTCCTCCGCCGCAAACACTACGCCATCCGCACCGAAATCAGCTACCTGAGCTGGATCCGCCGCTTCATCCTCTTCCACGGCCGCCGCTACCCGGGGGACCTCGACGCCGGCGACGTCGCCGCCTTCCTCACCCACCTGGCCGTAGAAGGCCACGTCGCCGCCGCCACTCAAAACCAGGCCCTCAATGCCCTTCTCTTCCTCTACAAGTACGTCCTCAACCGGCCGCTCGACCAGACCATCGACGCCGTCCGCGCCCGCCGACCACGCCGCATGCCCACCGTCCTCAGCCGGGACGAGGTCGCCCAGCTCATCGCTAGCACCGCCACTCCCCATCGCCTCATGGTCCGACTGCTCTACGGCAGCGGATTGCGCCTCTCCGAGTGCGTCCGACTGCGCGTCAAGGACGTCGACTTCGACCAGCGCCAGATCATCGTCCGCGATGGAAAGGGCCACAAAGATCGCATCACCGTCCTGCCCGAATCTCTCATCGAACCCCTCCAGCTCCACCTCGCCCTGGCACGCCACCTCCACCAGGATGACCTGGCCGGCGGGTTTGGCTCCGTCTACCTGCCCGAAGCCCTCGACCGCAAATACCCCGGCGCCGCCCGAGAGTGGATCTGGCAGTACGTGTTCCCCTCGAGACGCATCTCTCCCGACCCTCGTTCCGGTCGCCACCGCCGCCACCACGCCAGCCGCAGCGCCCTCCAGAAAGCCGTCCACGCTGCCGCCGGGCAGGCTCACATCTGCAAGCACGTCACCTGCCACACCCTGCGCCACAGCTTCGCCACACACCTGCTTGAATCCGGGTACGACATACGCACGGTGCAAGATCTCCTGGGACACAAGGATGTCAAAACCACCATGATCTACACCCATGTGCTCAACCGCGGCGGCATGGCCGTGCGCAGCCCGCTCGATAGCGTGGGACCCACCGCCATCCGTCGTCAAGCCGAGGAAATGGGCATCCCGGCCATGGCTTCGGCGGTTCATCGTAAAAAAGGACAGCTCATCGCAAAAACCGACAAGCCGTCCTTCATGCTCAGTCCTGACCCGTCTACAACCGGATTCAGGCCTCAACCACAACTTCCAATGCCCTCTACCTCCGAGACGGCTCGACAAGCGATGGATCCCCTGTCCGCAGAGAAAACGCTGACGCATGGACGGATCACTGGTGAACGAGGCTGAAACCCGCTGGCTCGCCTGCCGAAAGGCAGCCCACCTGGGGAAGCGGATGGGTTGTTTCAACCAGCACTTTGAGCTTCGTGAATTCTGTCGTGGCTTGCCCGAGCTAATTGCTGGTGTGCGTGTGCGTGGTCTGCTTGGGCAGGCGCGGGATCAGCCAGGCCAGGAATGAGTCTTGGCTGCGGGTCTGCAGGTTGAGATTGCCGGGGCCGGTCAGCTCTGCCACCAGGCCCTCGCCGCTGAACAACGTGCTCTTCCAGCCCGCCACCCTCTTCACGTGGTACTCGATTTGTTCGTCGAAACTGACCAGGTGGCCGGTGTCGACCACATACTTCTCACCGGCGCCGAGCTCCACCGGATGGATGGCGCCGTAGCTGGACATGATCAGGGTGCCGCTCCCGCTGATCCTAAGCATGATCAGCCCCTCGCTGCCGAAGAACGTCTTGGCGCCGGTCCACTTGGTATCCACCTGAACCCCTTCCGATGAAGCCAGATAGGAGCCGGATTGAACCAGCAGCGACTCGCCTTGCAGCTCGACCACGGCGACATCGCCCGGAAGCGGGGGCGCCAGCAGGATGCTGTCTCCGTCCTTTGCTCCCGTGTAGGTGTTCATGAAGAAGCTTTCCTGTGCGAACATGGCGCGGGCGATCGACTTGAGAATACCGCCGCGGGCCTCGGTTTCCATCTGCATGTCCGCCGACATGCCCACCATCGCACCGCTTTCCACCTGGATCTGCTCTCCGCGCTTCAGCGTCACCTGAGCGGCTGAGTACGACGGCCGGTACAGGACTTCCACCTGCATGGCTTCCTCCCTTCTAGGATTCTGACCTGGAACTCTGGGGCTTGCTTATGCTGTGAGACTCCACCTGACAACCACGCGGAGTACTCCCCCCCAAGGGAATTGTACTTGATGAGCCGATCCTCGATCTTCCAGGCGTGGTCCAGCACGTGCCACGCCGAGCGCCGCACGCAGTAGCATAACGTCCAGCGCTTGCCCCCGCGCGGGCATTCATTTGGCAGCTCGCCGCGGGGGCGGCCGTCGCCGACTCGACCGTCCGGCGAAATCGCCCTAATGCCTCGGCTTGGCCCCCACCAGATACCACGTCTCCAACTCGCCCTTGCCCTTGACCGGGACCTTGCCTCTTGGCTCGCACACGAACTCTTCCCGGATCAGATCGTACGTGGCCCGGGTGATCTGGATCTTTCCGGCGGTGCCGCTCGACTCCATCCGGCTGGCCGTGTTCACCGTGTCGCCCCACAGATCGTACTGGTATTTCTTGTCGCCGATGACACCCGCGATCAGCGGCCCGGAGTTGATCCCGATGCGGAAGTCCACCTTCTTGTCTCGATGCACCGGTCGACCGTGGATGTAGTCGGACATGTCCAGGGCCATGCGCGCCAACGCCTGGGCGTGGTCGGGACGCGGAAGCGGCACCCCCGAAGCGACCATGTAGTTGTCACCGATCGTGCGTATCTTCTCGACGCCGTACTTCACGATGAGCGAATCAAAATACGAGAAGAGATCCTCGAGAAGCTCGATGATCTCGGTGGCCGGGAGCTCCAACGTAAGGGGCGTGAAACCGACCAGGTCGGCGAACAACACGGTGGCCTCGGTAAACCTGTCGGCGATCGAGGTCTCACCCAGCTTCAGCCGATCGACGATCCCGGCGGGCAGCATCGCACGTAGCAAAGACTCGGATTTGGCTTGTTCCGCCTCCAGTTCCAGAGTGCGTTCATGCACCAGGCCCTCCAGCTTCTTGTTGATGAGCCTCTGCTGTTGGAAGATCACCTGGTCCATGCTCGAATCGTGAATCGGAAAATCGCTGAGCGTCAGGCCGTGTTTCACGAGATCGAGACTGTCGCTCATCACCATGGAACCGACGAAGAAGATCAGTCGACGGGCTTTGTCGACGAGCATTTGCCCCTTCAGCGTGATCTCATTGTCGACGCACTGCAGCAGGAAGGCGATCTGCTGCAGTTCTCCAATGGCATCAAGCGTGGGGCTTACCCGCGGACGACGGATCTCGAAGTAATCGGTCAAGGGCGAGCCGAGCTTGAGGTTCGGCGCCAGCTTCATGATCGCTGGCCCAACTTGCTGCAGGTCCAGCCGGTCGTCCATCACCATATGGAATGGATGGATCAGCGCAAAATGACTCGAACTCGGAGTGTAGCTCATCCCTCACCCTCTGTCCCATGCGTCACCAGGAATTGATCGTGATCCGCACCGTTCTCCCGGCTGGCGATCTGCTCGATCGTCGCTGAAGTATTCAACATCGCCGCCAATCCCCTAATGGTTCCCGGAATCATCGGCGCCAGGCCGTCTCGGACCGATTGATAGTGCAAGACAAGGGAATGCTCGTCCACATCGGTGCACCAGAAAGCGGGCGGCTTCAGGTCCGGGAAACTCAAACTCACTCGGGTGTGCATGTTGTCCAGATTGCTCAGAGTCTCCGGCAAGGTCGTCCCGATGATGCGCAGCAACTCGCCGTAGCCTGAATGCAGGGCGAACTCCACCCAATACTCGCCGATGGCATCCATCACCTCGGTGATCTCCATCCCACAGATCTCGGAGGCTGTCACCATCAAGGCTTGTATGAGGTCGTCGGGGTATTGCTCCATGGTCAGGAAATGGTCGACGCCTGGCGCTGCCCTCTGTTTGACCTCTTGCCACACGGCCTCGCCGTAGCGACGAGAAATGAATTCGTGGAGCGCGAGATTCACCATGCCATACATTGAACCCTCCAGATGCCGCCCGATCGCGGCCGAAGCCACGATCCGTGTTCAGGGGATCCGCCGACGATACTCCGGGCAGGACTCTTCTGTGACAGATACTTCTTATTGATTCTATAAATGCGTTGACATCACGGGGCCGATGGCGAAGGCCGGCCCGGGGGAATCGATATGAATGGCGCTGTGCGCTTTGTGAACAGGGCGCACATTCAGGTAGACCGTCAGCATAATCCACTCTCGCCCTGCCTGCAACCAAGTCGGCAAGGGTCGTGCCCCCATCTCACGTCATCGCAAAAAGCGACGATTCATCGCCGAGAAAGGACGATTCATAGGATGAATCGACACGCCACCAGGGGCTGGCCTGCGCATCGAGAGCCAGGCCCGGCCGAAAGCAGATCGATAGGCTCGTAGCCACCGGTGAACACGTTCGCATGGGAGAACTACAGACAGAGGAAAGACCTGGCTGAAGGAGTCAGGCTGGAGACGGGACCAGGCGATATCCCTCCGGCGCCTCACGGCTGTTATCGATCACCAGATTCCCGTCGGCGTCGAGATCGACCCAGACCGCTTTCAGCGCTTTCTTCGCCGGCCCGTTCAGGACGCGACCTTGCAGATCGTAGCGGCTTCCGTGACACGGACAGCGATACCCGTTGCCATCCTCCTCGGTGGTGCAACCGAGGTGGGAACACACCAACGACAATGCCCAGAATCCGTCTTTCTCACGGTACAGCACGGCTCGGGCCCCGGGGACGACCGTCGCCGTGCCGACACGGTACGAATCCGGTGCGCCTATGCTGAAGATCGACTGCGGCGGCGGATCGGTCTCATACGACAGGTATTGCAGCAGCCCGACCAGGCTCGCCCCGCCGGTCAACCATAGTGCCGCCCGACTCGCCAGACGCAAGAACCCCTCGCGGCTGAGTCGAGTTGCGACCGCCCTAGGGTCGCTCGACGGCGTGGCAGGCATGGCAGGCGCTTGACTGCTGTTCGTTTGGATCCTGTTCACATCCAGAGTCCTTCACCAACGGGACATCATAACGCATTTGAGTCGCTTTCCCGACCATCACAAACGTCCCGTCTGCTTGCTGGGTCACATTCCACAACGCCTCGCCCTGCGAGGTCATGACTACTTTATCTCCTACGTTCAGATCGACGACCGGGTTCAAATGCGCCCTCTGCAAGGCGATGTCGTCCGGATCGGTGATCGTCATCGTCTGCGGGCCGGCACCCAATGTCCCATGACACGTCCCACACTGGATGTACTGCACCTCCGACTTGCCGCTGTGCAGATCGCCGTCCCCCATCACCTCACCCGATGTGTGGCAGTCGATGCAATCCAGTTCCCATTCACACTTGGTGAATTGCGCGATTGGCTGGTAGTAGTCCTCAATCCTCGGCGCACGCTGATCGGACGGGAGATCGGTCCGCTCATGGAAGCTCATCGTTACCAGATCGTAGTTGCCGCGGTTGTGACAGGCGTCGCACTGAGTGTAAGGAATGGCCGTCGTCAATCGGTGGATGGAGGCGTGGCCGGCGTCATCGCGTGTGATCGTTGGATCGTCGCCGCCATAGGTGCCGCCAAGGTTGCTCGGCGAGTGGCAGGCCGCGCAACCCGTCAACCGCTGATACCCAGCGCCGGCGCGCGGCTCACTCTCCAGGTGACATGTCAGGCAGCCGCTGGCGAAATCCTGTACCGCCGGCGGATCCTCCTCGACGATGGAAGCGAAGACCGCGATCGAAGCCACGCCGGTGTCCGTGGTGATCTGCGGATCGTCGACGGCGTTGATCCCGTAGCGCGCCGTCGGATCGGGCTGCGCCCCGAAGGCGTAGCGGACCCAGGCGATCGCGCCGGCGTAGGTGCTCTGCATGCTCGTCATGGAACGGTTGATGTGGTCGCGATTCTCCTCGGTGGATCCGCTGTGGCAGTCCGTCCCGCCGCACGCCTGCTCGACCACGCTGAAGTCGGATGGGTTGGCTCCACCCAACAGTCCTTCGTGCGCAGTGTCCACGTCCAGCGAGAGTGGGTTCCCACCGTGACAGCGGACGCAACCGAAAACCTCGACCGGGTGCGCCGGGCTGATCTCCTCGACGCCTTCATGACAGGTCAGACAGTACTCCGGCTCACCCGTCAAACTGGGGACCAATCGAACAGGTCGAGTCTGTCCGGCGTAGCGCGCGTAGGCCGGAGAAGCCTCACGCATCGAGATCGCTCCAATCGCCAGCACCAGGCCCAGAGTCGCCAGGCCGAGACCCCAACGGGACTTCATCGCCTGCCCTTACGGCGTGGATTCGCGCGGGTGTCGAGGCTCCTCGCTAGACTTGAAGACGATAGCCGATCGCCATGACGACCACGAAGAGGGCGCTCGCGCCGAGTTGACGCACCCCGATCGCCGAGGGTTTGGCGCCGACCGGCGGCCTGGCCACGCCCTCGAGCGCGTCGATGAGCATCAATCCGAACGCGCCCGGCACAAGCCACGGCGCCCAGCCGGTGATCGCGAGCGCCAGTGAAGCCGCCAAGTTGAACGCGTGATACAGCAGCGCCCGCGCCCCCTGGCGCCATCGGTCTCGCACGGGCGGAATCGTTTGCAGCTTGCGCTGCTCGAGACGCAGGTAGATGAACACGATCGATGCCGCCGCTTGCAGCCAGGTCAGCGCCCACAGAATCCACGGAACCCGGGCTTCCATCCCGCCGGCGATCCAGTAGCCTGCAGGCGCCGCCAGCGCCAGAACGCCTGCCCCGACGAGCTCGATCCCCATCTGACCGCGCTCGGCTCTTCGGCTGACAAGCCACAAATGCCAGGCGAAAACCGGCACGCCCGGGACGGCCAGCAACACGACCTGTGGATGTCCGGAATTGATCAGTGCCCATACCGTCAGCGCGCCGATCAGACCGTAAGCCGTGATCCAGAACGACGCCGGCCTCAGATCGGACCTGGGGCGACGATCGCTGATCGACTTGACAAGGATCATCGCCGGCTGACGCAGCAGGAACGCGCACAGCGCCGCCAGAAAGAGCAGGACCGCGTCGAGATCCAGATGCCCACCCGCCGCCAGGCCGATGAACAACGGACCGAGCCACCAGATCCACGATCCGTGCTCGGCCGGGAGGGCGTATTGCTTGCGCCAGAAGTTGGGCATCCGATTGGCCCGCTTGCTCATACATGCATTCTAACCTGGTAAGAAACCGGTCTCAATGTTGCGTCTTTGCGGCGCTTCCCCACGGTCTCCTCACCGTTTGCGGTCGACCGACGACCGACGACGGACGACGGAAAGGCAGCGGCGCGAGTCGGAGCCGGTCTTCTGGAGTCCAGGAGCTCTGCTCCTGGTCGCAAGCGCAGCTTGCGCTCCCGACGGGCCCTCGGCCGAAGTCCCGCGATAAACCGGGACCCGGAAGCGTAGCTTCCGCGCACAAGCTCTGCTTGTGCAATCCAAAGCGCCCCCGCGGCATGGATTCGGTTTTTTGGAGTCCAGG
>CAZGRL010000160.1:0-7272 GCA_964528155.1 uncultured Anaerolineaceae bacterium
AACCGCTCGTGGGGGGTGGGGGAGGAGTTTTCCCGTAGGGAGGGGGTCGGCAGAGCCGACCCCCTCCCTCCGGGAAAACTCTCGCGCCTCCACCAGGCAAAAAAAGAGAGCCTTTCGGCTCTCGATCCGGGTGAGAAAAAAGCCCGCCGTGAGGCCGGGGCCTCTTGGCAGGCACGTGAGGGCGTTTCGATAACGCAATATCGCATTGGGTATTCCGCAGCATTATAGGACAAAGACTCCGTCTGTCAAGAATCGCATCGCTTAAAGAATTCGGCCCGCAACGCGGGCCGCTCCCCGGCAATGTGAAACCGTCAGGGAGACTCTGAACGATGGGTTGACCGCCTTGTCCGGCCTAGTTCAGTGCTGCCAATTGGACACGGGTGGCGTTCAAGCGGTCGCGCAGGGCTATCGCCACCTGGGTCATCATGACAAATCCGTGGGAAGGAGTTGCCCGACAGATGCCCCGCAATTCCTCCGCGTCGATCTCGATGGCCACCCCGTCCTGGCGGGCGACGCCGGTCGCTGTGAGGCGGAAGGGCTCCAGCAGCGCCGACCAGGCCATGAGATCACCTTCAACCAAAGTGTCCACCGTGACCTCACGATCGTCCCCCAGACGGTAGACGATGTCCACCTCACCCGAGTCGAGAAACATCAGCTTGGTGGCCGTGGCGCCTTCCTCGAATAGTCGCTCGCCGGCCTTGAACGACCGCTCATGGGCCAGCATGGCGACAGACTTGAGCAGATCATCGGGAGCGCCAGCGCAGTGAGGATAGCGGCGAAGTCTTTCGGGTGAAATCATGGTTCTCCTCTTTCTTCCTGCAGTTCGTCCAGGACCATATGGACGGCTCCGGGTATTGCCGCCTCTACCTCGGGCGTAAGAGTCTCATCAAAAGATAGCACGTCGGAAGCTTCAATTCCGATCAGCATAATGCCATCGTCGGACGGGAGCTTGGCCCCCGCCCGCCGGCCCAGGTCGAGAGCCGTTCGAAGATTGGCGTCGTGAGCCGAGGCACTGTGTTGGGTGGGAACCCCATCCGGCGTCAGGCGGTGAACCGTGCCCGGGTTGGCTCCGCTGCACATCGCATCGACGATGATGGCGCGATCGAAGCCGATCAACCGCTCCATCAACCTCAGGCCGCCTCGGTAGTCCTCATCGACTTCGACGTCCGGCCTCCCGCCAAGCAACGACTGAAGCCGGCGGGCGACATGCAAGCCGACGGCGTCATCCCGAAGAAGCGGGTTCCCCAGCCCAAGAACGAGTGTCTTCATGCCAAAGGCGGCTCCCCTGGCCGGGGAGCCGCCCACTCTCCGATTGACTAATCCAGGTTCTGACTCAAACGTTCGATCACGGTTCCGTCAGGCGCCCGCAAGGTCACTTCAAGCGGCATCTGGCCCGGGAGCGTGTGTGTGGCGCAGGCCATGCACGGATCATAGGCTCGATAGCCCATCTCGATGGTGTTGAGCAATCCTTCGGTGACGACCTTCCCCTTGGTGATCAGACCCTGGGCGGCTTTCTTGACCGACATGTTGATGGCGGCATTGTTGTTCGTCGTCCCGACGATCAGATTGACCTTGGTCAGGATCCCGCGCTCGTCGGTCCAGTAATGGTGCGTCAGGGTGCCTCGCGGCGCTTCGACCTCTCCGACGCCCTCATCCGGGGTTTGCGTCGGCAGGACGCGGAAGGTCTCGCCGGTGATCTCGGGATCTGTGGCCAGCTCGACCCAGCGCTCGGTGGCATACAGCAGCTCGATCAGCCGGGCCCAGTGAGTCGCCAGTGTGTGATTAACCGGCTTGCCTCCCAGGACCTCGTACATCCGCTCGTACTCGGCCTGGGCCAGCGGCGTGGCCATGCCATCGGCCGCGTTCAGGCGCGACAACGGCGTTGCCTTGTACACGCCCGAGTCGACCCCATCGGTGAAACCCTTCCACCCGATCTTCTTCAGATAGGGGAACTTGAGGTACGACCAGGGCTCGACATGCTCGGCGACGTACTCCCGGTAGTCCTTGGCGTTGTACTTGGCATGCTCTTTGCCATCCGGGCCGACGACCCTGATCATGCCGTCATAGAAGTTGACATGATTGTCCCCATCGACGGTGCCCATGTTATACGTTTTGTGCACAAATGCATCGTTCTTGATCAAGTCGACATAGGCGGAGTTTCCCAGCACGATGTCGTTGAAGAGCTGGATCGAGAACTTGGCGAACTCGATGGCGTCTCGCCCGAGCGTCTCGATCTCGGCGCGTTGTTCCTCGGTGATGCCACGGCTGACGCCGCCCGGCAGACCCCAGTTAGGATGCACCGGACGACCCCCGATCATCTTGATCAGATGATGGCCATCGTGTCGCATCTTGAGGACCTTGCCGGCGATATCCATGCCGACTTTCTTGATGATCCCCAGGATATTCCGCTCGGCCACCGGCGCGTCCGGCCCCATGACGAAGTCCGGGCCGGCAAGCGCGTAGAAGTGGGTCGTGTGATCCGTGGCGAAGAAGATGCTATAGAAGAGCTCGCGCAGCTTCTTGGCCGTCGGCGGCGGGTCGACGTGAAACAATGCATCAAGGGCTTTGGTCGAGGCCATATGATGCGCCTCGGGGCACACGCCGCAGATCCGGTCGGTGATATTTGGCATGTCTTCCGCCTGGCGACCGACGCAGAAACGCTCGAAGCCGCGCAGTTCGGGCACCTGGAGATAGGCGTTGGCGACATCTCCCTCTTCCGTGAGGAAAATGTCGATCTTGCCATGGCCCTCGAGTCGGGTGATAGGATCGATGGAAATTCGGTTCATCTTCCGCACCTCTTCTCAGGCCTTCTCGGCCATGGGCGAACGCCCGTTACCGGCCAGCGATTTCCTTCTGAGCAGGCTATTCGCCAGGCCAAAGCGGTAGAAGCTCCCGATCGGGTCGGGGATGCCTTCATCAATGATCCGCTCGATCTCGTCCGGATCCTGCGAGTCGATCACCGAGGCCAATGCGGTCATCATGCGCGCCCCGAAGTCGACCACGTCCTCGTTCGGCCCGTAGCATCCGATACACGGCGACCCGACCGTCGGGCACAGTGCCCCGCAACCCGCCCGGGTGGCGATCCCGCAGCACACCAGACCTTGCTCGAGCAGGCACGTGTCCGGATCAGGGATAATCTCCCAGGTCCGCTTGAACTCCTTGATCTTCTTTTCATTACGCGTCCGGGGGCACTCATCACACACTGTTGTTGTGGCGCCTATGAAGCTCCCCGGCGCGGGCAGCTGCCCCGTCAGGATGGCCACAACAGCGTCCCAGATGCGATCGGCCTCCGGCGGACAGCCCGGCAGGTAGTAGTCCACCTCAACCGACTGGCCAAGTGTCTTCACCGTGTCGTAAAACATCGGCAAGTGAAGCGTACCTTCGGCGACTTCCGTTTCCGCCTGAGGCCGGACCCCGTCCGGGTTGTCGGTGCTCGGCGTATCATGGTATGCGGTCTGGAAGATCTCTTCACGGGTGTTCAGATTGGCCAGGCCTGGGATGCATCCCTCGACGGCGCACGAGCCGAAGGCGACCAAGACCTTTGATTTCTGACGCAGCAACTGCGCCATGTATTCCTGTTCGCTTGTTCGGATGGCGCCGTTGAACAGACACAGATCGATGCTCTTGTCCGGCATCTTCTCGATGTCGCGGACCTTTCCGTCCATCACGCACGGCCAGAAGACGATATCGAAGGCCTCGGCGACCTTGAGGATCTTGTCGTCGATCCCCAGGACTGCGATCTCGCAACCGCCGCAGGAGGCAGCCCAGTACAGCGCCAGCTTGCCCTTTTCTTTCGTAGGTGCTCCACCGTCGGTCATGCTGGCACCTCCATCGCCTCAGCGTGCTCTTTAGGCAAGGCCTGGATGGCCTCCCGGCTTCCTGCGTCAGCCGCCCAGTTCCCCGGCCAGTGGAGTGGGCCGAGCTCTCGGACTTTGTCGACCATATCGTTGATGGCGGCTGCGAGGAGCGCGCCTTCGCCGGCCGAAGCCCACTGCAGCCGGACGCGATCTTCCTCGATCCCCAGGGCGCGCAACGTGTGCTTCAGCATCTTGAACCGGCGGATGGTCTTGTAGTTCTGCTCGATGTAGTGGCACTCCCCGGGGTGGCAGCCGGCGATCATGACGCCGTCGGCGCCCAGGGAGAGCGCCTTCAGGACGAACGTCGGATCGACGCGACCGCTGCACATGACGCGGATGATACGGATATTCGGCTCGTACTTCATCCGGGCCGTGCCGGCCAGATCCGCCGCCCGGTAAGAGCACCAGTTGCAGAGGAAGCCGACGATCTTGGGCTCGAAAACAGATTCGGTCATGGTTTCTTCCTCCCGCTACGCCGGTTCCAGCACCGGCTCGCGGATCTTGGCGGTCGCGCCGTTGCTGCCGATGATGTCGTAGAGCAGACCTTCCATCTCGGCGAAGATCTGATCGTTGGTGAAGTGGGCCCCACTGATCGCTTGAGCCGGACAGGCGGCCACGCACGTGCCACAACCCTTGCACAGCGCAGGGTTGATGTAGCTGACCGTCTTGTCCTCCAGGTACTCGATCGCATTGAACGGACACAGGTTGTTGCAGATGCGGCACCCGGAGCAGCGGGCCTCGTCGATCGAGGCCACGATCGGCTCAATCAGGACCGTTCCTTTCGAGATCATGCCCTGCACGCGGGCTGCCGCGGCTGCGCCCTGGGCGACCGAGTCGGGGATGTCTTTCGGCCCCTGGCACGTCCCGGCGATGAACACGCCGTCCGTCATCGTGGCCACAGGATCGAGCTTGGGGTGACGCTCGGTGCACCAGCCGTCGAGGGTACAGACGATCCCGAACTTGAGGCCGACCTCGCGGGCGTCGGCCCGCGGCTGGAGCGCGCCCAGCAGGATCACCATGTCGACCGGGATCCGCCGCTGTTTGCCGATCAGTGTGTCCTCGGCCTGGACGATGATCTTGCCTTCCTCACCGGGAAGACGTGCGGCGTCGGTCACTTCGGCGACACGCCCCCGGATGAAGTGCATCCCTTCCTGCAGCAAGCGGTCGTAGAACTCTTCGTAATTCTTGTGCAACGGCCGCATGTCGATGTAGAAGGAGTAGACCTCAGCTCCGGTCTTCTCCATCGCCAGGTGCCCGAACTTGAGGGCGCTCATGCAGCACACAGCCGAGCAATAGGCATGATAGTTCTTGTCGCGGCTCCCGACGCAGTGGATGATCCCTATCGATTTGGGCTCGGTCACACCATCACGCAGGACAATGCGACCCTCAGTCGGGCCGGCGGCGTTGCACAGGCGTTCGAACTCCAGGCTGGTAAACACATTCGCCAGACGACCGTAGCCATATTGCGGGATCTTGCTGCAGTCGAACAGGTCATAGCCAGTGGCCATGATGATGTTGCCTACGTTCAAGTCGATGTATGTGTCCGTCTGCTCGAAGTCGATCGCCTCAGTCGGGCAGAACTTCTCGCATGCCTTGCAGGTTCCGCGCTCGAAGTAGATACACGTCTCTCTGTCAATGACCGGGAACTTGGGAATCGCCTGGGGGAACGGCCGATAGACCGCTTTGCGGTATCCCAGCCCGGCCTCGAAGACCTCGTCGACGACCTTCTTGGGACACTTCTCAATGCAGATCCCACACCCGGTGCACGCGTCTTCGTCGATGTAGCGAGCCTTCTTGCGCACGCGGACATCGAAGCTGCCGACGTAGCCGGAAACGGATACGGGCTCGGCGTAGCTCAAGAGCTCGATGTTCTCGTGCAGTCCGACGTCGGACATCTTGGGCGTGAGGATGCAGGCTGCACAGTCGAGCGTCGGGAATGTCTTGTCGAATTGGGCCATGTGGCCGCCGATCGACGGCTCGCGCTCGACCATGTAAACGTGGTAGCCGGCATCGGCCAACTCGAGTGCAGCCTGAATCCCGGCGATGCCCCCGCCGACCACCAGGGTGTTGGGGTTGACCGGTACCTCGGTCGGCTGGAGCTCCGTCTGCAGTTGCACCCGCCGGACGGCCCCGGAGATCATCATCTTTGCCTTCTCGGTGGCGGCCGCCCGGTCCTCCGTGACCCACGAAACCTGCTCCCGGATGCTGGCCATCTGGGTCAGGTACGGGTTCAGGCCCATCTTGCTGCAGGCCGTGCGGAAGGTCTTCTCATGCAAGTGCGGCGAGCATGCCGCCACGACGACGCGCGTCAGGCCTTCGTTCTTGATGTCCTCCTGGATGAGTTCCTGGCCAAGAGAGGAGCACATGAATTTGTAGTCACGCGCCACGACCACGCCGGGTAGGTTTTCCTTGGCCCAGCGCGCCACCTCTTCGACATCGACCGGACCGGCGATGTTCGTCCCGCAATGGCAGATGTAGACGCCAACTTTTTCAGTCATGCTACCCCTCCTTGATCCGGGGCATCGGCAACGATTTGTCATCGCGTTTCCGGCGCGCCTGAGGTGCTTCCTCGAGCTCCACCGCCGTTCCGATCTTCCTCAGCGCGGAAGCCGCCGAGACGATTTCCCGTCCGATCGCCAACTCTTTCGGCTCAAGGCCCATCGCCAGCCCGATCATCTGTGTGAAATACAGGATCGGCAGGTTGAAGTCCGTCCCGAAATGTCGGTTCACTTGGGACTGATAGGCATCGAGGTTGAACTGGCACATCGGGCACAGTGTGACCAATATGTCTGCACTATACTCAGCGGCGTTCTGCAGCAGCCGGCGGATCAGCTCGTAGGCCGTGTTGGCGCTGATCTGAGTCATGTGTCCCCCGCAGCAGTGTGTCTTGAGCGGGAAGTCTACGACTTCAGCGCCGAGCACCTCCATCAGGTGGTCCAGATGTGTGGGGTACTCGGTATCGGGGGAGGAGGCGCCGTTGAACTCCGGCCGGACAATCATGCAGCCATAGTAAGGGGCCACTCGCAGTCCGGTGAGCGGCCGCGTGACCTTGGCGCTGATGTTGTCGTAGCCGACATCCTCGACGATCACGTTCAGCAGATGCCTCACGACCAGTGAGCCCGGCTCGTAATGCAAGCCACCGGCGGCAAGCGCTTGATTCGTCACCTTTGCAAGCGGCTTGTACTTCTTCATGTAGGCGTCGGTCTTCCGTAGATTGAGATAGCAGGCACTACAAGGTGCGACGAGTTGCCGCATGCCGCCCTTCGCCGCGAGCGCCAGGTTGCGCCCGATCAGCGCGTAGGCGGCCGTCTTGTTCAGCGACATGTATTCCGTCGCCCCGCAACAGTTCCAGTCCTCGACCTCGTCGAATGTCAGCCCCAACTCCCCGGCGATGGCTCTGGTCGAGACTTCGTAG
>CAZGRL010000161.1:0-7232 GCA_964528155.1 uncultured Anaerolineaceae bacterium
GGACTGCGAGCGACGCACTTGACTATTCGAACGATGCGATCGCATTCTACACCGGATCGAGTTACTCCAGCTATGTAACCCAAAACGGGGGCGCGTATACTGAAGTGAACTATACGGCAAGTACCCCGACATCCTTCCACCTGTATTCCTTTGCCCGTATTGGCACGACCAGTGTTCCGTTCTACCGGGACGGCGCTCTGCTGGGGACAAGCACGACGAACATTCCCAACGCAAGTCTCTGGGTCTACTGCTGGAACACCAACGGGACCTTCACAATGGTCTATGACTTTGTCCGCGTCAGAAACTACGTCAGTCCCGAGCCCACTGCAGCATTCGGCGCCGAGGCCACATCAGCCAACGTCCAGATCGTCGTCACGGTTTCCCATACGGCCCCGGACGGGTCGGGTGCCACGACGATCGTCAATTCCTCGACGACCACCATCAACTCGAGCACAGCCAATCCGTATGCGTTGAGCATCGGTTCCGGGGCCCAGCAAACGTTTACATCGGGCAACCCGAGAAGGTTGCGCGTGCAGATCAATGTCTCCTCCATCAACGGCGGAGAGAGGTTCGTGCTGGCCTACGATGGGTCTTGTGCCTCTAGCCAGTGTAGCAATCTGGACACGCCGGTCGTCACCGTGCCTGAGCCCGGTCTTGGGCTCATCGGGCTTGCCGTCACCTTGCCGGCATTGGCGGCGGAGCTCAGACGTAGAAGGAAGATACGGATCGATCGTCAACGGAGCCAGACCGGAGGTGGGGCGTGACATGCATGACTGTCATCGAAGAGAAGGGCGGGGGCGGGCTCATGCCAACGACGGCTCATATCCAGCTTCAGATTCGCTGGTTGGAGGCCCTCATGATCGCCGAGCTTCTGGACTGCTGGCTCAGCCTCACTCGATCCAATTCTGGCAGAAGATCTGTGAGGTCTGCGCAAGGTGAACCCCCCTGGCCGAACCGTAAAGCATCCGTAAAGGCTCTACCCGTGAAGGTTAGCTATCCTTTAGGTGGACAAGGGAGCGGCCTCGCAAATGTGCTCCTTTCGAGAGCCTTGGATGACGAGGCGAATGGTCACGTCATGAATAGGGTGAGCACTTGTCCGGCCCCATGTTCGAACGGGCCGGGGTCAAGAAGTAGCGGCCGCAGGGGCAGATCTTTGCGGAAGAGAGTGAGGTAGTGACCGTGGAACGTACACCGTATATGCCGATGAGCGACGCAGGGGTGGCAGAAGCTGAGACGCCCGTCCGCCAGGCGGGGCCGATTCCATCGAGACATCGCGGGCCCTATCCGCGCCCGCGCGTCCTTGGCATCGTCAACCGCAAAGGAGGCGTCGGCAAGACCACGACGACTTTCAACCTGGCCGGGGCCCTGGCCGAGCGGGGCCGTCAGGTGCTTGTCATCGACCTCGATCCGATGGGAAGCCTGTGTCGTTCGCTCAAGATCCGACCCGACAAGCGGACGTTGTCAGACTTGCTCGTCGGCCTTGGCGGGAGTCTGGGCGATCTGATCCGCCGGACGGATATCCCGAATCTGTTCGTCATCCCGGGGGATCCGAATCTGCGCACATTCGAGATGCGACATGGTGGCTCGGTCGAGTACCGGGGTGCCCTCAAGAGAAATCTGGCAGAAGTCTTGCGATGGAAGCCGTTCCCGTTTGTGTTTATTGACTGTCCTCCCAGCCTGGGGCTGATCTCGGGCAACGCGTTGACGGCGAGCGACGAGGTCGTCATCCCTGTCGATGGCTCGACCTACGGAATGGGTGCCCTGGTCGACACCCTGCGAGTCATCAAGCTCATCCAAGGCAATGTCAACCCCAATCTCTCAGTGCTCGGGCTTCTGCTCAACAACGTCGATCTCGGGACGGGGTACGACCGGACAGTCCTCGAGGTTCTCCGACAGCAATACCCCGGCTTGATCTTCGAGACGGTGGTCCCGAACTCGCCCGAGTCGGATCTTTCCGCCCAGATGGGTCAGCCGGTCGTCCGTTATGCACCCGGCTCGTGGATGGCCAAGGCCTATCACCAATTGAGCCAGGAAGTCCTTGCCCGGAGGCCCGATAGTGGCGGGTAATGGAAATCGTCTGCGGGACGCTGTAGCCGAGTCCCTGATGGTCGAACCCGCTCTGGCACAAGCCGAGGTCGATCTACATTCGTCCGCGGCCGATGGCGAGAACGAGGCGCTCCGCATGCGGATGCAGGAACTTCTCCTCGACGCACCGAATAGCCCGGCGATGGATAGCTTCGCCGCACCAGGCCTCGAGCCCGGCATCGTGGAGTCGCTGAGGTCCGCGCTCGAGGAGTCCCTCGGGTCGAGCGCCACGCTTGCCGATGCCGAATTGCAGGCGCTGCAGGACTTCGGGTTGGAGAAACTCGGTGAGTTTCGGAGTGCCATTCGCGGTCACCTGTCCGGTGAGGCTGAGCTGGCCGATCGTGATCTGGCGATCTACGTGAAAGCTGGAGAGGGTCGAAAGTCGGCCTTCCAGCGCGCACTCGAGGAGAACCTCAGGGACCTCGGCGAACGGCCTCCCTTCGAACGAACGGCTCCCGAAGAGGGGAAGGGCGACGCGCTATCACTGCCTGTATCTCCAGAACCGACGCAAGATGCAGACGTTTTCAGTCAGCATGAACTGGCAGAGTCTTCCGAAAGTCTCGATAACGTATCGGCTCAGCCGGAAACGGATGAGCCCGAGGTGAAGTCGGTGAGGTTGAGCACGGCTCCGATGGCCTCGACGGACCGCGAAGCTCGCGCCGGGGCCTCTTCCGAGGCCGACGTTACCCGCGTGCCGCGAATGGAGCCGATCCCGCTCCTGACAGCTGCCTTGGAAGCCGTCGGTTTCGCGGAGGATGAATTCGGATTTGTGCTGCGCTACGGGCGATACGCTCAACCGGGACGAAGCTCTGAGTTTCTCGTTGGAGGAGTGGGTCTGTCCGATCTTTCGGATCGCCTCGCCGGATGGCTGGGGGCTCAAGGTGCCACCGATTGCGAGGTCCAGGTTCTCGATGATGGCTCGGGTGAGCTGATGATCTATCTGCTTGGGCATGATCAACCGCTCGCCTCTCCCGGGTTGGACTACGGGTCGGAGTAGGGCAAAGACGTGGAGACGCGTTTGCGTTCGAAGATCCCCAACAAAGACATTCGGGTGCTGATCGTCGAGGACAGCGCCCGCTGGCGGGAAGAGCTGAACCGGCTCTTGGCGACGGTCGAACGCGTGCGCGTAGTCGGGGAAGCCGTGAACGGCTGGGAAGCGATCGACATGACGGCCAAACTCAGGCCGGATGTCGTCCTGATGGACCAGAACTTGCCCAGCCTATCGGGCGTATCGGCCACTTTGCGCATCAAGGAATCGCAACCCGACGTGCGCGTCATCTTCGTGGCTGCCGAAGAAACGTGGCGACAGGCGGCGATGAAGGCCGGCGCCGAAGCCTATTTTGTCAAAGGTGATGACACCCAGAAGTTGATCGACAGGATCGTTGATCCTGTGGCCAATCTGCGCAAGAAGGCCTCACACAAATCTCAGGGCAAGCCCCCCATTCCGATCTGGCAAGACACACGGCTGTGGAAGGCGGGCGTGCTCACTCTGCTTTCCATCGTCCTGATCCTGACGGTCCTCTATCCGACCTTCGTCATCCCCGGCATTGCTCTGGCTCTGGGACTTGGATTCTTCGCCTACGGCCTCAAGTACTACGCCAGCGTTGCCGTCATCCTGATTTCGACGAGCGGCCTGGGGATCAAGAACGGCAACGGGAATGGTAATGGCAACGGCAATGGCAACGGCCATGGATTGGGTCGGTTCTTCAAGGTCGGTCACAACGGCCTGCACAACGGGAATGGAAATGGAAACGGGAATGGTCACGCGAACGGCAACGGCAATGGGAACGGGGGTTTGACGTCCAGGATCCCCCCGAAGGATCAGCCGTTCATCTCGATCCAACTCCCGATGTTCAATGAGCTCACCGTGGTCGATCGGCTGCTGGAAGCGTGCACACGCCTCGACTACCAGAACTATGAGGTCTTGGTCGCCGACGACTCGCGCGATCGAACGGTCGGCCACCTCGAGAAATGGGCCAAGCACCCTAAGGTGCGGGTGTCCCATCGAATCAATCGGTCCGGCTTCAAAGGCGCGGCGCTGAAACACGCCGTCGAAGTCATGGATCCTCGGACGAAATATGTCGTCATCTTCGACGCTGACTTCATTCCGCCGCCGGGCATCCTCCACCAGTTCCTATCCTACTTCTACTACGTGAATGGCCCGAACGGCAACGGCAACGGTAATGGCAACGGGCATGGAAACGGCAACCGAAAGGGGAACGGCAACGGAAGCGCCAAGGGCGATGGCAATGGGAACGGCAACGGCAATGGCCGTGACGGTGAGGGGCTCATGCTCGTCGATGAGCGACTGGCCGCCGTCCAGGGCTACCAGTGGCATGTACTGAACGCCTCCGAAAACTGGATCACCCGAGGGATCCGGACGGAGTTTGCCGGCTCCTATGTCGTCGAGAGGCCAGGTCAGGAACTCACCGGCGCGATGAAGATGATCTCGGGATCTGTCTTCATGATCCGCGCCGACATGCTGCGCAAGATCGGGTGGGGCACGTCGATCACGGAAGACTGGGAGCTGACCATCCGGCTGTACTTGAATGGCTATCGTGTCCTCTACTCGCCGTTCATCCAGGCCCCGGCTGAGTGCGTCTCCGACTTCAAGCAACTCACCCGGCAGCGCATGCGCTGGGCTGAGGGGCACACGTTCAATGTCAAGAAATACTTCTTCCCGCTGCTGCTCTCCAAGAAGCTCTCGCGCAGGGAGAAGCTGGAGTTCATCTATTACGCCCCCTACTACCTTCAGTCGGCCTTCTTCATCGTCGGGACGTTGGCCTGGTTCATTTCGGAGCTCATCCTGCGGCAACGACTTCCATTCTGGACGGAAACCCTCGGCTGGTCCCTGGTCTTCACCAACAGCATGGCGTTGATCCTGATGAACACCGCCGGACTCTTCCTCGAGCGGGGCATCAAGCGCAACTGGGCCGGCTTGATGTCTTTCCTGCTCCTGACCTTGCTCCTCGTGCCCTATCAGGCGTATGCCGCGATCAAGGGGCTGCTCGAGCCGAGCGAGGGCGGTTGGCATCGGACGCAGAAGACCGGCGTCATCACCGAGGTGATCGACAAGCTCGACCTCGGCAAGCGAATGAAGGGGTTGCTGCCGAAGAAGAAGAAGCGTCCGGCCATTGACCTCAGCAAGCACTCCACGCTGAGCGCGATCTCGGCAAAGATCCCCGGGCCGATCCGCAAGTTCGGCGCGCGCTCGAGCCTGGGCTTCCGACTGGCCTCAGCCCTGGTTACGGGCATCGCCTTGTTGGCCATCCTGTCCAACAACATCGGCACGGTATCCGCCGCGCCGGATGTCTTTTACCTCCATGACTCTGCTGCCGCTTCCAGCCCTGCCTGGTACGACACAAACTGGTCCTACCGTCAGAAGCTCACGATAGACAGCAGCAAAGTCAGCGGGACAGCAGATCTCTCCTACTTCCCGGTTCTCATCAATCGGACTGAATCCGATTGGGCCGATACCGGCCACGGTGGCTATGTCGCACAGTCCGACGGCGGCGATATCCTGTTCACCGCCGCCAACGGCACAACCAAGCTCGACCATGAGATCGAGCGATATACCAGTACATCCGGCGAACTGATCGCCTGGGTCGAGGTGCCAGTCGTTTCGTACAACAGCGACACCGACATCTACGTCTACTTCGGGAACGCCGGGGCGTCCGATCAATGGAACGTTAGTGGGACGTGGGATGCGAACTACCTGGCTGTCTATCACATGAACCAGGACCCGAGCGGGACGGTGTACGACTCGACGGGAAACAGCATCGACCTGAGTTCGGGAAGCACGATGGGTTCGGGCGACCTAATCGGTGGCGCGATCGGTTATGGGCTTCAATTCGACGGCACCGAAGATCGCCTGGCCTCCGGTGCCAGCCAGATCACGACGGAATCCTTCACGATCGAAGCATGGGTGAGCAGCGACGACTGGACGGACTGGCGCACGATCGCCGATATCGACGACCCGGGAGCTGACTTCAAGGACTTCGTCGCTTGGGACGGCGACCCATCCATCGATACCGGGACAAATTATCAAATAGCCGCCACGCAGAGCGGTACAGCCTGGCGGCATATCGTGGCCCGGTACGACGATGGAGCCGGATCGAACAGGCTCCGGGGCTTCATCGATGGTCAACTCACCGGCTACACCCCCGCCGCGCCGAATTGGCCTTCGATCACCGGGAGCGTCAGCCTTGGAGCGTGGTGGTATGAGGCCGGGAGCGACTACACGGATTTCTGGGATGGCAAGCTGGATGAGATCCGAATCTCCGATATCCCCCGGCCTGCAGACTGGATCACTACGGAGTTCAACAATCAGGACTCCCCTTCGACGTTCTTCAAGTCCCTTGGACCCATAGAGGCACAGGGCGTCAATCCCGCCGGAAAGATGATGAACACCGTCGTGGGATCTGGCGCGGCCACAATGACGTTCGATACCCCGGGCCAGGACGCTTACTGGTACACAGAATTGGCCTATCCGGACACGGGGGACACCACCATCATCGACGCCGGGGACTACACGCTCAACATGTACTTCAGCCAGCTGCCCCAGGTGCCCTCCGACTGGTACAGCGCCAACTGGCTCTACCGCAAGCCGATCACGATCTATGGGAACAAAGTCGGCTCCGGCGGTGTGACCAACTTCCCCGTTTTGATCAACCTGTCTTCGGATAGCGAACTGGCAGCCAGTGCTTGCGATTCTCCTTCGGCTGGATACGACATTCTCTTCACCTCCTCCGACGGAACCACGAAGCTCAGCCACGAGATCGAGACCTTCAATGACAGCACCGGAGCTCTGGTTGCCTGGGTGAAGGTGCCGAGCCTGACCAACCCGGCCAACACGACGATCTACATGTACTACGGCAACAGTACTTGTAGCGATCAGCAAGATGTGGCCAATGTGTGGTCGAGCTACGTCGGTGTCTGGCACATGAAGGAGAGCAGCGGCACAGGCTACTATGTGAAGAACAGCGTACAGGACGACTACCATGCGAATGCGGGCTCCACGCAGTATCTATCGAGCACGATCATCAATGGTGGCCGCGACTTCAACAACTCCTACCTCAACGTTCAGAACGGTACAGACCTTCTCGATGGCGATACGAGTTTCACCTTGGAGTTCTGGGGATATCCCG
>CAZGRL010000162.1:0-7194 GCA_964528155.1 uncultured Anaerolineaceae bacterium
CCGCTTGGGCAACACCCCTGGCTTGGAGTACCAAGTTGATTCTGGGGGACTCTCATCAACTGCCCGCCACACCACCAGCCACCCAGGACCACACACATCACACCACACTATGAGGAGGACGTGTCATGAGGAACCTGGCAATCACCGCCCTGCTTCTGGCCGTCGTCGCGTGGTTCGGCCTGCCGGCTGCCGCGGCCACGATCTACGTGGACGACGACAACACGACGGGCCCCTGGGATGGCTCGGAAGACTGCCCCTATCAGTACATCGGCAAGGCAATCAGTGTCGCGGCGAATAACGACACAGTCATTGTGATGCCCGGGATGTACACCGGCGAAGACCCGCAAGATCCCTACGGCACACGCAAGAACCGCAACATGTCGATCAGCGACAAGACGATTAGCCTGGTGAGCGATTCAGGGCCGGAGGAGACCATTATCGATGCCGAAGATGCGTGCCAGGTGCTGAACCTCCGGAATGCGGGGACGACGACGATCGAGGGCTTCACGATCAAGGACGGCAAAGACGAGTGGGGCGCGGGCATCCACGTCATGAGCTCCGACCCGACCATCAGCGATTGCATCTTCGTGAGCAACAGGGCCTGGGGCACGGGAAGCAAGCAAGGCGCTGGCCTCCGCATCGGCGAAGGGTGCGAGGTTTACGTGGTCGACTGCCAGTTCGAGGACAACTACACATCACAGGACGGTGGGGGCATCTACTGCAAGGAGAGCGATCTGGTCGTCGAGAACTGCGTGTTCCTCAGTAACACGGCTCTCTCCGGTGGCGGCGGTGTCTACTCGATCGATGCCAACATCGAGATCCTCAATTGCACGTTCACCGAGAACGAGCAATGGACCGAGAACATCAACAAGATCTACAACGGTGGCGGAGCCATCTCTATCTATGCTGACAATGCCTCGGTGGAGGCACGGATCTCCGGCTGCACCATCGTAGACGGGATCGCGGCGGTTAACGGCGGCGGCATCCGCATTCAGGACATATCCCCGGTATCCTCGGGTGTGGTGAGCGTCACGATTGAGGGTTGCACCATCGCCGGGAACACAGCCGCCTACGGCGGTGGAGGCATCTGGTGCAGTGGTGGCGTCCACGTGGGGAATGGCCGGATGGACCTCGTCCTGCGCGACTCCGTCCTGGACTCAAACGCTGCTCTCTGTGCTGAGAGCACCGACTCCGGGGGCGGGATGCACGTGGGCATGCACTGGGAGTACACCAACTCGTGCGAGATCACGAATTGCCTTTTTGTTGATAACACGTCTAGCGGGGCAGTTGGCGGACTAGACCTCGTCGCGTACAGCGCTGCGGTCCTCAACTCAACGTTCGCCAATAACACCGCTGCCGAGGGAGCTCGGGATCTCCGCGTGGCTTATTGCGAGGGCGCTGTGTCCGTCACAGACTCCATCTTCTGGGCCAGTGGGGCATGCGTTCCCAGGATCGACTTGAGCGAATGCTCGGCTTCGGTCACCTACTGCGACGTGCAGCTGCCCGAGAGCGCCTACTTCGGCACCGGGAACATCAACGAAGATCCGCTGTTCGTGTCTGGGCCCTTGCACGACTACTACCTGGGCCATACTACCACAGGCCAGGTTGAGAACAGCCCGTGCGTGAATACGGGAAGCGACACGGCCGCGAATCTCGGCATGGACGGCCTGACGACCCGGAAGGACAGCGTGCAGGACAGCGACCAGGTCGACATGGGGTATCATGCTGACCCTGTGCAAGTCGAGATCGTGGACGTGTACTGGGATCAGAGCACCGCGCAGGTGGTCATCACTTTTGCCTCGGTTGACGGCATCCAGTACACCGTGCAGCGTGCCGATGCTAACGAGTACTCCGATGGCCTGACGTGGTCGAACCTGACGTCGGTCACGGCCACGGAGAGCGCGACAACGGTGACCGACAACCTCTCGACGAATCCGCTGGCAGGCGACTATCGCTTCTACAGGATCGCGCGCGAGCCCGAATCGGCGTCGCATTTCAGCCGGCAGACGGCGGCGGTCTTCGAGCTCGAGTTGGACATCAGCTTTGTGATCAACCAGTTCTTCATCAGCATGCCGCTGATCCCCGATCCGGACCACGCAAGCGTGCAGGACGTGCTTTCGACCCAGCTCGACTACGACAACGTGACGCTCGATAAGCTGATAGCGGATGCGGGCGTCTACGCGCGCATGAGCTATGATCGGATCACTGACACGTGGTCCGCGACGCAGGGCGATCCGTTCGACATCGTGCCTGGCGAGGCGTACATGCTCAACACGGGCCTTGCGTTTCCGGGTCTCCACAAGGTTCGGCTGACCGGCTACGTGCCTGAGGAGGCGTTGGAGTTGTCTGTGACCAGGGCGTCGTGGGCGGTCTCCCGACGCTGGATGGCCTACAGCATGCCGCGCCCGATGACGCTCTATGGCCTCGGCTTGCCGGACGCGATCACACCATTCTGGGACGACACCAGCGAGGTGCGCCTGTTGCCGCTCAACACGAACGTATGGAAAAGGTACTTCTACGACGGTCCGTACCCCCCGGGTACGAACGACGAGCAGTGGCACGATGGCTCGCTCGGTGGTCCCGTAGCGAATCCCACGATCGCGTGTGGCGAGGGTATTCTGTTTATCCACACTGGGATCCCGGGCCAGCCTGACACGCTGGTGCTGCCGAAGTGGTACGTCCATCCCCCCAATGAGTGGTGAGCGCGCGGCGGTGGCGTGACGCGCTGCCGCGTGCAGTATGAGAGACAGACCGGGCCGGGGGCGACGTGCTCCCGGCCCGGCTTTCCGTTCGGGAGGTGGGCCCGAAGCGTGCCGGAGGAAAAGGGTTGGCTTGGTCGGCAGTTCTGCATGGGCGTTGCCTGACATGCACGCCGCACTAGGAAAGGTGGCGAAATGTGGTAGTGACACAGGAATGCAACAACAGAAAAAACAGGGAAACATCACGTTGTTGCTTGACATGGGGCGTGATGTAAGCGAGAATAGCCTTTGTTGAGCTGGGAGACGGTCTGCCACGCAAGAGGCCGGTTCCGGCGTGTGCTGCCCGGGAGTTGTGATTCTTCCGGTGTTGGGCCGCAAGACAGTATGAGTTCTGTCTGGTGTGAGAGACGTCGAAGCCCTGCGTGATGCTGCGCGCGGGGCTTTTCTTTGTCCGTATGCAACGGGTCGGCCGTGAAATGAGAAGAGGAGTGTGAATCATGGCGTTCATCCGGAAGCACAGGGTGATGTTGGCACCGCTGCTTGTGGTGGCCATCGTCGGCGCGGGGCTGTTTCTCGTCCTGCGCTCCGAGTCGGAGGAGCCCATCGGCGCTCGCCGGTCGGGCAACGTCGCCGCTACCGCGCCGGAGGAGACGGTGCAGGCGTGGCAGGAAGACGTGGCCAAGCGCACGCAGCACGGGCGCGAGTATCAGGTCACGCGCACGCTCGAGTACGTCGATTCTGACACGGGCGAGACGGTGACCGACCAGACCGTTTCGACGGTGCGCGCGGTCGGGACGAATCTGTGCTATCGCGATGCGCGAGGCCGGTGGCAGCCGACCGTGCCCGAGTGGCGTTCGACGGGCGGCGGCTTTGTGATGGATAAGAATTCGTGGCGGATCGAGGTGCCGCTGACGTTGGGCGCTGCGTATGAATACGTGGTCGGCGGCCAAGCGCTCCACATGCGGCCGGCGATGCTGGTGCTCAGCGACGGCCAGCGCACGGTAATGCTGGGGCGCATCGACCCGAATGCTGCCGGGCGAGTTGACCCGCAGAATGCGTCGAAGCTGGTGTTTGCAGATGCGTTGGGGCCTGGCTCGGGTGTCGACGTTGAGCTCATTGTGGAACGGGCGTCGCTGCATCAGAACGTCGTCTTGCGCCACAAACCGGTGCTGCCGTCCCGGTTCAACGAGGAGACGGCGCGTTTATACGTGTATACAGAGCTCGGCCTCGATGCGTTTGCGCGGAAACCAGGTCATGGTGTGCGCCTTGGCCGGAACCCCCTCAACGTGTCAAGCCGCGACCTGGCGACAGCGCGCAACCAGCGCGATCCGATTGCGTTCACGCGTCAAGAGCGCGTGAACGGCGAGCTTCGTGACCGGGTCCTGCATCGGTTTGTCGAGTCGAAGGTGTGGGATGAGACGGGCGCCCAGAACGAGACGTATGCGGACCGCCAGTTGTGGCGGCATCCGGTCACGCAGAAGCCGTATCTGGTTGAAAGCATTCCGTATTCGTATATCGCAGACGCGACGGGCGCCGTGACGCTCGACTACGACAGCCAGAACGGTGACATCGACTACGATCAGATGTGGACGGCGGATGCGACGTACTACGTCGAAGACAATGTCAATGTGAGCCACGATGAGAATCCCGTGACGCTGACGATCGAGCCAGGGACCGTCATCAAGTTTGCGTCAGGCAAATCGATCAACATCGGCGCGAACGGCGCCATCGTTGCCAAGGGCGAGCCGTTCCGCTACATCGTGTTTACGAGTGACCAGGATGACGAGTCGGGCGAGGATCTAACGTGGCATTGGGAGTGGGACGAAGAGAAGCAGAAGGATGTGCAGGTAGATGATGAGACGAGTGGTTCCCCGGCGGACTACCATGAGGCAATCAACATCGGCTCAGTGGCCTCGACTGATTGCAGGATCGAATTCTGCAAGTTCGGTTACGCCGAATACGGCGTGAAGGTTCTCGGAGATGACATCGAAGACGGCATCCGGCACTGCATCTTCCGGCAGTGCACCGGTGGCGTGTATCTCTACTGCTGTACGCTGAGCGTGTTCAACTGCCTGATCGCCGATACCGCCTGTGGTGTCAACGTCAACGCGTCTGTCGTGAGTTTCACGGTGAACGTCCAGAACTGCACGTTCGACAACTGCAGCCAATACGGGCTCCGGCTCAACGGCAGCGGTGCGTACCCAGCGCTTTGCGGCACGATCTCGGAGAATCTGTTCACGAACAACCAGATTGGAATCAAGCGGGAGTACGATCCTCCGTACTATGACGTCACGATCGACTACAACGCCTACTACAACAACATCAGCAACGTGACAGGCTCCGGCATGGACGAGGGCGACCATCCCGTTTACCTCGGCGTGAGCCCGTACGACGGCGGCACCGGCTACAACGACAGCCCACTTGGCAAGTACTTCGTGGACACGACGGATGTGGGCGGCGGCGGAACGAAGGACGGCTCTGATCTCGTAGATCCAGACGGGTTGACGATTACCGCGGCCGAGCGCTATGGCGATGGGAGTGCTTTCAGCATCGAGGCACCGGAGGAGGTCACGGCTGCGGAGGATCACGAAGACGATATCGAAGAGGGGGACCTGCCTTGGGAGAACGGCGATGGTGACGAGGACACCGTTGACATCGGCTACCACCATCCTCGGATCGACAAACTGATCACGAGCGAGATCTGGTGCAGCACGGGTGATTCGCTCACGATCAAGCCCGGAACGGTGGTTGTCACCGAGGGCAGCTCGCACCTTAGGCTTCTCAACAACGGCAAGCTCACATGCAACGGGTGCCCCGATGAGATGGTCATGATGATCGCGGGGATCGCCGCGTCGATGGCTATCGAGTCGCCCCTCAAGACATCCAGCAGCCCCGACAGTGCGTTCATCGTTAGCGACAACCACAGCGGCTCGACCTCCGTCACGTATACGTACTTCCGAGGTCAGGAGTATGGCTTCAGAACCAGGACGAACAGCACTCAGACCGTGGCACACTGTGTGTTCGAGGCCTGCTATGGTGGCTATAAGGCTATCGGAGCCGACGCCGAAGTCACCAACTGCCGCTTTGACTGCTGCAACATCGGGCTGTACCTCACGTGTAAAGACGAAGTCACCACGTGCACGGTTCGCAACTGCACGATAGACCGTTGTTCCACGGGCCTTCAACTGCGCGAGTACTCCGGGACAACATTCATAATCAAAGACTGCCTTATCAGCCGCTGCGGCTGGGGCATGGACTTCGGCGTCGGCAACCCGTCGAATTGGACAGGCATCGACAACAACGCCTTCTACGGCTGTGGCAGGAAGTACGTGCACGAGCCGTGCCCGGGGCCGATCGGCCCACACTCGCTCAACGTCCTCGAGAATCCCTACGACACCGGTTGGACCGACTGGGGCGACCAGTGGTACCTCGACCAGGACGGCGACTGCATCGACGCCGGATCAGGTGTCGTGCAGAACGAGGACATCGATCTGGACACGTTCAGCACCTCGCGCGACGGCAAGGTCGATGTCGCCACCGTCGACATCGGCTACCACTACCCGGGACCGGCGGATCTCTGGGAATGGGACGAGGGGAACGGCATCGTAACTTATGGGAACGTCGACATTGAGCGTGGCGGTATTACCATCCCTCCCTTCGCCGCGGACATCACCAGCATTACCTTCACCGCGTCGCAAAGTGTTGTCCTCTCTGTCAGCTTCCCATCGGACAGCACGAGTTGGGTCATCAAGATTGACGGGCAAGCGATACCCGACGACCCTGATGGCACCGGGGACATCATCGACAAGGAAGTGCCCCTCACTGGCTTGGCGCCCCATCAGAGCCACACTGTGTGCGTTGACATTGAAGGCACAGAGGATGACATCGAGTTCACCATCTACATTGCCCCAGAGCCAGGAGAGACCGATGTCTTCATCACGGTCGGCGAAAACGCAGACCACAATTGGGTCGATTTTGGCCAAGGGGCTTTCAACTACATCGATCATATCGACGACTTGGCCAGCAAAGTGAAAGAATGGAATATCAACTCCCTACGGATATCTCCGTACGGTTTTCTCAACGAAAACGTACCCTGGACCACTTCAAGTCCAAAAGGGATCAAGGGGATAGGTGATGTTCTCACTCCTTGCCATGAAGAAGGGGTCTGCGTATGGTGGGTGTTAGACCCAATACGTATGCACGAAGACACTGCCTATTCCTGGCAGGGCGAAGGCTTTGAGGCGGCGCTTGCTGATGAAGCCCTGAAGGTTCGGAACGAATTAGGGTGGCACCCTTATTGGCAATACGTCAATGAGCCCTGGAACGCAAGCTTCATTGAGGAGCAAGGGACGGCACTCACGACCGCGGAGGCGTTCGGGCAGATACTCGACTACCAATTGGAGATGCAAGGCGAAATGCTATTCCCCTGCCGCGAGTTGAGCGGGCGCAATCCCAAAGTTAGTTGAAAGGCTGAACGGCTCGTTGTTCATTATGC
>CAZGRL010000163.1:0-7193 GCA_964528155.1 uncultured Anaerolineaceae bacterium
GATTCGGAGCCATCTAGAATACGTAACCGAAATTGCGAGTCAGAGTACTAGTCAGCGGGGTCGAACGGCCCAAGAATGAGGTTTTCGGGGTGAAGGCCAAGGATCTCTTCGCTCGGAGATTCGAAGCGGTAATCCACTCGAACGATCCCTTGCGAACCAACCTGAAAGACGACGGTGGAATCCCAATCCGGCATGAAGAAGGCTATTGAGTACTCACCGACAGGATAGTACGCATCGGCGTATGTGGTCGCCGGGACCGTGTAGACCGCGTACAGCCTGGCGGCACCCACACCCGTCCACGTGTCGATCTCGGACTTGCGCATGTGGCCTCCCTCTGCCCCGAGGATCGGCAGCGCCTCGACGGGTGTCCCTTCGGGCTCGCCGGGGAGGCACTTGGGAGGGCCGCCGAAGCCTTCCGTTGTCGTGCACGGGAATGCCGCAAAGTGGAGCAGGCTGCGCTGGGCCTCGACATCGCCGGATTCCACCACATCGATGACCCGATCGACCGAGGCGATCCCGGTCCGGTCGGGTGATGGCGGAGTCGGCGAGGGCGCCGCCGAGCAGGCCGACGTCCACGCCGCCAGACTGAGGATGACAGTCAGGAAGGGCACCCAAGTCTTTCGTATCCGCTTGGTGCAACGGTCAGGCGGGATCTCGCTCGCGTTTCCATTGTGCGGTCTCCAGTGCGCGAACGGCGTGCTGTATGTCCGCCCAAGCGGGAGACTGTTCTGTAGGTGGGATTTTTCCATCGTCCTCACCTTCCTCCATCGCCGCGTCGGGAGCGGCGCGCCTCGTGCGCCGATGGAAGCTGGGTCAGACCGTCCGGGTAGAGTGGTTCTCCCTCAGGACCGAAGTCGGAAAGGGGCTTCCACATCACTTTCAATGGACCGCCGCCGTCTTCAACGCCGGTCATTTCTTGCATCTCATACAGTGCTGGCGCTGCCAGGTCCCCTTCATACACCAGGACGATCTCATGCCCCGGATGGCCCTCGTAGGTGAAGATATTCTCGGTGACGCCAACGTACCTTAGGTTGATGAGATCAGCTCCGATCTCTTCATGAAACTCTCGGACCACTGCCTCGACCGCAGACTCACCGAACTCGATTGAACCTCCGAGCGGCCTGTAGAAGGTCTCATCCTTGACGCTGTCGTATCCCTCGAATACGAGGATCGAGTCGTCGCGCCTGACAACGCAGACGGCAATCGGGCGAACTCGCCGTGGCGGCACAAAGGACATGATTCGCTCAAGATCTCCGACTAGGGTCCGATTCTCCACAGGTCGATCATGCTGTCGTATGCAGTTGTCGCCAGAAGCCTGCCATCGGGCGAAGCCGCCAGAACACCGCCTGCGCCCTGGGAGTTGGTGTCGAAGACGGATTGGTCATCCGAAGTGGAGTAGAAGCGTAACGTTCCATCTCGCGCGCCGGTAATTAGCAAAGATCCATCGGCGGAGTACGCCAACCCCACCACCGCATCGGTGAAGTCGCTGGACTTGTGCATCAACTTCCCCGTGTGCAGGTCCCAGAGCCACACTCCACCCTGCGCGCACGTCCCGCTTCCGCCGGAGGCTTCGCACAGACCGGAGGCGACGGTGGAACCGTCGGGGGAGATGGCCAGGCTCGAGACCTGCCCCGAAGGGTACAGGGTGAACAGTTGCCCGCCGTCACTGGTTCGCCAGATTCCCACATTGCGCGACGTGCCCCCTCCAACAAGGACCTGCCCGTCGGGCGAATAGACGATGGCCGGGATGTTCCAGTACTCGGACAGCTTCGTTTCCGGTTGCCATGAGGAGACGGAGAAGGTCCAGATCGCGGCGTTAGGCCACGCCTCGACCCCTCCCACGGCAAGCGTCTGGCCGTCGGGCGAGAAGGTCACGCTTACAACCTGGTCGGGAAAGTCGAGGGACTTGATCACCGCTCCTGTGCGCCAGTCCCACACCTTCGCCGTCCCGTCACTGGAGACCGACGCCAGCATCTGGCCGTCGGGCGAGAAAGCGATTTGCCAGACGATGGAAGTGTGCCCATCCAATGTGCGGAGGAGTTGGCCGCTCCCGACATCCCATATTCGGATGGCGAAGTCTTCGGAATTGCCGCCGGCCGAAGCCAGGGCCGTGCCGTCGGGCGAGAAGGCCAGGCTGCGCAAAGCTTCTCCCTCGCCGAACGTCGAAGCGATCGAAAGGCGGGTGACGGTGTCGGCCTCGATCATGGGCGAGACGGGCGTGGCGGTGGCCGGCATCGGCGTTCGAGGGCCGGGCGTATCGGAGGGGACGGCCGTAGGTGGTTCGGTCGCCGTCGGGATGACGGGGGTCGGCGAAGACTCCGCTGCGGGGGTCGAGCCTGGGAGAGAGCAAGCGAGAAGCGCGGCCAGCAATGCCAACGCGGGTGCGAGCAGACTCATTCTCAATGACTTCACCATACCATCACCTTTGTCTCTACCTGCGCCCAAGATTTCTACCGTCATCACGTTACTCGCGCGTTCGCTCCAGGTCAAGGAGTCGAGCGACGAGTGTCGATTCCTCAGCTACTACTCGAGCCGACGCCGCTTGCCCTACCCTTGCGTAGCTTGATCGCGAGCGAGAACATGCCTTGTCCCACGAGTACGGCGATAACCGCGTAAACCCACCAGGGAATGTTGCGACCGAAGAGTAGTACGTAGACGAAGGGCGCGATGTTCGAACACAGGAAGATCGCGCTCCAGAGCATGACCTGTCTACCCTGCTTGCCTGGAATGGCTCGCAACGTGCGATACAGGGAATAGTAGAAGATGGGTGCACATCCCAGATAAATCGCCAGGAAGATGACTGGATTGACGCCGTACACCTCGCGGGCGGTTTGCATCAGCCCTTGTATCGTCGAGAGGATCGATCCCGGCATGTGCTGTCATCTCCGCGCAGCGTTGTCAGGGACGGCATAGGCTCCAAGATGCCGCTTGTCCCCCCTGGCATGATGGATTCCACGGCCTCTGGTTGGGGAAACGTTCGTGTACCCGATTCTCCGCCCCGGATGGGTCGGCTTCAGCGTGTGACCTTTTGAATGAATCGTCCGCTTCGCTTCGGCCTCACGATTCCGCCTCACACGATCATGATGAAGCCGCCTACGGCGTGAGCCACGATAGTCCACCAAATCGTCCCTGTCTTCCTGGCAACGTTGCTCAGGTAGAAGCCCATCATACCTGAACCGATCATAAGCCCCAGGACGTTCCCATCGGGCGAGAGGGAACCCGGAACGAAGTGCCAGAGTCCGAACCAAATGCTGGGCCAGATCATCTGGAAGAGGAGGCTGTCGGGAAAAAGCTCCAAGAACACACCTCTCCACAACACCTCTTCAAAGAAGCCGTTGCCGATATTCGTCGAAACCAGCATAATGAATATCCACGCGCTTGGCTTCTCGTACTCCATTCCCGGGACTAACCTGTAGAGGCCCGCCATCAACAACAGAAATCCCACGAACAGGAGCGCTCTGATGCCCGGCTTCTGAGGCCGAATTGTCCTTCTTAGGCTGTCATTGCCGACCAACACCCAGGGGAATGCAGCGCCCCAGATGAGCCAGTAGACCATCAGGCCCAAGTACCATCCGATTCTCCAGTTTCCACTGAACAACTCGCCCAATATCCGAAAGATCGGATACATGACAGCTATCAGTACAACCGGCGAGACAATGGCGATCTTCTGCTTGTTGGTCATGTGCCGTCCACGGTATATCGAGGTTCAGGAACTTTCATCTAGGGGTGGCTTCTATTCGGGGGCTCCCGCCGACCTGTCCTGATGTGTTTCAGGGCCTTTTCGGCGAGGCGGGAGGGCCGCTGGGTTCCGAGCCAGGGCCAGTGTGGCTGGCCTGTCCAGATCGGTCGCCATCCACCCGGCCATCCTCCCACGATGCTCTCGTCTCTCATGCCGAGGAAGCGGGCCCGATTGCGTATAGCTCCGCGACCGCCTTCACACCAAGCCTGTCGGCCGAGAGCCTGACCAGCGCGCACGCCACGCCCACCATCGTCCACAGCGACGCGTAGAAAGCAGCGTTCTCCACAATCCCGACGTATTCGCCTCCGGGCAGTTGCGGGAGGAACAAGAGCACATCGTGCAGGAAGTGGAACACGATGCCCGCCAGCAGGGTGCGGGTCTTGTAAGCAGTGTATGTGAATGCTACAGCAATGATCATGACTGAAATCACATCGATCCAGGCCCACAAATCGACCCCCTTGATATGGGCCAGCCCGAAGAGCACGATCTGGATCAGTACAGCTCGACGGAGAGATCTTGTTGCCCGCAGTAGCAGGAACATGACTACGCCACGAAAGAAAAACTCCTCCCAGAGTCCGGGATTGATGCTGAACACGGTTTGGACGACATTCACCGTGCTCCAATCGAGCTGATACCGGCCCGATAACAGCGAACCGATCAACATCCCAGAAAGCGTACAGACGGCCAGGAGGCCACCTAACAGCACATGCTTCCATGCGCTCTGCGGAAGATAGAATCCGAGGCGACGCAGGTACTCTGACAAGCCCACGTCCCCAAAGGGCAGCTTCAATCGACGTGGAAACAAGTAGAACGCAACGAGGGCCGCGAACAGAAAGGTGATTCCGCTTGCGTGGAGTCTCGGGACCTCAAGCCCCAGAAACACCTCAAGCGCTAGCGCAACCACTGAGCCGAAGGCGACAGCTACGAAAGCAAGCGCGATTGGCCTGACTGTATCCATCATGAACCGGCTCTTCGTCATCATGATCTCCGATCTGGCATTTGCTCAGGTTCTACTGAGCATCATCTGTCCCAAAGGCTTTCGATGAAACGTTGTCATTTCAGGGTTGATGCCGATTTCGCCTGCCCTATGAAGTTGGCGGGGAGCTGCCCGTGCCTGCGCGACGTGCGGCGTGGCCCGCCGCCGGGCGGGTGGGCCATCCGGCCAAGAAACATTGGCATATTGCACCCGCGTGTCCGGGCGTCATCTCGGAACACCGTTAGGCCAACTTGATCGTCCATCCAGTTGGATTGGACCGGATCTTCACGCTCAGGCAGAGCCCCCCATCCCGGGTTCCAGCGAGCGGGAGTGGTTGTGGCGCTCGACTACGGGCTCCCCGGCAGGGGGATGACTGTGGGTTCTTCTCCGCGGACAAAGACCGAATTCTCGGCATACAGGTGCGCCGAGGCGGTTTGACCTCCGATGGTGACCAAGAACATGCCCGGGATGGCCTTGAAAGCGACCTGCCCCTGCTCGTCCGTGACCCCTTCAGAGGAGGCGAACAGGCTATGCCAATAATCCTTCAATGCCTCGTGCGCCGGCTTGCGAGTCCTATCCCCGCGCAGAAGCCCGTCCCGAAAGTCGTAATGGAGGATGGCGAGATGTTCTTCCAGCGCTTCAGGCGGTACATCGCGATAATCCAGCAGCGCCACACCGATGACCATGGGGTCATCCATAAGAAGCCGGATGATGTCCGTCATGACCCGAGCCTGATAGGCCTCGGTGTACTCCTCCACCGGCGGGACCCACGTCGGAGACCAGTCCGGGGCAGGCTCAGGGACACCTTCGCTCCTGACGGCGAACTCCCAGACATAGATCAGCTTGTCGTAGGTTTCCATCTCATCCAGGAAACCGCGCCAGAATTCGGCCGTGTCGTACTCGCCGGTGTATGAGCCCGGATGCATCTCGAATCCCAGGCAATCGAAGGGCGCATCCTTGGCGATCAGGGCTTCGATGATCGGCTGCGGACCGAGGTTGACCGGATACATCGCGGGGTCCCATCCCATGATGTCCAGATGCAGGCATACCGGTGCGCCCATGGTATTGTATTCTGCGGCGATTCCCAAGACCCAATCAATCATGTCAACCCATTCCGTCCAGATCGCTTCAGGACGGGGCCACTGGTTTGGCTCTGTCTGCCAGGGCATCAGATCCCAATCATTGATCTCCACCCCTACCTCGATCAGGTCGTAGCCTCCCAGGGTCTGTTCGCCGCGACTCAGCACCTCCCGCAGATACTCCTCATATTCATTCATGAAGGTTTCTTTGTTCTGAACATCGACCCAGTCCGGAGCGATGTTCTCGATGGAGGCCGCAGTCGCGGCGGAGGCTCCGAATGCGGGACCAAGATTCACACGGAAGAAACGCGTGCCCGGCAGTGAGGGGTACCTACGGGGCGTCCAGTTTCCATCCAGCCATTCGAGCGTCACGGGCCCGACCATGCTCTGCCAATCGTCGTCGTTGGGTTCGAAATCCCTCCACCACCCACTGTAGAAGCCCAGGTCGGTATTGAACCCGACGGCGGCGTATTCCTGTTTGCGTTCTTCAGCGTCCGGCGTCTCGGCCCAGTAGTCCCAGTAGCCGTTATGGATCTCCGACCAGGCGGCATTCGGGTTGTAGGCCGAATCGAAGAAGAAATCCAGATCCGTCTGTTCGAGAGATACGCTCGCGCCAGGAACGGGTTTCCCCTGCGAATCCGTTACCGTCAGGGTGAATGCACTCCGACGAGAGTCGTCGTCTCCTGCTGCCGCGAAAGAGAATTGTGCGGGCGGGCCAAAGGCTACTTCTTCTGAAGATTCATCGTTGGGTTCCGTCTGTGTATCTTCCTGTTCGGTGACTATCCCGCCGGGCGCCTCTGCCGCATCCTCCGGCCGCGACTCGACGGGTGACTGCGGCTCCCCACCGCTACAACCGACAAGCACGGCAACGAGCGAGACAGTTGCGAGGACTCTCCAGGCGGATTTGACCGTTTTCATAGCTGGCCTCCGTGCCGTCGAAAGCTAGGTGCCAGTGTATGAAATCAGCATGTTCTTGGCAAATCATTTGAAGCGTGAAACCAGGAAGTAAGAAAGGTATGCAGACCGATATTGACAGGATTCGTCGTTCAGCTTACGAATGGATTCGACATTCATGAGAATCCTTGCGATCGGATGCCCAGCCGGGCGTCACCTACCCGCCAGCACGGAAGAGAAAGACGCCCTGCAGTTTCGCCTGCTCGACGGAGTTTGTGAGGCGCTGCCTGCCCCTTGAGCGCAGCGAGAGTGGTCCCGCGGTCTGTGCCGGGAGCCCCTGCAAGAAAGCAGGGACAAGCGGCCTCGCCAAACTGCCGAGGGCTACGCGCCAAGTCGGCCGGGCGCCGTCGCGAAGCACCCTTGAAAGCGCCTGTCAACCGTTCTGGTGTTTTTCTCTTGTTCTGGGCGTGTTGAAATCATCCTGGTTCCATGATCTCGAAACAGG
>CAZGRL010000164.1:0-6586 GCA_964528155.1 uncultured Anaerolineaceae bacterium
TCCTTCAGCCTGCGAGGGCCAAAGCTCATATACTTGAGGTAGATATGTTCATTGTCATAGCCCACGGGTCGACACACCCACTTTGTCCTTATGGGCGTTTCTGTCATTTTGTGCTGCGATTGAGCTACAACGAGCTCGCCATAGATAGGGTCAACAATTGGAGTGAAAATCCCTCTGTCAAACCAGTTGGCTTCGTGCACGGTTTCCTCAGGGGTACAAACGGGTGCCACCACCGGGGTGATGGGCGCCAGACGCCCGTTCCTGGCGTATTCCACAGACATGGCCACCAGTTCCTCATTGGTGTACTTGCGTGTTTCAGCAAAGACCAACGACGCCCATTTCAATTGCTCCTCTTTTTCCGAGAACACCGCCAGGTCTTCCCACTTCGCAGCGCCCCACTCGTCCCATTTCCCCACCATGTCAGCAAAGGCTTGCCACATCTCCAATCTCAAGGCGCCCAGAAAGACGGCACCATCTTTGGTCGGTGCGAAGCAGTATAGCCACCCGGCCGTGTTCAGATTGCCAAAACGCTCATTAATGACCCCTGCGCCCTGATACCAAATCGCTGCCCAGTCCTCTATAGAAGCATAGGATTCAGCTGAGGCAACATCCAACGCCTGTCCTTCCCCGGTCATTTCTCTCCAATGCAAGGCAGCCAAGATGCCCACTGTCATCATGGTTCCCGCCTGGATCCAGCCTATCCAGGGTCCAGCCTTGGTGGGAATGGCCCAGGGACAGTCGTCGTAGGACTTGCCTTCCGGCATCATCTCCCCCGTGTCATATTGCGCTCCCGATCTGGCCTGGATGATGTTGTCGTAGTCTGACATCCGGCTGGTGCTCATGGGTCCGAACTGCCCAAATGCTGTAATGGAAGCGAATATCAACCTGGGATTAATCTCACTCAACTGTTCATAGCCAACACCCCAATCGTGCATGAGCCCCGGTCGGTAGGTCTCGATCAGCACGTCCACCTGACTTGCCAGACCTTTGAGAATCTCTCTTGCCTGCGGATGTTCAAGGTTTAGCGTAATATGGAAC
Source organism: uncultured Anaerolineaceae bacterium (assembly GCA_964528155.1). Lineage (GTDB taxonomy): Bacteria > Chloroflexota > Anaerolineae > Anaerolineales > E44-bin32. The sequence goes on from CAZGRL010000164.1 coordinate 1,039, forward strand.
TTGTCCCTACCCTCCGTCAAGTAGTTAAGACCTTCACCTTTGTGAAGTATCCCGTAGGGAGTGCACGTCCTGATGAAATCCCCTTCCGGGGGTTCCAGCCTCAGGACTTCAGCGCCAAATTCGGCTAACATGGAAGAGCAGTAACATCCCGCAAAGCTCTTGTAGCTCAAGTCCAACACGCTGATATCATCCAGGGCCTCGGCCCTGGACTGCGCAATCCTCGGGTCATCCCTTTCCCTTACCCATTCTTCCCAAATAGATTCTTCCATACCAGTCATCCTGGCCGCCTTTCGTTGACGTAGCGAAGTCGGATTCAATCTCTGGACATGATCAGCCCGGCGCTGCCATCCCAGTCAGGAGGTGGTCGACGCCCTCGCACGTCCGCCCATTTGCCCAAAGCCCCGCACTCATACAATTGTCTAATCTCGTCTTCGCTCTTACCCAGACAATTTGTCATTACATATTCGTTGTCAAAGCCCACGGGCCTGATCGTCCAACTTACCCTCGGTGGTGTCTTGGACATCATCACGGGGAATTCATAATCCAGGAACTCACCAATGAGAGGGTCATCGACCTCCGCCACAAAGCCGCGCTCGCGGAAATGCTGATCCTCCACAACATCCTTGATTGTGTAGAGCCGAGACGCGGCAAAGCCGTACTTTTCAGCCAAAGCCTCGACCTCCTCGGGGGTCTGGGTTCTCGCCCAATCGGCAATGATACTGAGAATCTCAGTGGCGTTCTCCTCCTGTAATCGGGTTAAGTGGTCTTTGAATCTGGGATCATCGGCGAGTTCGGATCTGTTCATTGCCATACATAAGCCCCTGAACTCTTCTGGATCTGGCGCGGCGAGGGCCACGAACCTGCCATCAGCGCAGTAGAATGTGTCGGCAGGACATATCGATACATCCCTGTTTCCCGCTGGCATGGCCGTCTTGCCGGTGATCTGCTGGTAAGGCCAGATCCAGGACATCGTCCGCATGATGCTCTCACTCTGCGACAACTCGATGTACTGCCCCTTCCCGGTCCTATCCCGATAATGGAGGGCAGCCAAAACGGCGACCTCACCCAGCAATGCGCCATAGCTGTCGCAAATGTATAAACGGTTTTTAAGCGGGCGCTGTCCGGGGAAACTCGACACCCAGGCATATCCGGACATTGCCTGAGCCGCGCCGTCGTTGCTGGGTCTATTCTCCCTCGCATGCTGGCCCCACTGGCCAAATCCGGTCTTGGAGATGTAGATAATGCCGGGGTTGATCTCCTTGATTTGTCGGTAGCCAATATTCCAACGTTCCATCACGCCCGGTCTTTGATTCTCTTCAATAATGTCAGCCCTGGCTGCGAGTTCCCGAAATACCTCTTGGGCTTCCGTTTTATGCAAATCCAAACCCATCCAATACTTATTCGGGTTAGGCCGTATAAATGAGGTGTTCTGCTCCTCCTTGAAGAAATAGCCAAAGGGGACCAAGCTACGCAAAGTGTCCCCCAGTGGCGGCATTTCACACTTGATTACTTCAGCTCCCAGTCTCGACAAGAAACCCGGCCCGGAAGGACCCAGCACGAGAGTACACACCTCAAGCACGCGGATGCCTCTCAATGGAGTTGGCTTGGAGTGCTTCTTCTCTGTGTAGTCCTTCCATGTGGTCTCGGACATGGCAACGCGCGTCCTTTCTATCTCTGAGACGGCCCGGTCGCTGACGGACGGACGAGACGCCTGCGCCTACCCAACGCTGTCAGTGCGAGCAATCGCACACGGCTCACACCGGCTGCATATCGGGAGGATAGAAGGCCACCGACAACTTGCGGATGAGAGCGCCCGCAGGTGTATTCGCGATGGCTCCGTCTTCACCAATGGCAAAGAATTTACCGGTCGATCTCATTTGATCCCAGTTATAGAAGAACACGGTGGAGACAGGAAGTCCGAATTCGCGAAAGGCGAACACGTACTGATTGTCGTCGAACCTGTAAACGGTAGCCAGGTCGACATCGCTCTCCCCGCGCAACGGCCCGACAATGCATTGCCAGGCGTATCGCCTCGAACTCAGGTAGATATGTTCGAAGCATTGCGTAGGGCTGTAGATGTAGAGCCCTCGCAAGCCGATCAGGTCACGCGTGGGGGCAGGCGTACGCCCCGTCGGCGGAACGGCCGGGTCCCCGAGCCGGCCGGCGGAGAAGTCATGGAGCGCCCGGGGTTCTTGTCCGACCTCGCCTTCGCGCATGATCGTGCGGATACCGAGCACCTGTCGTGTTTGGGTGTTAACGATAAAGGTTTGCGACTGACGTGGCTGGTGGGCAAAAGTCATGTCAATAAAATGTGTTTGTGGCGCCACTTCCACCACCTCGCACCAATCCCTACCGCGCTCGCCGCCGCTCTGCCAGGCAACCTGGTTGCGATCCAGGAACTCAAGCTCGAAAGATGCCCCCGTGTCGAGCGTGATCGTCATCGTCTGATGGACCAGCGCGGCGGTCGGGGGAAGCCGATGGGTCGCCACCTCCGATGCATAGTCCTCGTACTTGTAGTCCGGCTCGCCTTCTCGCTGTGGCATGGCCCAACCTCCTGTGAAGGATCCCTACTCACACCCCCCACATCACGCCGACCTTCGTCAGCGCCGCTCCAGCGACATCCACGACCGCCGCCCCTCCGTCGATCAGGAGAACGGCTCCGGTCATGAACGTGGAATCATCACTGGCGAGGTAGCTGCAGATGCCGCCGATCTCCCTGGGATCGGCGGTCCGCCGGAGAGGGATCATCGAGGAGATGGACGCAAAGACCCCATCCAGGTCGGTCCCGAGCGCCTCGGCGAGCGGAGTGAGCGACAGTTCGAGCATCGCAGTCCGGGTCCCGCCCGGACAGACGGCGTTGCATCGGATCCTGGCCGGGCCGAAATCCAGCGCGACCTGCTGGGTGAGCATGATGAGGCCCGCCTTCGACGCGCAGTAGGCGGGCATGCCAGGGAGGCAGCGCAGGCCCCCCAGGGAGGCGATATTGATGATCGAACCGCCGCCGCCCTTCGTCATGTGCGGTATGGTCGCCTTCATCATATGCATCGGGCCAGTGAGGTTCGTTTCGAGAACTCTGTGCCAGAGGTCCAGATCGACATCCACAACGGTTGTACCTCCCGGATCGATCGCTGCGTTGTTGACCAGCACGTCGAGTTTGCCGCCGAAACCGAGCGCCGTCTCGACCATTTGCTGGGCGTCTTCGATCCGGGTCACATCGCCGGGGCACGTCACCACCGTCCCCGCCGGCAACGATCGGGCCATATTGTCCAGGACCTCCTGGCGGCGACCGGTGATGCAGATCCGCGCTCCGTCCGCAACAAAGCGCTCGGCGATCGAGGCGCCGATGCCCGTACCCGCGCCGGTGATCAGCGCGACCTTCCCGTCTAGTCTCATCCCTGGTCTCCTTCCCGGCTGGGCCCACACGATACGATAGACGCTCGACGCCGAGGTGCGTCGCCTGCCGCCTTGCGGCTAAACGTACCCCGTGAGTTTCGGCACGCCGGCCCATTTGCATGCCGAGTTGGCGGGTCCCTGCGGGAAGAGCTCATAGAGACCCTTCAGGTTGAAGCCGGTGGTCTTGGTCAGCCTTCGGATCATCGGGCAAATCCCATTCTGCAAGTAGTAACCCCGCGGGTAGCGGATGACGATCCAATGATCTTCGGACAGTTCCGTGACGCCTTCGAGGGCGGCATAGGCCAGGGCGACGCCTTCATTCCATCCGTCGGTCTCCTGCAATAATCCCTTCTCTTCGACTTCGTACCTGGCTCCGCCGAGCTCCAGTTTAGGGATGGGTGACCCTTTCTTCAGAGATGCAAGGCTTCCTGCCAGAACTGCTCCAGCGAGAATCCGCCTCCGCCTGCGGCTACACCTGCCATTCCAGGAAGGGACGCCGGATCTCGACCATGGCGTTGACAATCAATTCGGCCAGACCACCGAAGTTGATCCCAAGCCTTTCGCGAGCGCCATACCGCTCGAACAGGTGCCTGAACTGCAAGATGCAGTTCAGGCACGGTGCGTACACGTACTTCTTCACCTCCGGGCCGGGCTCATCCGCGAAGGCTTCCAGGATCTGTTGGAACTTGAGTCGTCCGGCAACGTTCACCCTCCAGTCCGTGAAGTTCGTTTGGGTCATCACGCTGAGCCCCCCGCCGCCACAGCAGTAGTTGTCTACGCCGTGAGGGGTCATCTCACGGAATTGAGGGCACAGATAGCGCAGTCTCCTCCGCTGTGTTTCGACAATGCCGAGGCTGCGGACGATCTTGCAGGGATCGTGCAGGGTCACAGGGAAGTCGTTTCGGGACGGGTCGAAACGGATCTTGCCCGAGAAGACCAGCTTTTCCAGGAACGAAATCATGCACTCTCTGGGGATGTTCAGACCTCCGATGAGGATCCGATCCGCCACCGAGATGAGCGCCTTGTCCTAGTGCCCGCACTGCCCCATGACGATCTTCTTGACGCCCAGCTTCCGGGCAATCTGGGCGTGCCTGATGGCGATTCTGCCGAGCTGAACGTCGTCATGGAAGAGGCCGTAGTTGACTCCGTCGTACCCCGGCGGCTCGGCCGACAAAGTCCAGTTGATGCCGGCCGCCTGGCAGAGGATCGATAGCGCCGTCGGACTCTCCGGAAACGCGGGGATGTCGCCAGCGCTGTGGATCAGAAGGACGTCGGTCCCTTGCCGGTCCCAGGGTGTATAGATCGGCATGCCGGCGGTTTCGGCGAAATCCTCGTCCAGGAACTGGATGTTGTCCCTGGCAACTCGAGAGCCTATCCCGTGGGAGAACCCACCTCGAGCTGGAGTACGGTGCCCTGCCGGTGCGGCTCCTCCGGACTCCAGCCCAGCTCCTGGCTGAAGAGCTTGCGCAGCTCCCGCGCCAGGAGAGCATTGCCGACGCCCATCGGGCACGACTGCATGCGGCGGCGGCACAGCGTGCATCGATAGGACAGCTCACACAACCTGGTGATCGTGGTCCAATTGAGCTCCACGTCCCCCCGGTAGAACCTGGCCAGAAGCTTCCCTCCGGGCCGTACGTACTTGTTGACTAGGCGTCTGAAGAGCTCCGCTCGATAGGTCGGATAATAGGGATCATTCCGACCGCTGGCAAGGTACACCGGGCAGGCCTCGCTGCAGGTCTGGCAATGGGCACAGAAGTCAAGCGAGAGCAACAGGGGCTGCAGGAAGGTCCAGTTATCCTGTCGACTCAGGAGTTTGCGGAGACCAGAGGCGAACAGCCGGACGTATTCCCCCTTCTCATGCCGGCTCATCGCGCCGGGGAGGCCGAGCGCGACGACTCCATCGAGATTGCACACCAGGCGGGTCCGTTGCTCCTGGCTGACGACTCGCCACCTCGGCCGTCCTTCCTGCCAACCGCCGACGGACGGGAGCGGCATCAGCTCCTCGCGGTCGATCTCGACGAGCGGGCCCTCCCCGCCTCGAGAGGAGTCCTCCAGTCTGAAATGTTGAATCATCGCTCGGCGTCCGAACCGACGATGCCATCCCAGCTCTTGTGACCGTCGGCCGGCCGCCCGCACACCGTCCGTCTCCCTGATC
>CAZGRL010000164.1:6596-7142 GCA_964528155.1 uncultured Anaerolineaceae bacterium
CCTTTCTCTGCCATCGAGGTTTGAAGCTGCTGGGCACCCCTTACTCCATGTTGTCGATGATGATCTCTGCTGCCAAGCGCGAGCCAATGCCCGGCAGCAGCCCGCACTTCTCGAACCCCTTCTCGCTGGCAAAGGTCGCCATGGCCTGTGGGCTTTCACCGGGATTCAACTTGTGTCTCAGAGTCACAGTCTCGATGATGTTGGCGCAGAGCTTGGAGCCGACCTCGCCTTCGAATGACGCCATGAACTTCTGCGCGAATTGGATCGTTCTGCCCACTGCCTCCGGATCCAGCCTGTCGTCACTCCCGAAGTACAGCCCAAAGGCGATCAGGCTTCCCGTGATACCACCACAGACGAGACCCGTTCCGCCAATCCCGGGGAATGGGCTCAGGGCCTTGATGATCTCCATGTTACCGAGGCCAAACTCCTCCATCAGGGTAAGTGCCGTGCTCTGGGCGCAGTTCTTCAGGATGAAATTGTTCTCCTCCGCGTGGCGCTGAACGCGGTCAAGGATCTGTGCCTTGTTGGCCCGCATCTCCTCGGGGT
>CAZGRL010000165.1:0-7080 GCA_964528155.1 uncultured Anaerolineaceae bacterium
GAACGTCTCCTTGCCAAGGAGAAGGTCGTGGGTTCGAATCCCATCGCCCGCTCTGCTAGCTGTCAGCCTTCAGCCGTCAGCCTTCAGCCAAGCCCTCTCGGGTGAGCTCTCTGGCTGACCGCTGAAAGCTGAAGGCTGATCGCTCCTCCCGGCGACGTAGCCAAGTGGTAAGGCAAGGGTCTGCAAAACCCTCATTCGCGGGTTCAAATCCCGCCGTCGCCTCCTCGGTAAGAAGCTTACAGCGGTCAGCTTTCAGCCATCAGCTCGAACGTCGTCGCTGGTCGCTGAGGGCTGACCGCCACTGTTCTCACGGGGACCCAGCCTTCGAATCCCCAGAGAGAATCGAAAAGCGATCCGCTGTTGGCTCATAGCTGATAGCTGTCGGCTTTTCGCTGTCGGCGTTCAGCGAGTTCAGATGCGCTGAGGGCTGACAGCTGCCGGCTTTTGGGTGTTAGCTGCGAGCTGTTGCTTGTCCCGAAGTACGATCTGTGCCTTTCCTTATAGGTTATGCCTCAAATGCCGAGGCATTCGGTCATCAGAGCTTGAAGGCTGTTTGCCAGGACGTGGATGGAGTAGTAGCGGCGTCCAAGCTCGTAGTTGTGCTCGACCATTTCGGCCGTCGAAGCCGGATCCGTCAATGCTCGTTGTGCATCGCGCACAGTCTCGCTCTCTATGAAGTCCGAGAAAGTGATGACCTTGAAGCCCTTCGGCTGAATATCTGTCCGGAAGATCTCATAGGTGCTCATGGCGATGGGGCGCCTGTAGTAGATCGTCTCGAGGAAGGCGTTCCCAAACCCTTCCACTGTGGAGGGGTAAGTGACTAGATCCGCTTGCTGGTAGACATCGCCCAGGGAGAAGACCATCTCCCCGTCCGCGGTCTCTCCCCGGTGGTGGCTTATTCTGTCCGCGCCCAGGATCATCCGGACGCCCAGGGCCTCCGCGTAGTCTTTCAAGTATTCCGCATACCCTTCCCCTTCGTCGCCTGAGGCATGAGATATCACCAGGCAGCAATCCTCACCCAACCGCCAGGCAAGTTCGATGGCGTGCTCGATCCTCTTGCGAGGGACGATTCGCGTGGGCTGCAGGAGAAAGTGCGCATCCGGGCTGATCCCGAGCGCCGGACGAACCTGAGTCACGTACTCATCCGGGGCTGATGGCGGCCTGTCGAAATCCATGACATTCGGTATCAGGGTCGAAGTGGCACCAGTGCGAAGCGCCAATTGACGAGCGCCATAGGAGTTGATCACGACATGGCGCACCGAACGAAGGATTGGCGGGAAGGCGCCGAGTTGATAGTCGGAGGCCGCGGTGACCTTGAACCTGGATCGCTCCCAGGCGAAATCGTGATGGTGAGCCACTGTGGGGATCTGGGTCTCGGCGATCAACTCAGTCAGGGCCAGACCCAGCGGGATGTTCATCGGGATCGCCAGAGCGTTTTCAGCGATGAGCAAATCCAGATCGAATCTGCGCACAAACACCCGCAGATGGTTCTTGAGAAGCGCTTTGAGGGATGCAACGGTGGCAGACGTCTCAGGCGAACGATGGTAGTCGTTGAATAGATCAACATTCACCTTTTCGATTTCCGGGTGCTCAAAGTGGGCTTCTTCGACGACGTAGCTACGTTCCTCCGGCCATTCCGACTCTCCGGCAAAAAAGAAGCACTCGTATCCCAGCGCATACAGCACGGCGGCCCACTTGCGGGTCTCAAGGGAGACGCCGTCCGTGCCTGCCAAGCGTGTGGAGACGAACCCGACATGGCGCCGGTCCTTTGTGGTCATGGGGCCTCCTGGGATCTGTGTCCACGACAGGTGCCGCGACTTCGGCCTATCAAGGAGATCTTTCCCGTGCTCGACCGCCCGCTGAGAATACACCTGTGTGGGGGGAGTGCGCTATCCCAGGGAGAGCCGACAGGGACCAGCGTTCAGCTGTCAACACTCAGTGACTTCAGATGCGCCGAGTGCTAACTGCTGATGGCTGAAAGCTCTAAGCAGGATGCTTTCGGCTGTGTCGCGTCTATTGTGGTGTTTCGAGGTTGAGCGCGGCAGGAAGCGCGGCCGCCCACGCGCGAATCACTTCCCAGTTGCGTCGGTCCCCGGCCGCGGCCTGGATGATCACCATCACAAACAGCACGGCCCACCACTTCAGCCGACCATACTCAAGGCGCCCGGCGAATACTCCGATGCTGACAGGCCTGGCCGGGCGAGTGGCTCTCAGGATGGGCCGGCAGTAGTTGGTCAGCCTTGCATAGCGCTCCCGATAGCTCAGTCGCCCTGGCCTCTGCGACGGCTTGGGGAGCCCCTCGTCCAGGACGACCGGCACACCGTCCACGCTTGTTTCACCGGTTTGCGTCAGGCTGATCGCAGTGACGAATGCCGCCAGACGAATGCGTCGAAGGGGTTTGCGGTGCCGTCTGAGGAAACGGAGCGCGGCGCGGTGCCAGCCCAGGATCATCGGCGCGCCGACCACCACGGCGTCATAACCTGCGACGTCTTTCACTTCGTCGATCTGAAGGACGTCCACATGGACGCCGCTTCGCCCTAATTCCTCTCCGACGGTCTGGGCGACCTCGACAGTCGAGCCAGCCATGGTGGCATAGGCCACCAGCACCTTCTTGGCGGCCGGATCAGTTCGCGGCGCCATTCTGGCTGATCTTCATGAACCCCAACGCTCGCCACAGGACCCGCATCATCCTGTGACCGAAGTCGGAATTGAGGAATTGGTTCGGACAGCTACCCGGTATCACCGCGATCCCATGCTCGTGGCAGACCTGCACGGCGTTCTGTGAGACGCTGGTCATGCCGGCCGCCAGGCCAGGCCGCGTACCCATCATGCAGTGCATCCAGACGTGCTTGATGCCAAGATCAACGCACTGCTGGACGATCAGATCGGTCACCTTGGGATTCGCCAGAATGAAAACCGCGTCCGGCTTCTCGGGGACCGACTGCAGCTCGGGATAGCACGGAGCGCCCTCGAAGGTCGAGATGCGCGGATTGACTGCGGTGACACTGTAGCCCGCTTGCTTGAACTGTCGATAGGCCAGATTGCAGCCGGTTTCTCGCTTGTCCGAGACCCCTACGACCGCGATTCTCTTCTGAGCCAGGAAGTCCTGTACCAGGCCATCGATTGTCGACATATGAGCTCCTTCCGTTCCGAGGGGGCTGGATCGAGTACCCATACATGAAATCATTTCTCGCCCGATCTGTCAGGTGACGTTCGGCGTGACCTGTCGATTAGGGAGTCACACTCCCCAGCCTCGCCCACTGGTGTGCCGCCGGAGAGGAGCGAAACCTGATAGCTGATAGCTGTCAGCTGTTGGCTGTCAGCCGCCGGCATGGATCTCTCAAGACTCAATCGTCGGTCGCTCCGACCAGGCCGACAACGACACCAATGAGTTATAATCGAATGCCTCGGTGACAATCAGGGGAAGGTGTCCATGCTTCCTTCCCCTGTTTGCTTGTAGCGAGGAGATAACGCTGGACAAGATCGCCAGAAACCTGGGCGCCAACCGGGTCATAGTCGCGCTGTCGATCGCTCGCATGGCTGATGCGCTTGGGAACAGCATCATCCTGGTCTCCCTCCCCCTGTTCGTCGTTCAGCTACCCTCCCCAATCCTGTCATCGATCCCCAAGACGCTTCTGATCGGGATCCTGATTTCGGTCTATGGAATCGTTTTCTCGGGTCTCCAGCCATTGACGGGTGCGGTCTCGGACCGAATGAGCCGGCGCAAGCCCTTCATCACCTGGGGGCTGGTCGTCATGGGATTCGGCACGCTGGCGTATGTGATTGCCGGCAGGGCGATCGACATCGTGTTTATCCGCCTCGTTCAGGGGATCGGGGTCGCACTGACCGTTCCTGCAGCCTTGGCTTTGATGGCGATCTCGAGCGAAAAGGATACCCGCGGCGGGTCGATGGGGATCTACACGGGCTTTCGCATGGTTGGGTTCGCCCTCGGCCCCCTCCTCGGCGGTTATCTTCAGGTTACCTATGGCTTCAACGCAGTGTTCATCGCCGGATCGGCTTTCCTGTTCCTGGCCGTCATCCTCGTTCAGGTGCTTGTACGCGAGGAAGCGACCGACGTCACCGAAGCCCGATCCAAGCCTTTGCGTCTTTTCGATCCGAAGGTATTCACGGTCTCGCTCATCGCCCTGGCCGTGGGGATGTTCCTGATGGCCAGCGCGTTCTCGATGATCACCACGCTCGAGCCCCAGTTCAATTCTCGCCTCCAGCAGACGGCGCTCGGCTTTGGGATCGCTTTCAGCGCCCTGACCTTCACCCGGCTGATCTTCCAAGTACCCCTGGGTCGTCTGTCCGACCGGATCGGTCGCAAACCGCCGATCATCCTCGGGCTGATCCTCCTGGCCCCGGCGACCGCCCTGCTCGGGCTGGCCGCCACGACTCTACAGCTGGCAGGCCTGACCGCGCTTCAAGGTCTGGCTTCGGCGGCGATCGCCGCCCCCGGGTTCGCCTTGGCCGGCGACCTGTCTCATTCCGGCGGCGAAGGCCAGCAGATGGGCCTGATGGCGATGGGTTTCGGGTTCGGGATCGCGGTCGGCCCACTGATCGCCGGCGCGGTGGCGATATACTCATTTGAACTCCCCTTCCTGATCGGCGGCCTGCTGTGTCTCGTCGGCGCGTGGATCGTGTACCGTCTCGTGCCCGAGACCATTTTCCGAGGCAAGCCGGCCACCAGCCCGTCGCGCAACATCTCCTCCGCCGACTGATCATTTATCGTCCGTCCCCTCCGGTCGGCGACACGATGCATGTCGACCGCAATGCGATGGGCGCGGATTTGTGATCCTGATCCTTGTGGCCCAAGAGGCCCTCACCCCAGTGTGAGATCCCGATGAGCGATTCGCAAGTCTTTGTCGGCAGGAAGCGCGAGCTACAGCGACTGGATGAGCTCCTCGCCCTGACCCTGGCCGGCCAAGGCCAGGTGTGTTTCCTGGCCGGCGAAGCCGGCTCGGGCAAGACCGCCCTGATCCAGGAGTTCACGCGACGCGCTCAGTCAGCCCACAACGATCTTGTCGTCGCCAGCGGTGTCTGCAACGACCTGGACGGGAAGGGAAATCCTTACCTCCCCTTCCGAGAAGTGCTGGGGATGCTGACGGGGGATGTTGAGGCGGCAGTGGCTCAAGGCCGACTCACATCAACCTCTGCCTCGCGTCTCAGCAGTCATATCGCCAGGACCGGACAGATCCTGGTCGACATCGCGCCTGATCTGATCAACATTGTGATCCCCGGATCTCGCATCATCGCCGTCGCCGGCAAGGCAGTCGCCCGCAGGGTTGGCTGGTTGGAGCAGTTGGACGGACTGGCCAAGAAGAAGAAATCGGAATCTAGTTTGGGTGAGCCTTCGATGCAGCCTGACCGCATCTTCGAGGAATATGCGGCTTTCTTGCGTCGGCTTTCCGAGACCAATCCGATCGTGATCTCCATCGACGACTTGCAGTGGATGGACAACGCTTCGGCCGGGTTGTTCTTCCACCTGGCCCGCAGGATCGAAGATCGTCGCATCATGTTGATTGGTGCCTACCGTCCGGATGTTGTGGCAGTTGGCCGGGGCGGAGAGCGACATCCGCTCGAACCGATCGTGAGCGAGATCATGCGCTATCGGGGTCAGGCGATCATCGACCTCTCCGGTGAAACGCCGGCGGAGGGTCGAGCATTCGTGGATGCATTGCTCGATGCGGAACCCAACGCCCTCGATGAGACATTCCGCAAGGACCTCTTTCAACACACCGAAGGTCACGCGCTCTTCACCAGCGAACTCCTGCAATCCCTCCGGGAACGGGGCGACCTAGCCCAAGACGAGGCGGGGCTATGGATCGCGCGTCCGGACATCGACTGGCCGGCAATACCGGGACGGGTCGAAGGCATCGTCGCCGAGCGGGTCGCAAGGCTCGACGCCTCCGACCAGCGACTGCTGAAAGCAGCCAGCGTTGAAGGCGACACGTTCACCGCCGAGGTCGTCGCTCGCGTGATCAACGAAGACGTTCGCCAGATCGTCGGACGCCTGGGCGCCAGCCTTGCCCTGGACCAGGGATTGATCTCCGGCGCAGGTGTCAGGCGAGTAGGTGCTCAGCGATCGTCGTCCTACACTTTCCGCCATCGTGTCTTCCAGGAATACCTGTACGGATTGATGGATGAGGCCGAGCGATCGTATCTCCACGAAGATGTGGCGCAGGCACTCGTGGCGCTGTACGGGGAGGACGACGAAAAGATCATCGGCCAACTCGCTTTCCATTACCGGGCGGCCGGGTCTTCCGACCTGGCGTTCAAGTACTCCGTTGTGGCCGGGGACAGAGCAAGCGCAGTCTATGCGAACGCAGATGCGACGGGTCATTATTCCGCGGCGGCGGATCTCGTCGATTCCATTGACGCAACCCGGGACGAACTCATCCATCTGTCTTGCGTTTCGGTCGGTCATTGGAGTTGTCGGGCCAATTCCAGCGCGCGCTGGAATGCTACGAGAGACTGGAGGACCAGGCGAAGCGACGCAGCGATCAAGCGATGTTACTTTCATCGCTCACGGCGCGTTCGGTGCTCATGTCGATCCCCACCACGGCCCACAACCCGGAAGCAAGTCGGCAGCTGGCGACGCAGGCCCTCGAATTGGCTCGAGAGACGGGTGACCAGACCGCTCAGGCGCGGATCTTGTGGAGCCTGTTGTTGATCAACTGGTTCAGCGGCCATCCCGCCGAAGCCGTACCATTCGGGGAGCATTCACTGGAGGTTTCACGCGCACTCGGATTGAAGGAGCAGCTTGCCTTCACCCTGCAAGATCTGGCCGCCCCGTATTGGATGGTCGGAGAGACAGCCAAGGCCCGCGAGGCGCTGGCCGAGGCGAGCCGGCTGTGGAAGGAACTAGGCAACGAGCCGATGATGGCCAATACGTTCGGGAACAGCGCCCAGTTTTCTCTCATCGCCGGAGAGTTCGATGAGGCCATCGCGTCGGCCCAGGAGTCGCTTCGGATCAGCCGCAAGATCGGCAACTTGTCCGGTGTCTCCTACGGGCAAACGGTGTTGGGCCTGGTCTACCTCGAACGGGGCGAGTTCAGCCAGGCCCTCGCCCGCTTGCGC
>CAZGRL010000166.1:0-7079 GCA_964528155.1 uncultured Anaerolineaceae bacterium
TCATCTCCTATTTTCTGGCACCACCCGGCGTGTCGACCCTCACGGTAGAGATCTATTCGGCCATCCGCAAAGGCTTCACGCCGGAAATCAACGCCATCTCCACCATCACCTTCTCCTTCTCTATGATTCTGGCTTTCATCGCGGTACGTCTGGTACGGGAAGGTTGAGGCGGTCAATCCTCGAGGTGAGATCATGAGCTATGTTGAATTGCAGGGTGTCACCAAGTTCTACGGGGAGACGCGGGCCCTGGACATCGAACGCCTGGAGATCGAGGAAGGTGAATTCTTCGCTTTGGTTGGGCCAAGCGGCAGCGGCAAGACCACCCTGCTGAGGTTGATCGCCGGCTTCGCCGAACCCACCTCGGGGACCATCCTGATCATGGGCAATTCAGTCCAGCATCTGCCGCCCTACAAGCGGGACATCGGGATGGTCTTCCAGAACTACGCCCTCTTCCCGCACATGTCCGTCTACGGAAACATCGCCTTCGGTTTGGAGGTGAGACACCTTTCTCAATCCGATACGGAAAGCCGGGTGAAGGCGCTGCTCGAATTGGTGCGCCTGCCGGGTATGCAGGATCGGCGTCCGCAGCAACTCTCGGGGGGCCAACAACAGCGGGTGGCTTTGGCCAGAGCCCTGGCGACTCGGCCGCAATTGCTCCTGCTGGACGAGCCTCTCGGCGCTCTCGACAAGAAGCTCCGCACCGCGATGCAGGTCGAGCTGCGGCAGATCCAGCGCGAAGTCGGCATCACGACCGTCTTTGTAACCCACGACCAGGAAGAAGCGCTGACGCTCTCCGATCGGATCGCCGTGATCAACGAGGGTAGGGTTGTGCAGCTCGGCCCTCCGGATGAGGTGTACGAGCGGCCGGCGACCCGCTTCGTGGCCGACTTCCTCGGCCAATCCAATTTCCTCTCCGGGAACATCCTCTCGCATGAGGCCGGACGCCTGAGTGTACGCACACCCACCGGTCTGGAGGTCTTCGCCAGGAGCGACCGGAAGCTCCCGGCGAAGGCAACTGTCACGTTGGCCGTACGGCCTGAGAAGATCAGGCTGAGCACGGGTAAGGCGCACGGCGCGAACGCCTTTGAAGCGGAGATCGTCCACATCGTCTACCTGGGCACAAGCATCACCTACCACCTCGAGCTGTCCGAAGGGACGCACATGATTGCCTTCGATCGCAATGAGGGCTCGGGACGCACCCATCGCGTTGGGACGCGTGTTGTTGTCGCATGGGATGAGGAGCACAGCCTGGTGATGCAAGACTAGGTTCGTTCCGCGGGCACCTCCTGGACACCGGCGCAACCGGTCTCGCGGTAGGGCGGACGCCGGTGCGAGCCCCGCCGATCAGTCACCCTGCGGCAAGAACATCATCCACAAGTCCATCATCTGACGCATCGCCGGCAGTGGTGCCCATGACCCTCATGATTTCCCCGAGATCCTGACCTTTGCCGGCCGTCGGGCGACGCGCTGTCGTAGACTGAGGTCTGGAGGCCAGCAAGCGATACAACTCTAGCGGACCAAGAGAGGAGTCTACGAGGTATCCTTTGGTTCGACGATATGCCCGTCCGAGAGAAATTCGGGGCCATGACGCGAGGCGTCCCAGGGCGGGTCGTGAGGCGGTGCTTGGCACCGCACAAGACAGGACAGGCATGACCAACGCAACCCCTCACCGCACATGGGTCGTCATTCCGACCTACTGGGGCGCTCGTCATGGATCTCCTTTTGACCACCCCACCCCGCTGGATGGCGAGAGCACCCTGCCGCGTCTGCTCGAGAGCCTGACTCGACAGCTCGACGCCCCGCACTTTGCGGTGCTGATCCTGGCGGCGGGCGCGAATGCGGAAGACGCGGGACAAGTCTCGGGGCGTCTGCGCGAGGTCGGCGAGGCGTACCACGGAGCATTCCCGCTTGCCGTGGCCGATCATCACACGCTGGCCGTCATCTCGCAGGTCTTGCAGGAAAGAAATCTTGAACAGGCCGGCGTTGATCTGACCTCGTACGCTGGCGTGCGCAACATGCAGCTCTTGATCCCCGCAGGCCTGGGGGCGGAGCTGATCATCGCCTTGGATGACGATGAAGTCGTCGCTCCCATGCACCTAGCCAGGGCGTATCACACGGCGGGGATCCTGGCCAAGCGGGGCGTCCCCTTCGGAATCGCCGGACCCTACCTCGACGCCGGCGGCTCGCCCTTCTTGCCGGAGGCATCGGCGGCTGCTCACTTGTTTGATCAGAAATCGACGCTGATGAACCAGACAGTCCGTCAAATGATGGAAGATGACGACCCCTTCCCTGTCGCCCCGATGGCGCTCGGCGGAAACATGGTCTTCCCACGCAGCCTTTTCGCGCAGATCGGCTTCGACCCGGGGATCACCCGCGGCGAAGACATCGACTATCTGATCAATGCTCACCTGGCGGGCTTCAACTTCCACTTCGACAAGCTGCTGGCGATCGAACACCTGCCTCCCAGGCACTACGAGGCCTCCGCCTTCGCCAGACTCCGAAACGATGTCTATCGCTTTGTGTACGAGCGCGAGAAGCTCAGGCTGGCCGGAATTGCACCTGAGAGGTTCGACCCCTACCCCGGGGGGATGCTGCGAGCCGACATCCTCGATCATGCCCGCAGGGCATTGGATTCGGAGTTCCCGGCTGACGACTACGAAAGATGGGGGACCCCGGACGCCATCCTTAAGGGCGCCCTGGCACATGCAGCGCTGCAGGCTCCGAAGTACTTCGAATTCGCCCACCGCTGGCCGGCCGTGGTCAAGGTATTGGCTTCGCCCGAATCATCGAGAGCGATCCAGAGGAGCCTCGTCCAATGATCACGTTTGCGACCGCTCCGCTCCTCTCTGGTCCGCATTTTCGGATGACGCCGCTTGCGGGTCGGGTCATCGGATCGTAGATCCAGACCACGTACGCCCAAACCAGAGGTTACACAACTGCGATTGCGACGAGATCTGCAGTCGCTGGAGATGCCGACCCTGGGTGGGGAGATAGACACGCGATACTGATCCCGGATCACTTGCCCCGTGGTCTGGACAACCGATCAGGGTAACCGGGGAAATATGATACAATTGATCCTATATAAGAGGGATGAGGCGGATCATCCCATCGCCCCTCTAGCTCCCCATCATCGGATGCAATCCCGCGAACCACTAGACGCCAAAAGGAGAAACACTCGAATGACCGCAATTGAAATGGCAAGCAAGCTGTTCCAGGACATCGAAGCCAAGAACACGACCGCCGCCGCGATGCTTCTCACAGACGATTTCACCTTCAGCGGCCCAGTCCCCCAGCCTATCAGCGGGCGTGAATGGCTGGCGATGCACGATAGTCTCAACATCGCATTTCCGGATTGGAAATTCAACGCGTCCGATATGCGCGAAGAAGGCGGCAAGGTCCATGGCGCCGTCCAAATCACCGGCACGCACAAGGGCGAGTTGGACTTGTCGGCCCTTGGCATGCCCAATGTTCCGGCGACCGGCAAGAGCATCAAGCTACCGCGCGAGGAGATCACCCTGACCGTTTCCAACGGCAAGTTCTCGTCGCTCGACACCCCGCCAATCGATGGCGGAGGCGTTATGGGCATCCTCAGCCAGCTGGGAGTCAAGGTACCCGCAACCCACTAGTATGTCACGGATGAACGAGGCTGGTGTATTGGCCAAGGGGCTGCGCCCCGAAGACCAGTACGAACTAGCTTTTCCCGCGTGACATATAGCTAGCCCGCCAGTCATCCGACGGTAGCAGAGCCTCATGCCTCTGTCTCAGGGGATGGGGCTCTGTCGATTAATAAGGGTTGAGGATCTCCAACAGCTTGCGTCCCCAGGACGCACGCCACATGAGACGGATCGAGACGCATCATGCTGCGCTAGGATGCCGACCGGGCCCCAGTGGACGTCGGGCTTGCGCAGATCCGGGGCCGCGTGCGGAATCGGATTGTTGACTCTGCCTAGTCCCCGTGCTAGCCTGGGGCATCGGGCTCCCAAGGCGATTCCGGCGCGAGTGGGATGGCATGCGCTCCATCGACAAGCTTGCATCTGAGACCGCCCGGCTCCCGCCTGCCGCGGCGAACCTCGCCGACTCTTCTCGTCTTTGGTCTCGACCTGCCAGCTGGCTCAACGACCCGGCCGACGGAAGTCAATCCTGAAAGACGGTACGCAAGGTCTTCACTCCCCCCACTTCACCAGAGGCTGCGTCGGACGGGCCATCATCATCATAGAGATCACTCGTTGAAATCTCCTCGGCAAGAGGCGCGGTGACACAAGGCCTCATCACCGGCCTGATCTGCTCACTTGGGGTGCCCACTAGGGATCGGCGCTCGATCATGATCAAAGAGGGGGACGTTTGCACGAGCGACTCACTCGGCTGACCGGGCGCCGAGGTGGCACATGAAGATGAGTATTCTCCGGCCAGGCAAGTGGACTAAATGTATTTCGATCCTGCTGCTGACGGCCGCCTGTGTCCGCGGCGGTGAGCCGACTCCTACCAGCACGCCACCTCCGGTCATTCCGCCCACAGCGCCTCCCGTCGTTGAAACCCCCACGCCCACTCCTGCTCCGTTTCTCCCTGCCCCGACAGCGGAGACCGGCTCCAACACCCTTGTCGATTTGAGGCCATTCCCACTGGACCTGGTCACCATCGACGTAGGGAACATCGATCGGCTGGTTCGTTTTCGACAGCTCACGGCAACTGGCCTGCCGGCCGCGACGTCCGGTGCCACTTTGGCATTCCTGGCCTCCTACGAATACAGCCTGACCGCTCACTTCGACGACGGCCAGACGATTGTATGGAACATTGCCAGCGGTGAGGTGAGCTATCAGGATCAGTACCCGAGCGATGGGAGCCGGTTCTTCGAGAACCCTGCGCTGGCCATCTCGCCCGCCTTCCAAGGTTACCTGGCAACCTCGACCTCAAACGCAGGGAGTGGTGAAGCCGGGTCGGCCCGATCCATCGTCGTCAGGCCCCCACATGAGTCGGATGAAGCCTTCATGCTTCCGGCCGATGGCCCTCATCAGGATGACAGCGAGCGCGTCATGAGCCTGGCCTTCTCACCGGACGGCCACTTGCTGGTCATCGGTATCGGCGGATTGCAGGGTGGCGTAGTCCAAATCTGGGATATCTGGCAGAGCGACGATCGCCGGCTGATCCGGGAGATCGATTACGACGATAACGTCAGCACCGTCCGATTCAGCCCGGATGGCTCGACCCTTGTGTGCACGGTCGGCGAAGCCCTCATCCGCCTGGATCCAAACGACGGAAGGGAATTGGGCCGCGAGGCCTTCGACTTTCCTCTCGACGGCTATTCCGCCGGACCGAACGGGGAGTCATTCGCCGTATGGGGGAGCCACGTCGCCGTGCTGGACTCGCCCGCCTCTCAACCTCCCATCGAGATCCCGGCGCTCAGAGAGTTCCGTCGAGTGGCGTTCTCACCGGATGAACGCTGGGCGGTGCTGGTCGATGACGGCCTTCTGCGATTCTGGGATCTGTCCGCCGGGGTCGAGCTGACCAGCTTCAGCAGCCACTATCCGCTCCTGGATGTGGCGGTGTTGGACAACGGGCGAGTGCTCGCCACGATCGACGAGGATGGCCAGGTCTCGCTCTGGGGCGTGCGCGCTGGATCCGAGCTGCCGCAATCTCGGGCGATGATCTCCGCGACGAACGCTCCCTTGTTGGAGCGTGCGGCGTCCTTGTACGTTCCCGGAAGCTACCAGGCGCATTTCTCCCCTGGCTCAGATTGGTTTGCGAGCGGATCGTCGGAGGGGATATACCTGGTGGATCTGGCCAGCCTGCAACTGAAGAGGCTGATCCCGATGGCAGGCGGGGGTTATCCTGGCTTTGACATTTCGAAGAACGGGTGGTGGCTCGCATGGGATGAGAACGATGGTGTGGTCCGGATCTGGGATGTCTGGCGGGATGCACTCGGTTCCGAGATCAACGTGCCGGAGAAGGCCTGCTGCTGGCAAGTCCTGTTCACCCCGGATAACCATAACCTTGTGACCGTGGGCGATCTGACGGCCAGGGTCTGGCACACACTGAGTTGGCAAGAAGACTATGCGCGCGAAGGCGTGCAACAGGTTCACGCGTCGCCCGACGGGACCAGGCTGGCCTTCGAGCAGGGGCTTGATGTGAACATCCTCGATCTGAAGACGTTTGAGGATGTCAAGCAGCTCACAGGGTTCACCACGGCATCTCCGGTCATCACCACCAAGTTTTCACCGACGTGGAACGTCATGTATTGGGCGGGGCGCGCCTCGATGCAGTTCGTCGACGTAGAGAGTGGCGTGTTGGGCCCCGAGGTGCCCTTCTCCTGGGGCGAATTCTCGCCGCAAGGAGACCGAATCGCTGCGGTCGAAGACGGATGGATCATGGACACCGTCGGCCAGGTGCACATGATCGACGTTCACACCGGGGAAACCCTGGCGGTGTTGGATCACCACGAAGATGCCATCGTTCGGGCGGCGGCCTTTTCGCCGGATGGAAAGCTATTGGCGACGGCTCTCGGCGACACGATCAAGATATGGGACGCGTTAAGCGGAGAAGAATTGACGACGCTCCCCAAAGCGGGCGGAAATGTGCAGAGTCTCGTTTTCTCACCCGATCGACGCGTCCTGCTCTCAACGTCTGAGGGCGATCTGATCGAGCTCTGGGTTGTTCCCGAAGAGGCCTTACCCAGCTCCGAACTGATCAACGCTGGCACGGCGAGATCGGTCACTCAGGTGGACAGCCTACAGTTGGATGAGACGGCCACCGATGCGGTGTTCTCCCCGGACATGAGGGATGTTGCCGCCTCCACCGCCTCGGGCGCGATCTGGTATTGGGACCTGACGGACGGCCGGGCCATCGAGGGCGTTCGGAGTCACAAGGATTGGATCTACCATCTGGCCTATGATCCGACGGGTGGCACGCTGATCAGCGTCTCCAAAGACGGCTACTTCCGTCAGAGGCACGGGCCTGGATCGTACGGCTCCGGCATTAATGAGCGTGTGGGAGAGCAATCCGCGCTGGCATTCTTCCCCGATGGGAAGACGGTGGCCACTGGTGGGCAGGACGGGATGCTGCGCCTCAGGCAGTTGCCATACGAG
>CAZGRL010000167.1:0-6999 GCA_964528155.1 uncultured Anaerolineaceae bacterium
CCATGGTGTTCCAATCCTACGCGCTCTATCCACACATGACGGTCTACGACAACATGGCCTTTGGGCTCAAGCTGCGCAAGACGCCCAAGGACGAAATCAAGCGACGGGTCGAGCAGGCGGCCACGATCCTGGGCATCGAGGTCCTTCTTGATCGCCGGCCCCGCCAGCTCTCCGGAGGACAGCGCCAGCGAGTCGCCCTCGGTCGAGCGATCGTCCGCGAACCGAAGGTATTCCTGCTCGACGAGCCCCTCTCCAACCTGGATGCCAAGCTGCGGGTGCAGACTCGAGCCGAGATTAGCAAGCTGCACCAGAGACTCCAGACAACCTTCATCTACGTCACGCATGATCAGACCGAAGCCATGACGATGGCCGATCGTATCGCTGTGATCAAGAGCGGCGTGCTGCAACAGCTTGACACCCCTCAACATCTGTACGACATGCCCGGGAATGTGTTCGTGGCCGGTTTCATCGGCTCTCCAGCAATGAACTTCTTCAACGCCAAGCTTTCGCGCGCCGATGGCGGGATGGCTATCGACACCAGCAGCTTCCAGGTCCCGGTACCCGCTGATCGCATGTCTACGTTCGAGCGCTTCGTCGGCCGGCAGGTCATTTTCGGGATACGCCCGGAAGACCTTCATGATCCGGCCTTCGCGCCGCCTGGGATCACTCCCGCCTCAATCGAAGCCAATGTCGAAGTTACCGAGCTCATGGGGAACGAGATCTTCCTCCACCTCGAGCTGGGTGGGACGGCGTTCACCGGGCGGGTGGATCCACGCACGAGCGCCAAGATGGGCCAGAAGGCTCAGATCGTGATGAACTTGGAGAACATGCATTTGTTCGAAACAGAAGGGGATCAGCTGGCCATTCGCTGATCAAGCCCCCGATCCCCGATGAGCCCCGCCGATCTCCGCGCGGGGCTTTGTCGTGCCCTTTGATTGGAGAGACCCTGTATGGCTAACCTCGATCTGATGAAAGAGCTTCATCGAGACAAGGGGGGAAAGATCGTCCTGCTTGTGATGGACGGTCTGGGCGGGCTCCCGGTCGAGCCCGGCGGCCCCACCGAACTGGAGGCGGCGCGCACGCCCAACATGGACAGACTGGCCGCCGAGGGCAGCCTGGGCCAGATCGTCCCCGTTGCTCCCGGAATCACACCGGGTTCCGGACCGGCCCACCTCGGCCTGTTCGGATACGATCCACTGACCTACATCGTTGGTCGGGGTGTGCTCGAGGCTACCGGCGTCGGGTTGCGGGTGAACAAGGGCGACGTCGCCGCGCGCGGGAACTTCTGCACGGTCGACTCAAACGGCTTGATCACAAACCGGCGTGCCGGACGCATACCCACTAACGAGGCGCTGCCGCTGGTCGAGAAACTGCGTTCCATCGAACTCCCCGGCGTGACGACGGAGTTGCGGCATGTCAAGGAGTACCGCTTCGCACTCGTCATGCGAGCTGAAGGGCTTGAACCGGCGATCGAGGATACCGATCCGCAACAGACCGGCGTCGCGCCACTCCCCGCTACCGCCATCGAGCCCGGGTCGAAGAAGACGGCGGAGTTGTTCAATCAGTGGATTGCGCTCGCTCGCGAACGCCTGGCCGACCAACCCAAGGCCAACGCCCTGACGTTGCGCGGCTTCTCGTCCGATCCCGCCCTACCGCCATTCCCGCAGATTTACGGCCTGCGGGCTGGATGCATCGCCGTGTATCCGATGTATCAAGGCGTCGCGGCGTTGGTGGGAATGACGGTCGCGTCTTTCGAAGGCGAAAGCCCCACGGACGAATTGGCAGCGGCTGCCCGTTTGTGGGATCAGTATGATTTCTTCTTCATCCACATCAAGAAGACCGACAGTCGCGGCGAGGACGGCGACTTCAAGGCCAAAGCCGATGTGATCGAAAGCGTCGATGCGGCCTTGCCCGCCTTACTCGACCTCAAACCTGACGTATTGGCGATCACAGGCGACCACTCGACGCCTGCCAGGATGCGCGTTCACTCGTGGCACCCGGTGCCGTTCTTGCTGTGGGCGCCGATGACGATCCGCGCCGATGATCGGCGTGGGTTCGGCGAGACGAACTGCGCCGGCGGAGGCCTGGGAACGTTTCCATCGAGAGAGGTCATGCCGCTGCTCATGGCCCACGCCGGCAGGCTCGAAAAGTTCGGGGCCTGAGGCCGCGGCCCGAATCAGATCTCGCGTCGCGGCAAGGGAATCCACGAAGGACGAAGCTCAACGCGTGATCACGCGCTGAGCTTCGTCCTTCTTACTCCCGCGTCCGGTGTCTCTTGTTTCGCGTTTCAGGTCGTGAAATGTGATGCGTGAAACGTGAGGCTCAAAGCGCAACGAGTCCGGTTTGCTGCTTGAAGCTTGAGGCCTTCTGTCCTGCGGCTCGTGTCTTGTGTACTGTGTCTTGTGTCCTGCCCTCTGCGTTACCGTTCGCCCATGACGGCGACAACACCGCCTACGCATGCCCGTGTAACCACCGCCGCGTGAGCCACAACACCACACCAGCCTCGACCAGACTGGCCAGGATCAAGAACGCGAACGCGTCTCGCCAGAACCGTTCAGGGAACAGGCGTATCAACGTGTCGGAATAGGAAAAAAGCCATGTGTTTCCCTGGAAGAACACGTGGTGGAACTCGACGAAGACGGTTGAAAACGCTGCAGCGACTCCGATGGCCAGGAGGGCGAACACGATCAAGGTCAGGACCGAGCCTCCTCGCAGGCCATCGATAGCTGAGCGTTTGCTCCCGAGGTACCACTGCAGCACAGACAGTCCGATCACTACAGCCAGGCTGGCGATCCACACCCGCATGGCTCCGATCACGACTTGCTTGACATCCGCCATATGGCGAAGCTCGCGTTCGTTGTAGATCGGAGTGCCGTCGGCGAAGTGCAGATCAGCCAGGAACTCGATCCCCGAATCGTTCAACAGGTAGTCAAGGGAGAGGAGCGACCAGTGCAGCCTGTCCTCCCGGGTGAATCCGTACGCGTCGGCCGGAAAGCCAGGCGTTCTGTACTCGACCTCAACGAATGCGTGAGTCAGAAGCAGCCGCACGTTGGTCAACACCAGGACCGCCGGCATCAGGATCCCAACGGTCCATCGGGCGGCCTTGATCCACAAGGACGACGTCTCAGAAACGGTCATCGAATTCGTTTCTCACCTCTCATTTCAAGCTGCTCAGATCACCACCCAGAATGAAACGCAGGGCGACGGCGTTTGTAAGCTGTTCGATCGGTGCCCGATCGTCGGTGAAGACCACTTCCGACGCCGGCGTCGGCTTCAGGTTGATAATCGTCCGAGCCAGCGTATCCAGGAGCAGCGGGGGTGCTCCCGAACGCGCCAGGGATTTCATATTGTCCAGCAAATTGGTCGGCGTTGTCGGCTGGATGGTCGCATACACCAGTGTGTTGAAAGTGTTGGGAACATCGACGACGTAGACTGAGGGGAATACCGACTGCAGGGTGCCGACGAAGGCCTCGATCAGACGGCGGTCCTCGGGCGTCCGACCGACGTTGATCGCCAGGACGCCATCGTCGAGCATGTGATCCCGAACGACGAGGAAGAACTCACGCGTGGTCAGATGCCAGGGGATGTACGGCAGGCGATAGGCGTCGACGGCGATGACGTCGTATTTCTGGTTGCTGTGCTCGAGCCCCCACCTGCCGTCGGCGATGAACACATTCAGATTGGACTCGTTCATATCGAACAATCGGCGACCGACTTCGACGATCTCCGGGTCGATCTCCCAGCCGTCGACCGGGATCGGCCCGTACACCTGTGTGTACTGCTTGGCGATCGTACCGGCCGCCAGGCCGACGATCCCCAGACGTGAGACATCGGTCGTGGTCATCGGCGGTGGGTTGAAGTAAGGCGCCGAGAGAAAATAGTCCCACGTCCCCAGGGTGGCAGTTGATCCCGGTTCGTACACGGAATGAATGCCCTGCCCCTCGTTCAAGAGCAGGTAGCGGACGCCGTCTTGTTCGATGACCTGAATGTAGTTGTACGCAGATTCCTTCTCGTAGATCTGACCGACGCTGGCCTTGATCGGGCCTCTCAAGCTGATGATGGAAATGAAGATCAGTACCACCGGCAGAAGAACGTAGCGCAAAGCGGCGCGCACGTCCGTTGATCCGATGCCGATCAATCCGACGATCATCAGTGTCAGGCTGAGCGCCAGAAAAGTCCGCGCCGTCCCGATCGTCGGAATGAGCCACAGCACCGGCAGGAAAGTCCCCAGGATGGAACCCAGGGTGGAGAGCGCGTACATCCTGCCGGAAACCGTCCCCGCCCTGTCGGTCCGGCGCAGCGCCAGGCGGATGGCGAAGGGAGACACGCAGCCGAGCAGGGTGACCGGCAGGCTGAAGAGGACCAGCACACCCAGGAAGGATCCGACCATGACGGCGGCGTCGAGGTTCTCGACCGCGGACGCCGCCAGACGCAAGACCGGCCTGGCGACGGAAGGCACCACACCGGCGAAGAACGCCCCCCAAGCCAGCAAGCGATAGAACGTGCCCGGATACGGCGATCGGTCGGCCCATCGCCCACCGATGAAGTAGCCTGCCGTCAGATAGACCAGGATCAGGCCGATGATGTTGGCCCAGACAATGTTGCTCGTTCCGAATACGTTGCCCAGCAATCGGGAGGCCGTCAATTCCACCCCGAGCGTGGTCAGCCCGGAGATGAAGACCGCCACGCCGATCAGCCACCCGCTCGATCGTTCGCCTTCGGGGGTCATGCGACCTTCCACGACGGAAGCGCCGGAGGCGCACCCGACAAGGCCGCGCCTACCTTGTCACCGTATCGGATCAAGTGGGTGGTCACGCCCCTTTGCGAGGCGCGGACGGCGAGTTGTGCGCTCCCAGGTACCCCTCCGAAGCTCTCGGCATCGAGCAGCACGAGCATCGGGCTCACTCGGCGGCGTTCGAGCTCCTGGGCTGCGAGCAGCAGCTCGGCTCGCGGATCGGCCGTGATCAGAACAACCGTGGCGCCGCGCGGGAATCGCGCCGCCTCGATGCGAATGACTTCTTCAAGCGAGAGCTTCCCGGACGCCTCGAGCGTCGCCAGCGTCTCGAGGATCTGGTTCAGTTGCGGCTGGCCCCGGTTGGCCTGGATGACGTGGCGCATGTGTCCGTACGCGACAAGGCCGACCGCCCGGTCTCGCGACAGAAGATGGAAGGCGAGAGATGCCGCCGCCGCGACGGCATACTCCTCGGTGTCAGGCGGAAGCCTGACCTCGGTTCGGGGCAGGATGCTCTTGGGGGCAGTATCTTCGGGCTCCGTGGTGCGAGATTGTGTGTTCGCGGCTGCGTCAAGGACAATCCATACGTCAACCTTGGGATCGATTTCGAATTCCTTGACAATCAGCCGGTCCCGGCGTGCGGTCGACTTCCAGTGAATTCGATTCATTCCGTCCCCGGGCGCGTAATCGCGCACGCCGACGGCGTTGGCGGTCACCTGGCTCGTTCGCTGGTGGAGCGCCCCTCCTCCGGGAAGGTATCCGCTCGGGACTTCGAATTCGGAGATGGGATCGGTTGCAGGAAGGACGATGATGTAATGCGGCGGCGTCGCATCTATGGAGAATGTGAACAATCCAAATGGGTCCCCCGACTCCAACGACGCCGGTCCGAGACGGTATCGTCCGCGAAGCGTGCAGCGCGTCCTGACCAGCCAGCGAACCTCGCGTCCGGCTCCCAGGCTGGCGATCACGGATGACACTCGATGGCCCGGAATGTCGGCGGCTCGCCGGTCGGGTTCGTCGACCGCCATTCCGGCCGGGCCCGGTGTCGCCCAGTACCCCGGCAAGGTCGAGCGATCACGGATCTCCACCCAAAGCTTCGGGACGCGGCTTCGGTTGCGTAAAATGAGGCGCTCTTCGAATACGCTCCCGACCTGGGCCGCGCTGGAACGCGCCTCGCGCTCGAGTGTCAGACCGAGCAACGATGACCGGGCCCAGATCCACGAGGTGACCAGCAGGCCGCCCCACAGATACGCCAGGCTGAAGAAGAGATCACGCCCTGTCGCCAGGCCGCCGAACAGGCTCAAGCCGAACAGGGCCAGGACCACCCATGCCCTGGAGCGGATCATCCCACCTCGCCCCCGGGTACGGGCACGGAACTCACGATCTCGCTGATGAGCATCCGAGTATCGATCTCGCGCACCCTGGCCGACGAGCCGATGATCAACCGGTGAGCCAGAGCAGGGACGGCCAGGGCTTTGACATCATCGGGTATGATGTACGAGCGACCGAGGATCGCCGCCCGTGCTTGAGCCGTGCGTACCAACGCCAGCGTGCCGCGAGGGCTTGCTCCCAGGTAGATCTCGGCGTGATTCCTGGTCGCACTCACAAGATGCAGGATGTAACGCTTCAGCTCATCCGACACGTGGACCTGACGCACAGCCTGCTGCGCAGCCAGAAGCGCGTCGACTTCCACGACGCGCTCCAGGCTCTCGATCGGGTGAACCAACATCTGCCGATTCATCATTTCGATCTCATCTTGCACGGCGGGGTATCCCAGACTGATCCGGAGAAGAAATCGGTCAAGCTGGGCTTCCGGCAAAGGAAATGTGCCTTCGTACTCGATCGGATTCTGAGTAGCCAGGACCAGGAACGGCTCGGGGATGGAATAGGTCACACCATCTACCGTGACCTGTCGCTCTTCCATCGCTTCGAGGAGGGCGGCCTGTGTCTTGGGTGTGGCTCGATTGATCTCATCCGTGAGCACGATCTGGGCGATGATCGGGCCAGGGCGGAACTCGAATTCCCTCGTCTTCTGGTTGAAGATCGAGACACCCGTGACATCGCTAGGCAACATGTCGGGCGTGAACTGGATGCGGTTGAACGTCGTTCCGATCGAACGTGCCAGACTTTTGGCCAGCATCGTCTTTCCCGTGCCGGGCACATCTTCGATCAGGACGTGGCCTCGGCATAGCAGGCCGATGACGGTCAAACGAATGGCTTCAGGTTTCCCGACAATCACCTTGCTCACGTTTTCGATCAAGCGGTCT
>CAZGRL010000168.1:0-6942 GCA_964528155.1 uncultured Anaerolineaceae bacterium
AGGAGACTTTTCAGGTAAGTGATTTCGAGTATCCTGCAAGAAAATAATGGTGGGCGGTGGTGTACGAAAGGTAGAACTTTTAAACTGGTTTTTAGCCTGATGTTGTAGTCTCTTTATTCGTAGACTTGAGGCATTTTTTTACTATTCATTGTATTTCACTGTGCCAAGAAACTGCTCCTCGAGCTTTAATAACTCTTTTATATCTACCCAGAATCCTCCAATATTTACCTTAACGCTTTCAGCATTCAGGTAGATTCTGTAGGTACCCGTTTCAGCCTGTTCTGGGAATTTTAAGAGTAGAGTTTGCAGGAAACCAACCGTTTCACCTTGCTCCTGTGGAACATATTCTGATGTGATGTTGTTGCTGGTAATAAGCGTAATTTCATTTCCGGTAAAAATATTTCTGGCAGTTATCTTGGGCATGATGTAGAGCCCATCAAGAGAATAGGGGATATCTTTCTGGCATGTAAAATTCCCGCTTAAGCTTACAATGAATATTTCATCACCAGATACCTCATTTTTATCAAAGGTTGTCGGCAAATAAGATATTGCTACATATTCATCGGGCGTGGCCGCTGTTGTGGTTGTTGGTGTCGTCGTTGTGGTTGGCAGTGTCGATGTATTTAGTGGTATCGGTAAGGTCGTGGTGACTGGGATATTACCTGTGGCAATAGCGGTCTCTTTTCCGTCCCCGGGGGTCGTTATTTCTCCGGAAAATATAGTGAATTTCAAGGCTAATACTATAATAATGATACCAACAATAGTCCCGATTGAAGTCCATATCCAGACCTTAGGTTTCCGAGGCATCTCTTCTGCTGATGGTTTACTAGTCTTTAGCTCCTTTACAGCTTTAAGTTCATCTTCCCTATTCTTTCGGGCGGTTTCTAAAGCACGCCGCTTTCTTTCTGCTTCCAGTGTCGCGGCTTCTTTTTTGATTCTGGCTGTTTCCGCCTCCTCTCTCTCCTTTTCCTTTATGGCTTCCTCGGCTTCTTTTCTGGCCTTTATAGCAGCCTCTCTGGCGTCCCTGGCCTCCTTAGCTTTCTTCTTAGCTTCGGCTATTGCTGCTTCCTGCTGTTCCTTTTCCCTGATAGCTTCCTCGGCTTCTTTCTTAGCTTTGACAGCAGCCTCTCTGGCGGCTTTGGCTTCCGCCGCTTTTTCTCTAGCTTTTTCTTCGGCCTCCTTTGCTTTCTGGGCGGTTTCTGCTTCCTGCTGCGCCTTTTCTCTAATGGCAGCTTCTTCGCGCGCTTTAATCTGGGACAGATGTCTTTGAACTTCATCCACCAGTCTTTTTAGATGGGATTCCAGCGGTGGCGTGTTGGCGTAAAGCCATTGTTTGCTACCCAGATAAAGAGCGATACGCCCGTGAGGAAGCGTATCGTCGATTAAGATAGGGATAATTTCTTTTTTCAAATCAAAGGCGGTTCTTATTTCGCTTATACAATAAGGGGAATCGTTTGAATTGGTGGAAAAGACTAGGACAACGATGTGGCAAACGGGAATAGCATCCATGATTGCTTTATCCCAGTCCTCACCAGCCATAATATCTTGCGGCGCCATCCAGCAGGTGATGCTGTTTTTCTTTAGGGTGGAATAAACTTCATTAGCTATCTTTTTATCTTGGTTGGCGTAGCAGATAAAAACATCGTGAGACATAAATTTATACCTTGTATCTATCCTTAAATCTGATTAATACAGGATTATTATTTCCTATCCTTTCTTTGATTTTATAGGAAATTTCAAAAATTATTTCTTGTTTACTTTCTCTTAAGTCTGTTCCATAGCCAGAAACATGATAAAAGTGCTCCTAAAACACCGATTCCCAGCGACCACGGTAAAGAGACCCTCCACCCCTCACCTTCAAGAATTTGCGCTGTTAGTCCTCCAGCGGCGAGTCCGGTAACAACTATTTGGAACCATGCCAATAATTGGTTTAATCTATCAGTGGCTTGTGCCTCAAAAAATTCTACGGTTTGCTCAAAACGCTGGTCTATTTCTTCTGCAAACTTTTCCATGCCCGATACTTTCCGCCAAATTTGTTCAATTTGCGTTCTTTGTGTGCCTTCGGCGGTCCAACGGACACCCAACACACGCCGGTAATCAACCCAATCACTCCTAAGATGACGTAAGTCGGTCAAATTTTCAACACTTTGTAAAGCCGACCTGAGTTCCAATAATGCTGCCCGTTCTAGTGCTAACCTTACTCCTACCCTGACGTAGTCCTTAACAAATATATTAACTGGCCAGGTCACTTCTTTATTTCCCGCCTTCTGTACCGGAGAGCATCCGCAAACTAGGCTATAACTATGAACGAAATATCGTATGCCTGATGGCCTCCAGCGGTCGTAAGCACGCTCGTGTATTGCTTCAGCTACCCAATCTGGATTAATCAACTCGTCACTGTGCGCAATCGTGCCGTATGCATATAATTCGGAATCGTTTAACATCCGTTCAAAATGGGCGATACTCAATGTAACGGTTCTTTTTAAAGTACTTGGCGAATCATATGCTCCTAATAATTGTATTGCTATTTTCTTAAAAATATCAGCAGCACTCTGTCCGCCGGAAAGGGATGGTGTTAGCTTATCACGTCCGATTATCGGTGTATCCTGGCGCTCTAGTTCTCCGTGACAGACACGGAAATTGCTATTTAGTGCTAGTATCTGCTCGAAGGGCATTGAATCACCTTGCGCAGGATTTGACTCAACAGAAAGAGCCAATATTACCCAATGTAAGCTGGGTAAAAAGAAAAGTCGGGGCTGGATGGTAATATTTAGTCCAAGATACTTTTCCTCAAGAACATCGAATTTTAGTTCCATCAGGTCTGTGGGTTCTTCTTGAGTAAGACTGTCTTTGGCTTTTTCAACGAGTTCACTTAGCTTGTTCGTGGTAACACGGCAGGGACACAGAAAAATACTCACGGGTTTAAATTGTGTTACTAATACATGAGGACGGGATAATGGAGTTGACGTTCCCTGCATTTTCTGCAACTCCTTTGTTATACTTCTCCAGTATTATGTATATTGTTTCCCAACGTGTCAAGCTATGAAAACAATGTAATGGCAAGAGAGAAATTATACACTATTATTTACATATCATCACTCACGCCTTATTTCCAGCCCGACTTTTGCTAAAAATTCGGGAATTTTCCGTACCGTTTCTCTATCCCATTTCTTTATTTCTTCCGGAAGCTCCGCCCATGGTACCAGGAAGGGGCTGGTTTTCCTGGTTGTATCTTTGGGGCCCAGTTTCCACCCATCAAGAAGGCGCTCTATATTCCACCGTCCGTGCTCCATCTCCGACATCAATTCGATTTCCGCTTTTGAAAACGTCATTTTCACCGGCTTGCGGCCGGTAACTTTAACTATAATACAGCCAATCCTGGATAATTTATTATTAATATCATCTGCCTGGCACCGGTTAGATTCTTTTAGGTTTTCCGCCAGCTGCGACCAGGGAGCGTTGGTAATGTCTTCCTTGACCGATACTCTTTTTTTACCGGCACGGTAATTATTATGTATAGCCTGGGCGATTGTTTCTCTATCATTTGAGTCAAGCCAAGTTGGATTGCTATTAAGAAATGCCATTAAGGTCATCCGGTCAGCAGGGAGACGTATCAGTGTCTCCGAGTCAGCCCAATCTTTGTCCGTTAAGAGCTTATCGGCTTCTCTACCGCTGTCTTTGATTATTGCTACCTGTGCTCCTAGAGCTAGGGCTATACGGTTATCGACCGCTGAAATAGGTCCCCCGTTAATCCCCAGCACTTTTACTTTGGATAATGGAACACCGGATGTTATTATATCCATCCATGCCAGTAAAAAGTCTTGAGGGGTGAAGTTGCTATCGTTGGTCAAGCGGAATTCATTATAACGATTATCATCTTGTACTCCGGTAGGCAATTTCCTGGGCAAATACCCAATTGTTCTGATGGCATCAGGATATTTTTTCCCTATCTCGCCAGCAAGCCCGCAAACTCCGGTTGTTGTCCAGCCCGAGATGATAGTGCCATGGAAGTTCCAAAAACCCTCCAGCATTACCTCACGGTAGTCTTGTATCAGGTTTTCAATGGCAGTATCAGTACCTCCACTGATAATAACTATCGGTGTGGTGAGTGAATGACCCTTTGAGGCCATTTTTTTCAGCTCTTTAATCGCTTTGATACCGGGATTATCCTTGGGGAATTTTACTGCTAAACCTATGAGTAAGAGCTGGCGCGCCCATTCGAATCCGTCGATTTCATCTTTGATGACAGAAATTCTCTCGAGAGATGCCAAAGAAATATCAATCATAAATGATGCCGTGCTAAGCTGGATTGCCTTTGCGTAGGCAGTTAAGCTTTCATACGGCTTTCCGAGGAGTAAATAGAACTTACCCATATCATAAAATACCCACGGCATGTTCATATTTACTTTTACATAACCGTGGCAGCGTTCAATAGCTTTGTTGATGGAGACGCGGAGTGTAGAGATGATAGATATATCTTTTAGTCGCATGATTTCACACTCAAGGTAATTACCCAGTGGATATGGATCTGAAGGTTCTACCTCGTAAGCCTGAAGGTAGAGTTGCCGAACTCTATCTTCATCAATGCCTTTATAAGTACCTGCCCAAGAGCAAATTGCATCCGTGTCATTTGGGTTTAGAGTAACTGCTTGCTCCAGATATTTTTGCCCTTCCCTATATTGCGCGTTCTTGGGGTTATCTTTGTGTATTTTACAGGTAGCAATTCCGAAGTCGCGAAGGATTGCAGGATAGTCAGGTGCAGTATATTTTTTAAGTATATCTATTGCTTCTTCCCACTGGCCAAGCGTTATTACCAATTTGCCGATACGTGCTGCCAGTCCGGCGTTTTTAGGGTCGTGCTCCAGGATTGTTTTTAGATCTTCTATCGTTTCCCGCATTTTCTCTTCGTTCATATAAGAGCCGTAACTTGAGGCGTATTGATTAAGGCCGTCTTCAATCTTGGCAAGATCGTTATCTGCAGTTTCTAGGAGCGCAGCTACCTCTGCCATCTGCCTCTTCAGTTCATTGGGGATTTGAAAAGAGCCCTTATAAGCTCTGTCATGGGTAAAAACTCCGTAGGCGTGTTCTAGTATCGTTTTCAGTTGAATTTCTGCCTTTTTCTCAAAGACTTCTTCGGGAATTGTTATGTTGATATCTTTGGTTGGAAACACCCCTTTTTTAAATTGAACGATGTAATGCACGCCGCGGTAACCAAACTCAGTTGGCTTAAGACGCTGGGTTACATCAACAGAATTTTCCCAGTCAATTTCATAGTGATTCTTGATAAAGTCAGAGACTATTTGAATCTCCGCTCGGGTAGGTACTATGATTCTCCCTCCACACAGATCGGTCATCCGGTTTATGGGGTCAGAATATCTTCCGGCGTGTTTTTTTAGGAGGGCTTTCTCACCAAAGCTGACGATTGACTTTGGACGGGTCTGGACTATAGCCAGCGGCGTTATTTTTTTCGTGGCTGTTTCCAACACCTCCCGCAGTACAACGGCATATCTTTGATATACCGGTAAAATTACAATGAACTTTTCAAGTTGTTCCTTAAGCCATCTTTGGCTCTCACGGTTTTTACTCCCATTCATCGGCAGTTCCTCCAATTGTTGCCTCACTATCTCGATAAACAAGTGTATTGCCTAGATGGTATTATTTTCTAAAGATGTTTAGGTTTCCATACGTGGGTTTTTAGAAAAGGGCGGAATTGCTCTGCTATATCAATTCTTCCAATGCTCTGTTGGTCGACCCAGATAAAATCATCATGTTCACTGCTAAGTCGTACCTGCCCTGACTTGATGTGCCCCTCGAAAATGAGGTAAGCTACTCTTTTTGATGGTGATTCAGATTCGGCGGCTCCTAGAATGCGTTGGAGTGAAATATTTAAGCCTGTCTCCTCACGGACTTCCCGCAGAAGACCTTGCTCTATGTTCTCTCTGGCATCCACCTTACCTCCCGGGAAATCCCATTTGCCGGGATTTCCTTTGGAGTTCATGGAGCGCTTTATTAAAAGACATTCTCCTGCCTCGTTCAGTATAAGGACTTTTACGGATAGAGAGTATGGTTTATCCGGCATT
This sequence comes from uncultured Anaerolineaceae bacterium, assembly GCA_964528155.1. Lineage (GTDB taxonomy): Bacteria > Chloroflexota > Anaerolineae > Anaerolineales > E44-bin32. Next base: position 6,081 of record CAZGRL010000168.1, read on the forward strand.
ATCACCTCCCGAGAATGATTCTGGTCTATTGAAGGAGTTGTTACTGGTAAATTTTAAGACAGCACGTTGTTTTCACAAAATATTATTGGTTTTTAAAATAACGAGGTTTATGTTAGCCTATTATGTTGAATATAATCTTGCTTGTCAAATTCAATAAGGAAGCTAATTATTTTGAGGTCTGCCAGGCCTGGAGTTATTTGATCTATACCCAATAGTAATAAAGCTAGTTTAGACATACAAGCTAATAAGGGTTTCAGGGGATGGTGGGCCATTGTGGACTCGAACCACAGACCCCAGTCTTATCAGGACTGTGCTCTAACCAACTGAGCTAATGGCCCGTAACGTACTTTATTTTACGATGTAAAGGGCTAAAAAGCAAGGAATTGCTACGCCCCGGGCGTTATACTTACCAGTTCAATCTCAAAGATGAGGGTCTTGCCCACCAGCTCATGGTTGGCATCTACGGTTACCGTTGAATCACCGATTTCAACTATAACGGCCGTGAACTGCTGACCAGCGGTATTTTGCAGTGATATCATCTTTCCGATAGCCAGCTCCATGTCTTCCGGGAACTGGTCGCGGCTAAGCGTCACAATAAGGTCCGCGTTGTATTCTCCGTAGGCTTCTTCCGGGGGCAGGGTGACGGTCTTAACCTCGCCCAATTTCATGCCGCGGACGGCGTCCTCAAAGCCTTTAATCATCCGCCCAATGCCGAGAGTGAAGGTAAGCGGCTCCCCTCTGTCATAAGAGGAATCGAACTGGGTTCCGTCTTCCAGCGTGCCGGTGTATTGTACGGACACGGTGTCGCCGTCTTTGGCTGCCTGGTCGCTGCCTCCGCCGCATCCTATGAGCGTAAGTGAAC